>NZ_JBSFPI010000003.1:0-339595 GCF_053588115.1 Nocardia sp. NPDC003482
ACCCTTTGCATGGATCCGCACCACTTGCAAGTGGTGCGGATCCATGCAAAGGGTGCGGCTGGGTTGGGTCAGCGGGTGGTGGCGGTGGTGTTCAGGGCTTCCACGGCCGAGACCAGGGGGGCCAGTTCGGGGTCCGCGGCGGCTTGGCGGAGTTCGGAGGACAGGGCGTCGTCGTGGGTGGGGCGGGCCTGTTCCAGGAGTGCCAGGCCGGTGGCGGTGACGTCGGTGTAGATGCCGCGCCGGTCGTCGGGGCACAGGTAGCGCTGGAGCAGGCCGCGGTCCTCGAGGCGGGTCACCAATCGGGTCGTCGCGCTCTGGCTCAGGGCCACCGACTCGGCGACCTGGTTCATCCGCAGATGCCCGCCCGGTCCGCTGTGCTGTCGGCTCAGCACCACCAGCAGCGAGAATTCGCGCACGCTCAAGCCGTGACCCGACTGTAGGGCGCGTTCGATGCGCGATTCGATGCGATCGTGCAGCACCGACAGGGCGTACCAGCCGTCGGCGAGGCCGGTGAGCGCGGCGTCCGCGGTCATGTGTTCCTCCTGCGTGGGGTCCGCCTCCAGGATAACCATCGCCCGAAACAACATGCGCTTGCATTTAACAAGCGTGTGCAACTATTGTCTACGCCTGTAATACTCGCACGCATTGCTTTGGGAGGCGCATCCATGCCGCTCGCACTGCTCGCCCTGACCGTCGGGGCGTTCGCCATCGGCACGACCGAATTCATCGTGGTCGGCCTGCTCCCGGGAATCGCCGACGGCTTCGGCGTCTCGATTCCGACCGCCGGGTGGCTGGTCAGCGGTTACGCGCTCGGCGTGCTGGCCGGCGCGCCCGTGATGACCGGACTCGGCACCCGCGTGTCCCGCAAGCGCATGCTGTTGATCAGCCTGAGCCTGCTCATCGGCGGTAACGCGCTCTCGGCGGCCGCACCGAGTTTCGGGCTGATGCTCACCGGGCGGATCGTGGCGTCGCTGGCGCACGGGGCGTTCTTCGGGATCGGATCGATCGTCGCGGGCGGTCTGGTCCGGCCGGATCGCCGGGCCGGGGCGATCGCGATGATGTTCACCGGTCTGACCGTGTCGGCGATCGTCGGCGTGCCGCTGAGCACGCTGCTGGGTCAGCACTTCGGCTGGCGGCTGGCGTTCGCGCTCGTCGCGGTGGTCGGGGCGATCGCCTTCGCCGGGGTGGCCGCGCTGGTTCCCGATCAACCCGCCCAGCCCGGGGCCCGGCTGCGGAAAGAGCTTGCGGTGCTACGTAATCCGCAGGTCGTCCTCGCCATGGCGATGACCGTGCTCGGCTTCGGCGGCGTCTTCGCGGCGCTCACCTATCTCGCGCCGATGATGACCGATGTGACCGGGTACGCGGAGAGTTCGGTCACCTGGATCATGGCCCTGTTCGGCGTCGGCTTCCTCATCGGCAATCTGCTCGGCGGCCGCTACGCCGACCGGCATCTCATGCCGATGCTCTACCTCACCCTGTCCGGCCTCGCGCTGGTGCTGGCCTTGTTCACCGTCACCGCGCACAACAAGTTCGCCGCGGCCGTCACCGTAATGCTCATCGGCGCACTGGGTTTCGCGACGGTTCCACCTCTACAGAAGCGGGTCCTCGACTACGCCGCCACCGCCCCCACCCTCGCCTCGGCCCTCAATATCGGCGCCTTCAACCTCGGCAACGCCCTGGCCGCCTGGCTCGGTGGCCTGGTCATCGACGCGGGCTTCGGCTACCCGGCCACCAATTGGGTCGGCGTCGCCCTCTCCGGCAGCGCCGTCATGCTGGCCGTCCTCTCGGGGCTGTTGGAGCGAGGCGAATCGCGCGAGCCTTCGAGCGAAGACCTTGTCGGCGTTGGCAATTGATCGGAGCGAGTAGGCCCTTGCCCGAAAGCGCTTCGGGCACAAGCGGTTAGCCGCCGAGCCGAGGCACACGGGGCGGGGCCAGGGCGGCAGCGGAGATCCGGCCGAGGGCACAGCGCAGGTCCAGACGACGAACCGTCAAGGGCGAGAAGAAGATCCGAGACGACGACAGGACCCAAGACCTAACGGGCGCGAAGCCAGCCCCTTACTCCACCGTCACAGACTTCGCCAAGTTGCGCGGCTTATCGATGTCATACCCCCGCGCCTGAGCCACCTCGGCGGCGAACACCTGCAACGGCACCGTCGACAACAACGGCTGATACAGCGTCGGCGCCGCCGGAATCTCGATCAGGTGATCGGCGAACGGCCGGACGGTGTCGTCGCCCTCCTCCGCGATCACGATCGTCCGCGCCCCCCGCGCCTGGATCTCGCGAATATTGCTGAGCAGCTTGGAGTGCAGCACCGCCCGGCCCTTCGGGGAGGGCATGACCACGATCACCGGGAGGCCCTCCTCGATCAGGGCGATCGGGCCGTGCTTGAGTTCGCCCGCGGCGAAGCCCTCGGCGTGCATGTACGCCAGTTCCTTGAGTTTGAGCGCGCCCTCGAGCGCGACGGGGTAGCCGACGTGGCGGCCGAGGAACAACACCGTGGACTGATGCGCGAACTGCCGCGCGATGGCCCGCACCTGGGGCGCGGTCTCGAGGACCCGCTCGACCAGCTTCGGCATCGCCTCCAGTTCGGCGAACTCGCGGGCCACCTCGTCGGGGTACTTCGTGCCGCGCGCCTGGGCCAGGGCCAGGCCCACCAGATAGTTCGCGGTGATCTGCGCGAGGAACGCCTTGGTCGAGGCGACGCCGATCTCCGGCCCGGTGCGGGTGTAGAGCACGGCGTCGGACTCGCGCGGGATCTGCGCGCCGTTGGTGTTGCAGATGGCCAGCACGCGGGCCTTCTGATCCTTGGCGTGCCGCACGGCCTCCAGCGTGTCGGCGGTCTCCCCGGACTGCGAGATCGCCACCACCAGCGTCGAACGGTCCAGAACCGGGTCCCGGTAACGGAATTCGCTGGCCAGTTCGACCTCGACCGGCAGCCGGGTCCAATGCTCGATCGCGTACTTGGCCAGCAGGCCCGCGTGATACGAACTGCCACAGGCGACCACGAAGACCTTGTCGAATTCGCGCAGCTCCTGATCGGCGAGCCGCTGCTCGTCCAGCACGATCCGGCCCTCGGCGAAATGCCCGATCAGGGTGTCGGCGACGCCGCCGGGCTGCTCCTCGATCTCCTTGAGCATGAAGTAGTCGTGCCCGCCCTTCTCGGCGGCGGCCAGATCCCAGTCGATGGTGAACGGCCGGGTCGACACGCCGTCCTCGCCGTGGAAGTCGGTGACGGTGTAGCTGTCGGCGGTGATCACGACGGCCTGGTCCTGACCCAGTTCGACGGCCTCGCGGGTGTGCTCGATGAACGCCGTCACATCCGAGGCGATGAACATCTCGCCCTGGCCGACCCCGACCACCAGCGGCGTCGAGCGCCGCGCGGCCACGATCGTGCCGGGATGATCGGCGTGCGTGAAGACCAGCGTGAACGCGCCCTCGAGCCGCCGCAGCACGGCCAGCGCGCTGCCCACGAAATCGCCCGCGGTCGGACCCGCCGCGTAGGCGCGCGCGACCAGATGCACCGCGACCTCGGTGTCGGTGTCGCTGCGCAACTCGACCCCGGCCTCCTCGAGTTCGCGCCGGAGCGGGACGAAGTTCTCGATGATGCCGTTGTGCACGACCGCGACCTTGCCGGTGGCGTCGCGATGCGGGTGGGCGTTGCGGTCGGTCGGCGCGCCGTGTGTGGCCCAGCGGGTGTGGCCCATGCCGGTGCTGCCCGCGAACGCCGCGGCGCCCGACGCGCCGAGTTCGGCCTCCAGATTGGCCAGGCGACCGGCCTTGCGCTCCACCGCGATGCCGCCCGAGCCGTCGAGGATCGCCACCCCCGCGGAGTCGTATCCTCGGTACTCCATGCGGCGCAGCGCGTCCACGACTACGCCCAGCGCGTCCCGGTAACCGACGTAGCCCACGATTCCGCACATGGGTACTCAGCGTACTGGGCGGCGGCGCGGACGCGCATCGGACGGCGACGCGCGGTGTGTGCCGGGGTGATCGGTTAAGTTCGAGTCCGTGTCGGCGTCTGTGAAATCGCTCCTGAGCTCTCTGGCCGGTCCCGGACCACACCGGGTCATGCGCGGCAACCTGGGCATCACCGGTCAGCCGGGGGTGGTGTTCACTCCCGAGAGCGGGCTGAACCTGCCCGCGGTCGTCTTCGGTCACGGCTGGCTGACCGGGGTCGGCAACTATCGCAAGCTGCTCGAGCACCTCGCGTCCTGGGGTTTCGTCGCGGCCGCCCCCGATACCGAGCGCGGGCCGATTCCGTCACATCTGAACCTCGCGACCGATCTGCTCACCACGCTCGACATCTGCAACGGAGTTCGCCTGGGCGACGGCAGGATCAGCGTCCACCCCGACCGCCTCGCCCTGGCCGGACACGGCATGGGCGCGGGAGCCGCCGTCATCGCGGCCGCCCAACGCAAGGTCGCCGCCGTCGCCGCCCTCTACCCCGCCCCCACCGCCCCCTCCGCCGAATCCCTCGCCCCCGACATCGACATCCCCGCCCTCATCGTCGCCGGAGCCGCCGACCTCGACTCCCTGAGCTGCAACGCCGTCCCCCTCGCCGCCGCCTGGGGCGGCCCCGCCATCCTCCGCACGATCGACAAGGCCTCCCACAACGGCATCATCGAGGGCCGCCGCGCCCTAGCCGCCCTCGGCGCCAGCAAACACGAACCCCGCACCGAACGCACCACCCGCGGTTTGCTGGTCGGCTACCTCATGCACCAACTCCTCGGCGACAAGACCTACAAGCCCTTCGCGGACCCGGAAGCGGTTGTGCCGCATACGGAATTGGTCGATCCGCACGCCGCGCCGGAGCCGGAGGTGGAGGCGCCGTCGAAACGGCAACTGTTGCAGGCTGTTCAGTTGTTGCGGAAGTAGGGGCGATTGCCTGGTGGGGGGTGGGGCGGTACGGTCAGGGCAGGTGAAGGGGGGCCGATCCGGTCGTCCTGTGCGACAGTCGAATCGAGAGGGTGCGATGAGCAGGTGGGGAAGTTCGATTCCCGGTGCGGTCGCGGCGGCCTTGGTCGTGACAGTGACCGGATGCGGATCGCACTCCGACGGTCCTCCGACGGCTGATTCCCCGCAGGCCTCCTCGACCAGGCTCGCGCCCGCGCCAACAGCATTCGATCCGTGCTCCATTCCGCAGTCCGTGCTCGACACGGAGCAGCTGCACAGCCGGATCAGCGCGAACTCCGATGGCAGCGGCGGTACTCAGTGGCGCGGTTGCCAGTGGGTTGTATCGGACGGCTATTCGACCTCCATCCGAACGACCAACATCACGTTGCAGATGATCCGCGAAAATCACGCATTCACCGTGGCGGAAGAACTCACGATCGGCGGGCGCCCGGCACTGACCTACCACGACAACGACGAGCCCGACACCAAGCACATCTGCATCCTCAACGTCGAGCTCAAGGGGGGGAGCGTGGAGTTCTCGCTGAACAACCCGGCCTCGAATCGGAAGACCGGGAACATGGACACCTGCGAACTGGGGAAGAACCTCGCCGGTAAGGTCGTGCCCCTGATCCCCGCATCCGCCTGAGGCGGCCGAGTTTGCGCCGCTCTGTCGCGGGAGGAGACCTGCAATGACCGATGACATTCCCTCGGCACCAACGCCGTTGGCCGCGCTGATCAAAGAGGCCGAGGCGGGTAACCTCAGGGTCCGATTCGACTCCGATGTGCGTTTGAACGCCGAGGAATTCGCCTACATCGATCGCGACTGCACGGCCTTCAAGGACTCGATCCGGCACCTGCAACAGGTCGCAAGAGACATTGCCCATCAAGAACATTGGGGGCTTGGCGAGGATCAGGACATTCTGACGTCGGCTCGCATTCTGGTCCAACGATTCCGAACGAAGGCGGGCCCCGTGAACGGGAAGAGCGACGCGGGCGGCAACAACTTGCAAGACATTCTGGAGCAGCACTACAAGATCGTCGACGACCTCCAGCAACTGCACCGCACGATCGCGCAGAAGTACATCGAAGCGGATCAAGAGTTCGCGGCCAGATACAACGAAGTGACCGCGAATATGCCGCCCAGCAAGATTCTTCCTGGCTTGGTACAAGGACCGATGCAGCAATCGGACGGTAAATGGCGATGACGATCCCGAACGAACCCCCACAGATATCCGGCGGCGAAAACCCGGACGCCCTCGAGCACTGGGCGATCTATCGAGCCTTCAGCCCACAGAACACGTCCGACGCCTACACCGCGGCCGGGAACTATCTCAGGCTCGCCACGACCTGGGAAGCCACCGTCACCGAATTCGCCACGCGCATACGCCGTTCCAGTGCCGCCGCTTGGGAAGGCCCCGCGGCCGAAGCGTCCCGCCAGGCCATCGACACCTACGCCCAACGAGCCCTCGACTTGGCCCCAGCCCTGAGTGCCTTGTCCCAAACGGTCACCACCGCCGTGACCGGCATAGACAACACCAAAGCCAACGTAGCCGAACCCCACAACTCCGTAGGCTGGCACTTCTGGAACCCCGACGGCTGGGGTAACGGCCCCCGCTCCCGCAAGTCCATCGACGCCGCCCGCGATCACGCCCGCGAGGCGATGCGCAACTACTACCTCACCGATTTCAAGACCGCCGACAGCCGGATCCCCGTGCTGCCGCAACCCGTCAGCCCCACCAACCCGCTGTACACGGCCGAGATCGGAGGGCGCAGCGGCGGCACCGACGACGGTGGGGGTAAGCCCAATTCGGGGCCGAATCCGGGGGAGAGCGGGGGTCATTCGGGTGACGGTCCCGTTCCGGGATTGGACGAGGTCGATCCCGGGCGGGACGCTCCGAATCCGTCCGGCGATCACGCGACGCCGACCGATCCCGCCTCGGTTCAGCCCGGCGGTACCGGCATCGATCCCGCGTCCGCGACGGGCTCGGATCATGGGGCCTCCACTCGGCCCGCCGGAATCGGTTCGGGCGCACCGGGTTCCGGTGGCGGGGGCGTGCCGGGTACCGGCGGCTTCCCCGGCGGGGGCGGGGGCTCGGGGGGCGGATCCTCGGTCAATGCGCCGGGCCGGAGCGTGCCCGGGGCGCCGGGAGTCGGCACACCGGCGGCGGCCGCGGCCGCGGCGCGGGCGGGGAACCCGGGGACGCCCGGGATGGGCCTCCCCGGAATGCCCGGCGGCAGAGGCAAATCCGAGGACGACGAGAACACGCACGACACCCCCGACTGGCTCAAGAACATGGACAACACCGAGGAGCTCCTCGGGAAGCCACCCCGGACCATCCCGGGCGGTGTGATCGGCGGCGACCACGATCAACCCGAACCACCGCAGCGGTAGCCGCACGACAGGACAAACACGAAATGCCCGAATGGGATTGGGACCCGGATGATTTCGCGGTCCTGTGGTACAGCGACGCGAACGATCGGTTTCCGCCGCTGATCTCCTACACCAGCCGATTCCCCAGCAACGACGAGGTGGCCGCGCATCGGACGGCGGTCCGCGCGCGCTACGACGCCGAGGAGACCGAACTCATCCGGCGCGCCTTCCACACGCTCACCAATTGCGAGCTGCGCGTCGAGATCCTCGGCAGCTCCACGACTCTCGGCAAGGGGGTGCCGCGCGAGTACCGCATCGTGGGCGCGCGCGACGCGAATCACGCGGTGCTGGTGACCCAGACCGCGGGCGACGACAGTCACGGCCGCATCCGCTGCCGCCTGTTCCCCACCGAGCAACTGGCCCCGCGGCTCGCGCACATCCTGCCGACGTTCCCGGCGGGGACCGCGCAACCTGCGACCTTCCACCTCGCGGACGCCACCGACGCCGCCGGATATCGGCGGCTGGCGAAGCGCCCGGCCGACGGCGGCGGGGCGGCGGGTCTGCTGGCCGGATACCTCCACAACGCCGCCGAGCCCTGGTACACCGCCCAGTGGATCGACGTCGCCGACGACGGCCGCTATCTCCAGCAGTGCACCCGCGAACATCTCACCGTCCGCCCCGCCGGCACCGCGGACCTGACCGCCCTGTTCTCCGGCTGGTTCGATCAGGCCCTGCGCCGGCTGCGCGACGACGCGGACGAACCGTGGTGAACGGCTACGCGGAAACCGTTGTGACGAGCGTGGATTCGACCGGCGTCGGCGCGGCGGTGAGATCCAGTACGGGGCAGTGCTTTTCGACGGCCCGATGCAGTTCGGCGTAGCGGTCCGCCGATTCGGGTCCGGTCACGCGCACGGTCAGCCGCACCTTCTGGAAACCCGGCCGCACCGCGTCGTCGAGTCCGAAGAAGCCGCGCACATCCAGATCGCCCTCGGCCTCGATCGCGAGATCGGCGACGGCGATGCCGAGCCGCTGCGCCCAGAACCGGTAGGTGACGGTGTGGCAGGCGATGAGCGCGGCGAGGTAGACCTCCACCGGATTGGCCGCGGTGTCCTCGCCGCCCAGGCTCGGCGGCTCGTCCACCCGCACGGTGTGCCGCCCGGCCGTGACCACGGTCCCGACCGCGCCCTCGGGCCGGCCCGACGCGGCGAACACGACCGCGGCGTTGCCCGGATCCTGCGCGACCGCCCGCGCGGTCGCCTCGGTGATGTCGTTGAGCGCGTTACCCGCATCTGTCGTCATCTCGGTGAGGCTAGGACGACGAGCCGGGCGCGAGGAGGGTTGTCGTCGCGCTGAGCGAAACGCGCTACTTGCCGATGTGGCCCTGATCGGTGCGCACCCACTCGGTGGTGCCGTCGGGGTTGTGATGGAATTCCCATGCGGCGTAATCGCCGTCGTCGTCGACGATCGAGACGTGGTCGGCGGTGCCGTCGTGGTCCATATCGGTCCAGACCTCCATGGCGTGCGCGCCGTGGACCGTCTCGGTGTCGGGGATGCCGTCACCGGTCAGGTCCTGCGTCGGATCGTGCAGTTCCACCGGGCCGAGGCCGCCGAGGTCGGAGTGCGCGTCGGCGTTCGGCAGATCAAGGCCCGGCAGATCGCCTGATGAGATCATGTGCGGCTCCTCGGGGACGTGCGTCGAGATGTCTGCCCATCCTATGCGAGCCGGGCCACCCTCAGTACTTCGGAATGATCACCCACAGCACGAGATACACGATGAACTGCGGCCCGGGCAGCAGGCACGACAGCACGAACAGCAGCCGCACGATGCCGGCGTTCCAGCCGAAGTACCGGGCGATGCCGCCGCAAACGCCCGCGATCCACTTGTCGTCCGGCGTCCGGGTGAGGCGGCGGGTGGGGACGGTCATCGAATTCTCCTTCTGTCGAGGTACTCCTCCACTGTGCGCGAGGGCCGCCCGACGCCGCATCGGGCAGGGGACCGATCGGCACCCTGATTTCCGGCGGCCCGGCCTCAGGGTCGCACCCCGACCCCGGCACACTGTCGAGGTGACCACTCTGCACGCACGCGGGCTGTCGGCCGGGCACGGCGAACGCACCCTGTTCACCGAGTTGGATCTCGTGCTGGCGCCCGGCGACGTGATCGGGCTGGTCGGCATGAACGGCGCGGGCAAGTCCACGCTGCTGCGCATGCTCGCCGGGCAGCGCCCGCCCACCGGCGAGATCGTCCTCAGCCCGCCCGACGCCACCATCGGCTATCTCGCGCAGGAACCCGAACGGGTCCCCGACGAGACCGTGCTGGGTTTCCTGTCCCGGCGCACGGGAGTCGCCGCGGCGCAACGGATCATGGACGCCGCCGCCGAACGGCTCGCCGACGGCGGCGCGGACGACTACTCCCCCGCGCTGGAACGCTGGCTGGCCCTGGGCGGCGCGGATCTCGAACAGCGCGCCGCGGAGGTGGCCGCCGACCTCGGCCTGATCGACAGCCTCCCGCACGGCCTGGACACCCCGATGACCGTGCTGTCCGGCGGTCAGGCCGCCCGCGCGGGACTGGCGTCGGTGTTGTTGTCGCGCTTCGACATCCTGCTGCTCGACGAGCCCACCAACGATCTCGATCTGGACGGCCTGGCACGGCTGGAACAGTTCGTCGCGGGGGTACGGGCGCCGCTGGTGATCGTCAGCCACGATCGAGAGTTCTTGGCGCGCACGGTGAATCGCGTCGTAGAGCTGGATCTCGCGCAGCAGCAGGTCGGCAGCTACGACGGCGGCTACGAGTCCTATCTGGCCGAACGCGAGATCGCCCGGCGGCACGCCCGGGAGGCGTACGAGGAGTACGCCGGCACCAAGGCAGCGCTGGAGAACCGCATGCAGACCCAGCGCAACTGGCTCGAACACGGCGTGCGCAACGCCCGGCGCAAGGCCCGGGACCCGCGAAAGGTGGACTCCGACAAGGCCGGTCGCAAGATGCGCGCCGAATCCACCGAGAAGCAGGCGTCGAAGGTGCGCCAGACCCAGCGCCGCATCGAACGCCTCGACGCGGTGGAGGAGCCGCGCAAGGAGTGGGAGCTGCGCATGTCCATCGCGGCCGCCCCGCGCAGCGGATCCGTGGTCGCGACGCTCACCGGCGCCACGGTGCGCCGCGGCGACTTCACGCTGGGACCCGTTACCGCGCAAGTGGATTGGGGCGACCGCATCGTGGTCACCGGCGCCAACGGCTCGGGCAAGTCGACGCTGCTGGGGTTGCTGCTGGGCCGGGTGCGCCCGGACGAGGGCACCGCCACCCTCGGTTCCGGCGTGGCGATCGGCGAGGTGGATCAGGCGCGCGGGCTGTTCCGCGGCCCGGCCACCCTCGCGGCGACCTTCGGCGCGCAGATCCCCGACTGGCCCGACGCCGAGGTCCGCACGCTGCTGGCGAAGTTCGGCCTGCGCGGCCCACATGTGTTGCGCCCCAACGAGTCCCTGTCGCCGGGCGAGCGCACCCGCGCGGCCCTCGCGCTGTTGCAGGCGCGCGGGGTCAACCTGCTGGTGCTCGACGAACCCACCAACCATCTCGACCTGCCCGCCATCGAACAGCTCGAGCAGGCCGTCGAATCCTTCCCCGGCACACTGTTACTGGTCACCCACGACCGCCGGATGCTGGACACCGTGCGCGCCACCCGCCGCTGGAACGTCGAGCACGGACGGTTGTCCGAGGAGCCCTGACCTCAGCCCGCCGCGATCGGGGTGCGGTTGGCGATGATGGTGAGGGTCCGCGAGTCCTGACCGCATCCGGCCGCGATATCCGCGATCAGGGTGCGGCCGCGATGGCCCTGGCGGTGAAGGTCTGCGAGTCCTGACTCTCAGCCCGCCGCGATATCCGCGATCAAGGTGCGGTTGGCGATGGTCCTGGTGGTGATGATCTGGGTGAAGGTCTGCGGTTGTTCGTCGGGCTTCTGCTGGGTCAGGCGGACCTCCCACTGGCCCTCGTCGCCCGCCCGGGTGATCTGCACGCAGTAGCGGGTGCCGACCGGAATCTGGTTGATGCCGCGCTGAATCTCCTCGGCGGTCCGCACTTTCGCGTCGTCGGCGACGACCGCGCGCGCCGCGAAACCGGACCGCTGTACGTAGTAGGCGCGTTCGAAGGCGAGGATGGTGTCGGGACCGCTGCCGGTGCCGCCCGGATCGGTGCCGGAGACGATATCGGCGGTGCGGCGCTGTTCGCAGCCGTCGGCCGCCACCGAACCCGCCGGGGCGGCCGAGGTGGGCGCGGCGGACGAGGCGGCCGGAGTCGACGTGTGCGCGGGGACCGGCCGGGTGACGGTGGCCGCGGGCTTGGCGCGCTTACCGGTGTGAATGACGGTGAGCAACACCGCGATCACGACCACGCCGAGCCCGATCATGACCATGGCCGCGATCAGTTTGTCGCCGCGCCGATTGTCCCGCCGGGGTCGGCGCGGGTGGCGCAGGCGCGGGCCCGGGTTGCCGCCCGAGCGGTCGATGAGGGTGGGGACCAGCGCGGACTTGTCGACCAGATCGTCCGGCGGATCGTAATCGTGGGAGCGCGGTCGCTCACGCGGATCGTGGTCCTCGTCGTCCTCCGGCGCGAGCGCGGCACGCCGGTCGTCGGGTCCCGAATCCAGCCACTGCTCCCAGTCGCCCGATTCGTAGGCCGACTCGTCGGCGATCGGAAGTGGTTCGGGCGCAGGCCCGTTCGGCTCCTCGCGGCGGCGGGGCGCCCGGCGGCCCGGACGCTTGCGTTTGCCGCCGCGCCGCGCGGGAGTGCGCAGCATCGGCAGTCCCAGGTCGAACGGATTGCCCTGCCCGGATTCGTGGTCGCCCGGATCAGATCGTGTCATCGCCGAAGTCGCCGATGACGGCGGCCGGAACCATCTCCTCCGCGACATTCGCGGGCACCGTCACGCCGAGCTGGCCGTCGCCGCGCGGCTTGTGTTCGGAGTCGTTGCCGGTGCTCGGCGGCATCGCCAGGCCGCCGGTGACACCGGGCTGACCGGACTGGCCGGGCTGACCCGAATCGGGCGACACCGGGGCCGGGGCGGCCACGGGCGGATCGGGATTCGGCATGGGCGCGGGCGCGGGTTCGCTCGCCGCGGCGGGCGGGGGCGCGGCCGGTTCGGGGTCGGGGGCGGGCACCGGTTTGGGCCCGGCGGGCTGACTCTGCGGCGGAGTCGGCGAGACCGGAAGCACCGCACCGGGATTGGCGGTGCTCGGGGTCGACTGCCCCGAGGAGGCGCCGCCGCCCGTGCCGCCGAAGTCGAACACCTTCGATCCGCCGTCGGAGGAGGACGACGCGGCCCCGGTCGAGCTGTCGCCGTTGGTCGTCGAGCCCGGATGGATGAGTTCGGGCACGGCCTTGTCGACCACCTTGTCGACCGACGCCGCGACGGTGTCCATCGCGTGCGTGCCGACCTCGGCGATCTTGTCGATCAGGTGGGTGCCGATGTCCACGCCCGCGTTGATCGCGGCCGTGCCCACCTGCACCCCGGCCTGAATCAGCTGCTGCTGCAACTGAAGTTGCGCGGCCTGGGCCGGATCCAGCGGCACGCGGTTCGGCGCGGCGCCGTACTGGGGCGTGTCGTACTCGTAGCCGGTGCCGCCGTCGCTGTAGGTGCTGGGCGTCGTGTAGGTCGGCGACGGGGACGACGAATCCGACAGCCCCGCGGGCTGGGTCACGGTCAGCGGACCCATGTCCGACAGGCGCTGGCTGTGCCCGTCCATCTCGGTGCGAGCGGACTGGACGGCCGAAATGGCGTCGCGCAGTGCCTGAGTCGCGCGGGTGATGACGGCGTCGGTGTCCGGCGCGGCGGTGGCATTGCCGAGGATCGTGCGGGCGTCGCGCCGGAAATCGGCGATGATCCGATCGACCTGCTGGGCCGCGCGGGCGCTGGTGGCGTGCGCGTCGGACAGCACGGCCAGATACGCCGGACCGCGATCGGAGATGTCGCCGATCTGGGTCTGGGTGGTGCGCAGGGCGGGCACCGCGGCGTCCGCGCCCGCGCCGACCCAGGTGGACTCGACCGCGTGCACGCCCTCGCGATGCGGGGCCTCGGTGTCGGCGGCCTGCGCCGAGGAGTTGGACAGGGCGGCGGCGATGGTCTCGTCGGGCGCGGCGCGGCCGGTGCCCAGCGAGGCGCGCAGCTGCAACAGCGGACGGACCAGGGTCGCCACGATCGGCGGATCGACGGTGGGATCGGTTGTGGTGGTGGGTGATTGGACGACCGTCTCGGTCGGCCGCCGCCGCAGCACGGACCTCATGCGATCACCTCACCGGTGTTCGCGATCGCGCCCGCGGAGGCGTCGTCGGTGCCCTGGGCGGCCGTGCTGCTCTCGCGCAACACCTGACCGTAGGCGGCGACGAGCTGGCTCGCGGTCGACAACGCCTGCGCGTGCTCGGAGACCGCGGCGGTGAAACGGGCCGCGAAATCCGCGCCCACCAAACCGAGGTCGGCCGACAACCGGCCCGGATTCACCGCCCCGGCCGCGGTCGCCGAGGCCGAGGCGAGTTGGCGCGAGACGGTATCCGCGATGGCGGTGTAGGTAGCCATTGCCGCCGGATCGAGCTTCAGCGTATTCACTGTTCCCCCTCACGGAACCCAAGCTTGCGCTGTCGCAGAGTGATTAGCGTCCACCATACTTCGTGGTAGGAGGCGGTGCTCCCGATCTCCTCCAGTGTCACCCACCACCGGCGAAAATTCCATTCCGGACTTTCGTCCGGTTACAGGGACGCCACCCGTTTGGCCAGGTCGTCGGCCAGCGAACGGGCGCGATCCTGGTCGGTGGCCTCGACCATCACCCGGACGAGTTGTTCGGTCCCGCTGGGCCGGAGCAGGACTCGGCCGGTCTCGCCGAGGACGCGTTCGGCCTCGGCCACCGCGTCGCGGATCTCGGGGGCGGACGCGACCGCGGTCTTGTCGGTGACGGGGACGTTCACCAGCACCTGCGGCACGGTCCGCAGCACGGACGCCAATTCGGCCAGGCTGCGGCCGGTTTCGGCCATGCGGGCCATGAGTTCGAGGCCGGTGAGGATGCCGTCGCCGGTGGTGCCGTAGCGCGGGAAGACCACGTGGCCGGACTGCTCACCGCCCAGGGTGAATCCGCCGCGGCGCAACTCCTCGAGCACGTAACGGTCGCCGACGGCCGTGGTGCGCACGGTGATTCCGGCCTCGCGCAGCGCCAGATGCAGGCCCAGGTTGCTCATCACGGTGGCCACCAGCGTGTCGTGCGCCAGCTCGCCCGCCTCGAACATGCCCAGCGCCAGGATCGCCATGATCGCGTCGCCGTCCACCACCGCGCCGGAGGCGTCCACGGCCAGGCAGCGGTCGGCGTCGCCGTCGTGGGCCAGACCCAGATCCGCGCCGTATTCGCGGACCGCGCGCGAGACCTGCTCGAGATGCGTGGAGCCGCAATTGTCGTTGATGTTCACGCCGTTCGGCTCGGCGTTGATCGCGATCACCCGGGCGCCCGCCTCGCGGTAGGCGGCCGGGCCCACGTCCGAGGCCGCGCCGTTGGCGCAGTCGACGACGACGGTCAGACCGTTCAGCTCGCGACCGGCGGCCTCCACGAGATGTTCGACGTAGCGTTCGTGCGTCCCGGCGAGGCTGTAGTGCGCGTCGACCCGGCCGTCCACGCCGGACCCGCCGAGCACCCGGCCGATGCCCGCGCCCGTGGGGCGGCGGAAGTCGCGCTCGCGCACCAGTTCCTCGATGCGGTCCTCGATCGCGTCGTCGAGTTTGTGGCCGCCCGCGGCGAAGATCTTGATGCCGTTGTCGGGCATGGGATTGTGCGAGGCGGAGATCATCACGCCCAGGCACGCGTCGTATTCGGCGGTCAGATAGGCCACCGCGGGCGTCGGGAGCACGCCCACCGAGAGCACGTTCACCCCGGCCGAGGTCAGGCCCGCCGTGACGGCGGCCTCGAGCATCTCGCCGCTGGCGCGCGGGTCGCGGCCCACCACGGCCACCGCCCGCCGCTCGCCCCGGCTGAGCACCTGCGCCGCCGCGGCCGAAACATGAAGTGCCAGTTCAGGACCCAGCGATTCGTTGGCAAGCCCGCGGACCCCGTCGGTGCCGAACAAACGTCGCATTCCCTCGCCCTCGCGTTGGTTTCGGTGTCGATACAGCACGAGAGCAGGCGCCCGACGATTCCGAAACATTCGGCGCGGGCGCCTGCTCTCGTACAGGTAACGGGACGACCGTACCCTTCCGGCACCGGCTGGGTGCCGGAAAGGGCCTTGCGCCCGTCGCAAGATCAGCGCTTCGAGTACTGCGGGGCCTTGCGGGCCTTCTTGAGGCCGTACTTCTTGCGCTCGGTCGCACGCGGGTCACGGGTGAGGAATCCGGCCCGCTTCAGGGCGGGACGATCCTCGGGGGTGACCTCGATCAGCGCGCGGGCGATGGCGAGGCGCAGCGCGCCGGCCTGACCGGACGGGCCGCCGCCGACCAGGCGGGCGTGCACGTCGAAGGTCTCGGTGCGCTCGACGGTGACCAGCGGGGACTTGACCAGCTGCTGGTGCACCTTGTTCGGGAAGTAGTTCTCCAGGGTGCGGCCGTTCAGGGTGAACTGACCGGAACCGGGGACCAGGCGGACCCGGACCACGGCCTCCTTGCGGCGGCCGACGGTCTGCACCGGGCGGTCGATGAGCACCGGGGCGGGGGCGAAGCCGGGCTCGGCGTCGGCCTCGTAGCCGTACTCCTCCTCGACGACCTCGGCGGTCGGCTCGGCGACGATCTCTTCGTTGAATTCCTCGGGAGCGGTCACTGGGCCACCTGCTTGATCTCGAACGGAACGGGCTGCTGAGCGGCGTGCGGATGCGTCGGGCCCGCGTAGACCTTCAGCTTGCCCGCGATCTGGTTGCCCAGCTTGTTCTTCGGGATCATGCCCTTGATGGCCTTCTCGACCACGCGCTCGGGGCGAGTCTCCATGAGCTGCCGGACCGACCGCGACTTCAAGCCGCCCGGGAAGCCGGAGTGCGTGTGGATGAACTTGCGATCGGCCTTGTTACCGGCGATCGCGATCTTGTCGGCGTTGATGATGATGACGAAGTCGCCACCATCCACATTGGGGGCGTAGGTCGGCTTGGTCTTGCCACGCAGCAGGTTGGCTGCCTGCACGGCAAGGCGTCCGAGCACTACGTCGGTGGCGTCGATGACGTACCACTTGCGGGTCACGTCACCGGCCTTCGGGCTGTACGTAGGCACAGTGCATCCCTTGTCTGTCGGTTCGGCTGCCGGCCGGGCGTGAGCGGTCGAGCGACCCCGGCGGCCGGTGGAGACCCGGGACTCGTACGACGGCACGATGGAACCGCGCCGTACCGCACGCCAGCGGATCACGATACCAGCGAGGCCGGTGTCCCCTGAAATCAGCCTGGTCGGGCTCGCGTGGACGGCCTGTGGGACGCCCGGGGACGGCCCTGGTCGGGCTCGCCTGGACGCCTGTGGGACGCCCGGGGACGGCCCTGGTCGGGCTCGCCTGGACGCCTGTGGGACGCGCGGGGACGGCCGCGTGCACGGGAATTCAGATGCGCGTGGGCGGGCCCTGATTGGTGACGCCCGGGACGGTCGGCACGAGGTAGCGCAGGTTGTCCACGCCCAGGTGGGCGCAGTCCTTGTCGCCGATGGCGTGCGGGCCGGTGTTCGGTCGGGCGTACGGGGTCAGCGCGCAGTCGGGGGTGCGGGGCGGGACCCGCGAGGCCCGCTGCACCGAGGGCCAAGCGCCGAAATCGGAGCGGATGTCGAAGGTCACGGACCGCGCGTCGAAGGCGGCGGCCCCGGCAGCGGTCGGGGCCGCCTCGACCGCCGCGCCGGTGCGGGTGTCGACGGCGGCCGTCGCGTCCACCGGATCGGCGAGGTGGTCGAGTTCACCGCCCGCGTGCAGGGCGACCGCGGCGAGCGCGACGACCCCGACGATGGCCGGGGTGCCGAACAGGTTGTCCCGCACCTTGCCCCAGAGCTTGCCCTTGCGATGTTCGTCGTCGTCCTCCGCGGGAGCGTCCGCGACCGGGTTCGGCGGCCGGGTGAACCGGCTCGCGTACGCGCCCAGTCCGCCCAGCTGCTCCCGATCGACCCGGGTCGTGGGCTCCTCCGCCGACTCCCGTGCCGCGTGCCGACCCTCGGCCGGGGGCGAATCCGCTTGCCGCCCAGCGCTTTCCGGAGTCCCGACGTGCCGGGGCCCCTGATCGAGCACCGGCCCCTGCGGCGCGCGCACACTGTGCCGCCCCGAAACCTGGCCCGGCACACCGGGATTCGCGACCTCGGGCCCGACCACGGCATGCCGCCCGCTGTCGGTCACGCCCGCCGCACCCGGAAACCCTCCGGTCGGCCCGGCACCCCCGTACCCGAATCCGGGAATCCCCGTCGCTCCGCCACCGGGGCTCCCGGCCGGACCCGTGAAGCCCTGCCCCGGGGGACCGACGACCCCGGGCCCGGGTGCGCTCGGCGGCGCGGTGGGACCGACGACCCCGGGGCCGGGTGCGCTCGGCGGCGCGGTGGCACCGCCGTAACCCTGCCCCGGCGCGGGGGCACCGGCACCGCCCGGACCCGTCGTTCCGTGTGGCGGAATCGGATTCGGCGGCGCGGGCGGATACGGGTTGTCCGGGGATTCGCTGTCGGTGACCAGCAGATGGGCCGAGCCGAGGGCGAGGGCGTGCATGGGATGGTCGGCGACGCGCAGGCGATGGCCCAGATGGTTCTGAAAGGCCAGGCGCAGCGCGTCGTTGAAGCACACGTTCCCGGTGAGCAGGACCGTGGACGTGTCCGCGCCGATCGACCGGGCCGCGGCCATGACCTCGATGACCAGGTTGTCGGCCGCGTGCGCCTCGCGCATGGCCTCGGGCGCGATGGGCACGCCGACCGATTCGGTGGGCTGCTCGTCGTCGCCGTGCACCGCGACCACCAGGCAGATCCGTCCGTCGGAGTAGACGCCGGTCGCGCCGATCGGGCGGCGGCCGGGCTCGGGCGGATGTACCAGGCCCAGCGCGCGCACGTACCCCGACAGCGCCACCGACTCCGGCAACGGCTCGGTGATCACGTCCAGCAGCTCGACCAACCGGCAGTACTCGTCGACCTTCTCGTCGGGCCAGTCGTCGGGATACGGCAGCGCCACCACCGCGGGCTTACCGCGCAGATACTTGCCCACCGCGGCCAGCGGGTTGTACAGCCGCGCCCGGAACACCAGTTCCACCGGCCAGGTCGCGCCCGCGATGCGAATCTGCTGATGGCCCAGCACGTCCCGCACATCGGAGACGGCGATGCCCAGATCCGAGCGCTGCAGATCCACACCGGCGGTGTGCAACCGGCCGGACGCGTCCGCCAGCAGGTACGCGGGTGGCGTATACGTGCCCTCCAACTGGACCGGGCGAATCGGTATGCCACCGCCCCCTGCTGCCACGGACACCACATCCCAGCCGAGATGCACTGCCCCAACTCGAGCCGTCACACGCACTAGTGTGCCTGCCGTTCGCGAGACGTGCGCGACGGGGCAGCCGGGCGGCCGGTCACGTCGCGGACTTCCGCAACCGCAGCCGCGACCAGGTGAGCAACGACAGGATCGTGGTCAGCACCAGCAACATCGCGATGTCGAGCAGCCAGAAGGCGGGCTTGTGCTGCCACAGCGCGTCCGGCTGCGCGCCCGCGAACAGGCCGCGCAGGTCCACCGTCGACGCGCCCGAGGCGAAGCCCCAGCGCGAGGGGAACAGATACGACAACTGCTCGAGCACGATCCGGTCGGTCACCGGGATCATGCCGCCCGCCATCACCAGCTGGCACATGATCACCACCACCAGCAACGGCATCACCTGCTCGTTGGACTTCGCGATCGTCGACAGCAACAGGCCGATCACCACACACGTCACGGCCGTGAACGCCAGATCGATGTAGAGCTCGACACTGCCCGAAGGCACGATCGCACCCTTGCCCGGCGGATTCTTGCCCGCCAGCACGATGCCCACGAGCACCGCCGACTGCACCAGCGCCGCCACCCCGAACACCATGATCTTGGCCATGAGATACGCCGACGGCAGCAACCCCACCGCCCGCTCGCGGTGGAAGATGGGCCGCTCACCCACCAGATCGCGCACGGTCAACGTCGAGCCCATGAAGCACGCCCCGAGGATGAGCACCACCAGCAACTGCTGGGTCTCCCCACCGCCGCTGGGCACCATCGATCCGTCCGGCAACGGCACCAACGGCCCCGGCGCGAACCCGTTCTTGCCCGGCACCACCAGCGACAGCACGCCCAGCACGAACGGCAGCACCACCAGGAACGCCAGATACCCCCGATCGGCGAGGATCAACCGCACCTGCCGCCGCGACAATGTCGAGAACTGTTTCCACGCACTGGATTTCGGTGGTTGCCCGGCCACCCCGCGCGGCGCGGCCGGTGGCGGCGGCGGCACCGCGGCGGCCTGCCGGGACCGGTAGTTGGCGAAGGCCCGATCCGGATCGGCCGCGACCCGTGCGAAGATCTCGGCCCAATCGCTGGTGCCGAGGAAGTGCCCCACCGCGCCCGGATGCCCGCAGAACGCGGTCTTCCCGCCCGGCGCGAGCAGCAGCACCTGATCGCACATGTCCAGGCACGCCACCGAGTGCGTGACCACGATGACCGTGCGCCCGGCGTCGGCCAATTCGCGCAGCATGGTCATCACCTGCCGGTCCAGCGCCGGATCCAGACCCGAGGTCGGCTCGTCGAGCAGCAGCAGCGCCGGACCGGTGAGCAGTTCCAGCGCCACCGACGCGCGCTTGCGCTGACCGCCGGAGAGCCGATCGACGCGGGTGTCGGCGTGCTCGGTGAGCGAGAGTTCCTTCAGCACACCGTCGATGACCCGCTGGCGATCGGCCTTGGTGGAGTCGGGCGGCAGCCGCAGTTCGGCGGCGAAGCCCAGCGCCTGGCGCACGGTGAGCTGGCGGTGCAGCACGTCGTCCTGCGGGACCATGCCGATGCGGCTGCGCATGGCCTCGTATTCGGCGTGCAGGTTGCGGCCCTCGAAGGTGACCACGCCCGCCGACGGATGGGTCGTTCCCGCAATGAGTTTCGACAGCGTCGACTTACCCGCGCCGGAGGGGCCGATGAGCGCGGTGAGGGTGCCACGCCCGGCGGCGAGGTTCACATCGACCAGCAGCTGTTTGTTGCCCTCGACCGCGAAGCCGACGCCGTGCACGTTCAGACCCTGTTCGGCGACCGGCTTCTTGCGGTGCACGAGTTTGCCGTCGGTGACGACGAAGTCGACATTGCCGATGGTGACGATGTCGCGCTCGCGCAGCGCGGTCCGCTGCTCGCGGCGGCCGTTGACGAAGGTGCCGTTGGCCGAGCCGACGTCCTCGATCACCAGGCCCTCGGCCGCCTTCACCAGCCGCGCGTGCTTGCGCGAGGCCAGCGGATCGTTGACGACGATCTGGTTGTCGCTGGTGCGGCCGATGGTGAGCCCGCCCGCCGGGATCTTGTCGGCCCGCGCGATCGGGGCCGTCGAGGCGCGCGCCCGCAGCGGCGGCAGCGCGGAGCTGTCGGCCTTGGCGGTCATGTTGAAATTCGGGATCGGCTGCGCGGTGGGCCGTTGCGGCGGAACACGATTCGGCGGCACGGGCTGCGGACGCTGTTCGGGCGGGGTGTGCGGGCGCGCCTGCGGCGGGACCGGGGTGCGCTGCGGCGGCGCGGGCCGTTGCGGCGCACCGGAATCCGGGCGGCCCACCGCGGCGGGCAGCAGATGCAGCAGCGGTCCGGAGATGGCGTCGCCCAGCCGGACCAGGGTGGGGCGGTCGATGGGGACCGGTCCGGTCAGCCGTCGCGCCTCCACGAACACGCCGTTGGTGCTTCCGTTGTCGGTGAGCACCCACCCAGTACCCTGCCAGGCGAGCGTCGCGTGCACGCGCGAGACCAACGGGCTGTCCACGAACAGCGTCACCTCCGGCGCGCGGCCCATGGTGACGCGTTGCGTGGAGTCGAAGACGCGGTCGATTCCCTCATGGCGCACGGTGATCTTCTGCGCCGCCGGTGATGCCATGTGGCGGACTATATTCGATACTCCTGACACAGGTGTGGGTCGTCGGTGCCCGCAATTATCCTGTCGGAAGTCCGAAACCCACATGTGACCGGCCCGGGGAGGGGTGGATGTTGGCGAGGAGCCAGACCATGGGTGTGCTCGCGATACTCGTGCTGGCGGCCGCCCTGCTCTCCGGCTGCACCCGCACGACGGACGGTCGCGCGGTCTCGATCTACGACGACCCGTTCCAGGTGGGCGGCCTGCCCACCACGAACGAGCCGAGCGGCCCGCGCCCGGGCGTCCCCGATTCCGCGCTCACCGCCACGGGCGCGGACAACGGCGAGTTCGACAAGCTGGCCCTCAACGCCATCGACGACATCCAAACCTATTGGCAGGGCGAATATCACAACGAGTTCGACGGTGAGTTCACCCCGGTCACCAAGTTCTTCTCCTGGACGGCCAAGGCGCCGCGCAGCCAGGAGACCCAGTTCTGCAAGGAGACCACCTATCACCTGGTGAACGCCGCGTACTGCCGCCTGGACAGCTCGATCGGCTGGGATCGCGGCGTGCTGCTGCCGATGATGCAGGACAGCTTCGGCAAGATGGCCGTGGTGATGGTGCTGGCCCACGAGTACGGCCACGCCATCCAGACCATGTCGCGCATCGTGTCGGCGAAGGATCCGGTGATCGTCAAGGAGCAGCAGGCCGACTGTTTCGCGGGCGCGTTCATTCGCCATGTGGCCGAGGGCAAATCGCGGCACTTCACCATCAACACCGCCGACGGCCTGAACAGCGTGCTGGCCGCCACGGTCGCGATCCGCGACGCCAACCCGGGCGATCCGGAGGCCGTGCACGGTTCGGCCTTCGAACGCGTCACCGCCGTGCAGATCGGGTTCACCGACGGACCCAAGGCGTGCAAGGCCATCGATATGAAGGACATCAACCGCCGCCGCAAGAATCTGCCCGAGGCCCTGGCCGCGGACACCGGCACCCAGGATCAGGCCGAGATCAGCAAGGACAATCTGGTCACGCTGAGTCGGCAGATGGCGGCCATCATGCCGGTCCCGCACGCGCCGACCTACGACTATCACGGCGCGAAACTGCACTGCGCCGACGGCGCCGACACGGTTCCGGTCACCTACTGCCCGGCCACCAACACCATCGGCACGGACATCCCCGCGCTCGCCGAACGCGGCACCGCGAGCACCTCCGACCAGGAGGGCTTCCCGACGCGGGTGACCGGCGACTACGACGCCTTCGTCGTGTTCGTCTCGCGCTATACCCTTGCGGTCCAAGGCAATGCGGGCCAACGGCTCACGGGCGCGAAGACGGGACTGCGCGCGGCCTGCCTGTCCGGGGTGATCACGGCCAAACTCTCCGACACCAACCACACCTTCAAACCCGGCGACCTGCGCCTGACCGCGGGCGATCTCGACAAGGCCGTCTCCGGCCTGCTCACCGACGGCCTGGCCGCCAGCGATGTCGAGGGCAAGACCGTGCCCAGCGGCTTCTCCCGCGTCGACGCGTTCCGCGCGGGCGTCCTCGGCACCCAGCAGACCTGCGAGGCCCGCTACACCTGAGTGGTGGGCACGCTCCCGCCGTACCCGTCACCCGAACGGCGGCGGCGCGGCGGGCTCGAAGCGCAAGACCCGGTTGCCGAGCATGATCTCCGCCCCGTGGGTCAGGGCCAGAGGTTGGTTGGGCTGCAAGCGAATCCAGTCGTGGTAGCCGGGCAGGCGGGCGCGGGTGCCGTTGGTGGAGCCGCGGTCGACGACCAGCACATCCCAGTTCACCAGGTGGACCTCGGCGTGCACGCGGGACATGCCGCCGGACACGTCATCGATCTTGAGCGGCATCAGGCCCCGCTGGGCGGCCTCGGAGGTCTCGGGCTCGCGACCGATCACGGCGTCGGCGGCCAGCATGTAGGTCATGCCGTCGTCGAGGACCAGCACGCCCAGCGGCGGCCGGACGACCTCGGCGGGCTGCTGGGTCTGATCCACCGGCATCCCGCACACCGTGCAGAACGCCGACCGCGGATCGCTGGGATGGGCTCGGGCGCATTTGAATCCGAGCACCTTGACCGTCAGCGAGGTGGCCTTGGCGGTCGCCTCCAGGCGGCGTTCGAGTTCGGGATCGGGCCGGGGCGCGGGATTGGTCCCGGCGTGCGCGCCGCCGGGATCGGGCTGGGTCTGCGGAACCGGCTGGCGCGGTTCGGGTTCGGGCCGCGGTTGCGGCTGGGAGCGATGCGCGTCGGGCATCGCCTCGGTGGGCAGTTCGGTGAACGACTGCTCGGGCGGTTCGGGACGGCGATGCGCGCCGCCGCTGTCGGCCGGACGGTGCCGCGCGCGCGGCCGCTCGGCCTCGAACCACACGACCGCGCCCGACGCGGTGGCCACGCCCTCGACCAGTGAGCCGATGCCGCGATCGGGCAGTTCCGGTACGCGCCCCTCCTCATCCACGAACAACGCGGCCGCGCGGTCGGGTTGCTCGGCGACCCGATCCACCGCGAAGGCCGCGTCCACGCCGCGGAAGTACTCGGTCCCGCGCGCGCCCGACAGCAGGGCACTCACGCCGCCGTGCAGGAAGATCGCGATCCCACCGGAGTCCGCCCGGGACAGGATGCCCAGCTCGATCGGCCGCCGCGGCGACAGCTGCTCGGCCTCGCGCATCAGCCAGCGGGTCACCTCACGCGCCACCAGCCGTCCCGGACCGCCCTCGGTCTGCTCGGACACCTCGGCGACGAGCCGGGCCAGCTCCTCGGCGGCCAGCACGGCCGTCGAATCCGCGTGCGCCGCACCGGGTTCGCGATGGGCCACCAGCACCAGCGCCCCGGCCACCCGGACCGCGACATGCGTGCCCGCGACGATCTCGACCTGCCGATCCATCAACGGAATCGGCTCCCGGGACACAGCTGCGGGGTCGTCGCCACACCGATAAGGTTAAGGCAATCGGCGATCGCCGGTGCTCGAGCGCCCGCGCTCCGGTAATTTGTGAGCGAGGCACCGCGAGGGACGGGGACTGGTCCATGGACCGCTGCAAGCGCACATCATTGTTCGTCGTCTGTCTGGCCGCGGCCGGGTTGCTCGCCGGATGCGGCATGAAGGGCACCCCGGCGGCGGGCGAGATCGACGTCCGGCATCTGGACGTCGGCTCCTATCCGGTCGATCGACATCGGTACGACCAGACCGCCAGCGGGAAGGGCGCATTGCTCGAGGGGATGCGGATGTCGCAGGCGGTGGTGCCGACCGTGCGCATCGATCCCTCGCTGTCGGTCGGCGAACAGGGCCGCGTGGTGCCCGACAGCGCCGACGCCACCGACCACTTCCTGGCCGGGGTGTCCAAACCCGTGCTCGACCGCCGCAACATGATCGTCGGCTACATCGCCGCGGGCGCGGACCGGCCCACGTCCGGCAACGGGCCCACGCCGGGCGCTACCACGGTCACCAATCTGGTCATGCGATTCCCCGATGCCGACGCCGCCCGCGCGGCCGCCCGCGAACTCGAGGATGTCGACTTCGCCGTCGCGCCTGACCTCAATCGCAAACTGCCGCTGCCGAAGTACCGCGACGCGTTCGTCCACTACCGGCCGGGCGTGGCGAACGTCGGAACCTTCATGGCCTACAAGGAATTCGTGATCTCGCTGTTCATCGAGCGCCCGCGCTCCGAGGAACAGGATCTGCTGGCGTGGGTGCAGAAGACGCTGGACGCCCAGGTGCCCGCGCTCGATCAGTTCACCCCGACGCCCAAGGACCGCCTCGACGCGCTGCCGGTGGATCCGGAGGGCATGCTCGCGCGCACCCTCGTGCGGGACCGGTCCGCGCGCACACCCGATCCGGACAAGTTCGCCGTCTACGGTTCGGCGGCCTTCGTGCAGATCGCGGCCGACGAGACCGCCCGGCAGCGGCTGGTCGACGACACCGGCATGGACGCGCTGTCGGTCGGCGACAACAACTCGGTGCTGCGCGTGCGCGACACGGCCGCGGGCCAGCGGCTGATCACCGGGCTCATCTCGGTCGCGGGCTCGGAATACGATCCGACCGACGCCCCCAAGGACGTCCCCGGCGCGAAGTGCGTGCAGCTCAACAGCACCGGCGATCTGCAACACGAGCCGAAGTTCCGCTGCTACGTGCCCTACAAGCGTTACGTCGCGGTGATCACCAGCAACGATCGCGCCGACGCCGATCAGCGGACCGCCGCCTCGTACGCCCTGCTGGCCAACAGTCTGTGAGCACGGTCGACGTCGTCCTGACCGAGACCCGCTTGTGGGCGCGCGGCGAGGCGACGCATTGGGACGGCGTGCCCTCGATCGTCCCGACCAGCGACCGCGCCGGTTTCGTGGTGGGCCCGCCGCTGCGTCCCGCCGACCCGGCCGTGTCCGTGGTCGGCCTGGCCACCGCGGACCGGATCGCGTTCGCCCCGATTCCGCCGACGACCACCGACGCCCTGGCCATGGTGCTCGGCGCGGTCCTCACCGACCTGCGCCTGCCCGGCCCCTGCGAACGCCTGACCCTCGCCATCCCCTCCGAATGGGGTATGCGGCGGCGGCACGCCCTCGAGACCGCCGCACTCCGACTCGCCGCAACCGTGACCCTCGAACCGCTGGCCGTGCGCGTGGCCGCGGCGAGCGGAAGCACCGGCCAGCAGCAGCGCATCGCGGTGCTCGAACCGGCCCCGCTGACCACGACGGTCAGCCTGGTCGGCCGGTCCGGACAACAGATCTGGCTGGAGTCCCGCGAATTCGAGCCCACCGTGGGCGCGGCGGACCTCGGCGAGGACCACGGACCGGATGCGATGGCGGCGGCGGTGGCCCGACTGCTCGCCGGTCGCGCGCCGAATTACGTTGCGGCACTGGGTATTCCGGACATCGAAACCCTGACCGCTTTGCGCGAGGCGGTCGCCCGGCAGTGCGGATTCGCCGTCGACGTCCGCGCGATCACCGGCGGTGATCTGCTCGCGGGCACGGGCTTCGATCGCGCCCGCGACGGTTTGCCCCCGCCCGTCGACCGACCCGGTTCGCTGCGCGAGCGGGCCGCTGCCGCACGGACACGAAGACGCGATTCGACACGCGCGGCGCGTGCGGGACACGACGCACCCCCCGAACGAGTGGGGCCTGACGACCACGGGCCGAGTGCGACGCCGCGGCAAGGCGATTCGCTGCGCGACGGGCCGCAGGGTACCGGACTGTCCTCCGACACCGGGCTGCCGCAACAGGATTCGTGGGCCGCTCGGCCGCCGCGACAGGTGGTCTCGCGCGAACGAGAGTCGGGTACGCGGCCGCAACGCGACTCGCTGCGCGATCGGGCACGGGCCGCGCGGTCGCCGCGGGAGCGTCGCTCGCTGTTGATCGTCGGTGTTCTGGTGGGCGCGGTGGTCGTGGCGGCGGCGGTGACGGCAGTGGCCTTGGGCGGCAAGCACACTCGCGAATCCGCCGCGCCGACGCCCTCACCGTCGACCGCGCCGACGGTTCCTCCCCCGACCGCGCAGCCCGTCCTGCACACGACCGGGCGGGTGCGGGTCGCGGTGCCGCCCGGCTGGCATGTCACCGCCGAATCCGAGTCCCGTACCGAACTGACGGCCGACGGGTCCACCCAGCGCGTCGTGCTCGTGCAGCAGGCGTTGGATCCGGCCTCGACCCTGGCCGATGTGCGCGCGGTGCTGGAAACCCAGATCCAGCGCCGCCCGCCGGGAACCTTCGGGCCGCTGCGCGAGGACGCGAGCGTTCCCGGGGTTCCGGCCCTCGCCTACGACGAATTCCCCAGCGACGGAACGACCGTCCACTGGCGGGTGATCGTCGGCTCGGCCCTCCAGGTCAGCGTCGGCTGCCGCACCGTGCCCGAGGCGTGGGCGGCGTTCGCGCCCACCTGCGATCGCCTGCTGCGCGATCTGCGAATTCTCGGCTGATCAGGCCGCGCGCAGGGTCAGCACCGTGATCTCGCTCGGGGCGAAGACGCGGAAGGGCGGTCCCCAGAAGCCGGTGCCGCGACTGGTGTAGAGCCGGGTGCGCCCGTGCTCGGACAATCCGGCCACGACGGGCTGATCGAGACGGACCAGATAGTGGAACGGCCAGATCTGGCCGCCGTGCGTGTGTCCCGAGATCTGAAGCGCCACACCGGCTTTCACCGCGTCGGTGATCTGCTTGGGCTGATGGGCCAGCAGGACCACCGGCAGGTCCGGCTCCGCGCCGGACAACGCGGCCGCCAGATCGGGACCGTGGCCGGGCACGGTCACCCCGGTCGGATCGTCGATACCCGCCATCACCAGCCGATCGCCGCCGCGCTCGACGACGCGATGCTCGTTGTGCAGCGGCTGCCAGCCCAGACCCGTCATGTACTCGATCCAGCCGGGCGCGTCGCCGTAGTACTCGTGATTGCCGGTGATGTAGAACCGGCCCAGATCCGCCTCCACCTTGCCGAGCGGATCGACCTGCGCGCGCCGCCGTTCCAGCGGACCGTCCGCGAGATCGCCCGCGTGCGCGACGATATCGGGCCGCTGCGCGTTCACCGCCTCGACCACGCGCTCCGACCAGCGCCGCCGATTCAGCGGCCCGTAATGGGTATCGGTGATCACCAGCAGCCGCAGACCGTCCAGTCCCGCACCGAGACCCGCGATCGGCACCGGCACGGTCCGGATCCGCGGCACCCGCCGCGCCTCCACCGCGCCCCAGCCCAGCAGCGCCGCCGCGATCGCCAGCACCGCCACCGCGACCACCCGCGAGCGCACCGGATCCTCGACGCCCGCCACGATCAGCACCGCGCGGGCGAGCGCCCCGAACACCGACCAGCTGAACAACACCCAGATCGTCCCCAGCAGCGTGTCGCCCACCACGGCCGCCGTGTCCGAATGAGTTCGCCCGTGCCCCAGGATCATCGAGCCCGGCAGCGCGAGGAAGGCGAGCAGGAACACCGCCGACCCGATCCACAACGACGAACCGCTGGTCGTGGTGTAGACGAGCAGCCACCACGGCACGGCGAACAACAGGGCGGGAATCGCCACGAACAGCGCTACACGCGGAACATATTTCACCGATCGACGATACCGATAGTCGAATCCGGCGAGCCGATCCGGACACATCGGTACGGTGGTAGGGCTCTCGCGCCGCGCGAAGGAGTCGCCCTGTGACCGGTTCGTCAGTCGTGGCGGGCGCCTTCGCCGCCGCCGAACGAGTGGTCGTCGTGTCCCCGCACTTCGGCGACGCCGCGCTCGCCCTCGGCGCGCTCATCGCCGCGCAGGCCGAATCCGGCCGGGAGGTGGAGGTTCTCACCGTCTTCACCGGCGGCCGCGACGACGCCCGGCACGACGGCCGCCGCGACGCCTTCGCCGATCTGGTCGTCCGGCGCGCCGAGGACGACCGCGCCCTGCGCATCCTGGGGGCCCGCACCCACCGATTGGGTCTGTTCGGCCGCATCTTCCGCGAGCCCCCGCCGCTGCGCCCGTTCGGCCTGTTCCACACCCCACGCGACATCCTCGCCTGTCCCGAGATCGCCGCCGTCCGCCACGGCCTCGAGGAGGCCCTCGCCCGCGGCTCGATCGTGCTGGCCCCCTTGGCAATCGGCAACCACGTGGACCACGTCCTGGTCGCCCTGGCCGCCCTCGCCCTGACCCCCTCCCCCCGACTCCTGTTCTACGAGGACTTCCCCGCCCTCTCCGAACGCTGCCGCCGCCGTCACCCCGTCACCCGCCTACACCCCTTCCGCCTCCGCGACACCCCCGGCTGGGCCAACCCCCGCCTCGCCTACCACCTCGCCACCCGCTCCCTCCTCCCCACCGGCCCCGACCCCCTCACCACCCTCCACCGCCCCGCCCACCCCGAAACCTGGTCCTGCACAACCCTCCCCACCACCCCCCACCACGAATCCACCCAATTCCGAGCCCTGACCGAACACCGCACCGACCTGACCCCCCTCGGCGGCCCCCACCGAGTACAAGCCCTCATCCACCGCTCCCACACCCGCCGCGGCGGCGACCTCATCTGGCACCACCACCCCCCTGCCCACTAACCCAGCCGCACCCCTTATTCGAATCCGCACCCCTTGCAGGGCCCCGAAACGGGTGCGGATCCGAATAAAGGGTGCGGCTGGGTTGCTGTACAACGTCTGGGCCGCTGCGGGTCTGGGGCGGGTGGGATTTGAATAGAGGGTGCGGCTGGGTTGCTGTGCACCGTCCTGCGGGTCTGGGGCTTGCGGATTCGAATAGAGAGGTGCGGCTGGGGTGGCGGGGTAACGTCTGGGCGGGTCCGGCGGGGCGGCCGTCGGAGGGTTGCGGAGGGAGGGTGGTCGTGGTCGGTCGGGTTCGTCTGGTGGTGGCGGGAGTCTTGGCGGTCGCCGCGCTCGTGTGGGGGGCGCCAGGGGCGACGGCCGAGGCCGAGCCGTGGTTCTATCGGCAGCGGGTGGAGTGGACGGCGTGCGGGGACCGGGCGCTCGATGACGCGGGCGCGCAGTGTGCGGGAATCGTTGTGCCGCTGGACTATTCGCGGCCGGACGGGCGCACGCTGACCGTCGGGATCTCCCGGCTGCCCGCGACCGACCCGGACCGGCGGGAGGGCATCCTGCTGTCCAATCCGGGCGGGCCGGGCGGGCCGGGGCTGCGGATGTGGCTGAACCTCGGTGCGAGCCTCTCCCCGGAGGTGCGGTCGCGATACGACCTCATCGGAATGGATCCGCGCGGCATCGGGCGATCCGATCGGGTGAACTGCGCGGTGCCGCTGCCGACCATGTTGTTCTCGGCGGGCTTCGACGTCTTCGGCTACGCCCGCGACACGACACTGGCCGCCGCCCTCGCCGGTTCGTGTCTCGCGCCGGATCCGGAGAAGGTCCGCTACATCACCACCCGCAACACCGCCCGCGACATCGATGTCATCCGCGGCGCGCTCGGCGAGCCGAGACTCAATTACCTGGGCGTCTCCTACGGCACCTATCTCGGCGCGGTCTACACCCAGCTGTTCCCCGAACACAGCGGCCGCATCGTGCTCGACAGCAATGTCGACCCGGATCGGTACTGGCTCGGCATGTTCCAGGACATGGGCCCGGCCAACGAAGCGGGACTGGACGATTGGGCCGCCTGGGCCGCCCGCCACGACGCCGACTACCACTTCGGCACGACCGGCCCGCGGGTCCGCGCGTTCGTCGAGGACGTCATCCGCCGCGCGGCGAGCCACCCCATCGCGTCCGACGGCTACCTCGTCGACGAACACACCGTCCCCATGATGCTGCTCGCGCTGCTGCTGAACCCGCGGCTGAATCCCGATCTGGCCGAGGTCGTCCGCATGGTCGCCGACGGCGTCTCCGGCCTGCCCCTCGACATGGAACGCCTCAAATCCAAGATCAGCGCCGCGGTCCCCCTCGAAACCTCCGGCATGGCCGCCGTCATGTGCGACGACCGCGCCGCCCCGCACGACCCCGCCTGGTACTACGCCAACATCGACCGCGCCCGCCCCACCCAGCCCGTCTTCGGCGCCTTCGCCAACAACATCACCGCCTGCGCCTTCTGGCCCGACCCGCTCGAACCACCCACCGACGTCCACAACGACGTCCCCGTCCTCATGCTCCAGGCCACCCGCGACACCCGCACCGCCTACGCGGAAGGTCTTGCCCTGCACCGCCGCCTGTCCGCCTCCCGCCTGATCACCGTGGCCGACACCAGAATCCACGGCACCTTCCGCGTCGGCCTCAGCCACTGCGTCAACGACCACGTCAACGCCTACCTGTCCACCGGCACCCTCCCCACCGCCGACACCACCTGCCAGCCGGACCCGTCCTACTTCCCCGACTAACCTGACGGCCCCCAACTCGCCCCCTGAACCCGTTCAACGGCTGAAGTAGTATGCCGCGAGACCTAACGAGAGGGGGAGGGCGTGCGGCCTGACAGGGAAAACGGGCGCCTCCGACGGCTGGCAGCGCGGGCGGTGATGTCCGCGGGGATGGTGGCGACGGTCGGGTTGTCGGCGTGCGGATCGGACAGTTCGGGGGCGGGGGTGAGTGATCCGGTGGTGGATCTGGGGCAGTTGGATGTGGGGAAGTACTCGACGCAGCCTCGGGATCTGGGGGTGCCGAACAACGAGGGACTTGCGCGGTTCATGGAGGCCGAGCGGCTGGGGAACGCGATGCCGCTGCCGTACGACATCGACCCCAATCTCAAATTCGGCGTACCCAACACGCACGCCTTTCTGGACACCGACAATTCCCACCTGAGCCCGATGTTCCACTGGCTGCACGAACAGGGATTCGCCGATGCCGCGAAGAACTACATCTCCGGCTTCTCGACGTTCAGCCAATCCGACGCCAACCGCGTCTGGTCCTACCAGTTGGTGAACACCGGGCTGCTGTTCAAGGACGAGAACTCGGCCCGCGACGCCGCGGCGGCGCTGTCGCAGACGGAGTTCTACGGCGACGGCCCGGTGGAGCCCGCGCCGCTCGACAAGCACCCCAATTCCGTTGCGCGCTGGCAACCTTCGTCACAGTCCCTCGCCGCGTGGACCGCCAGTGGACGCGTCGTCCTGGTGACCATCGTCTCGCACGTGGAGAATTCGATGATCGGCGCATCCGATCTGCCCTTCCTCACCGCCCTCGCGCAGAAGGCGATCGATACGACCACCGACCGCCTCCGCGACTATCGTCCGAATCCGCCCGACGCGCTGATGACCGTTCCGGTGGACTGGGACAATATGCGCGGCCGCGCATTGCGGCGACCCGACGGCGATTCCTTCGAGAACGTTCCTGGCGTCTACGACCAGCACGGCGCGCTGAACTTCGTCGACAACGCCGAGACCGCCGGAAACCTGTACCGCGAGTTCGGCGTGGACCGCGTCGCCTTCGACGGCACGATCCTCGTCCGGACCCGGGACGCGGACGCGGCCCGGAAGATGTTCGCGAAAACGGCGACGCCGGAACGGTTGTCGCGCTCGGCGGACGCCCCCAAGAATCTGCCGAACGCGAAATGCTTCCAGTACAAGGGCCCGGAGCCATACGCCCGATTCACCTGCTACGTCCGATACGACCGCTTCACGGCCACCGCCGTGTCCCAGCAGCTCCTGGACGCGCAGCAGCGCATCTCAGCCCAGTACGCCATTCTCGCCAGCAGCAAGTAGGACGCCGATATGCGATTTCTCCGAAGGGCCTCGTTCGCGGCGCTGGCATCGCTCGTCGCCATCACGGCGGCCGGATGCGGCAGTACCTCCGGCACCCCGAGGGCGGCCGAGATCGACGTGCGGAAACTCGATGTCGGCAAATACCCGACGGACCCGAACGACTTCCGCTACAAGTACTTTCCGGGCCTCGACTCCGGAAAGGAGCTCGCGGCCATGCGGCTCGCCGACAAGGTCGTCAACGGCGTCGACATCGACCCCAAGCTGACCAACGGGAACGCCGACGGCATCGTCCAATCGAGCGACTGGTATTCGTCCACCATCCGCGACAGCGTGGACCCCATCCTGGCGCGACACGACATGCTGTACGGCTTCGCCTCCTCCACCGCGGATCATCAGGATTCCAACCACGCGCGTGACGGCGATATCTCCGTCGACGTCCTCGTCCTGCAATTCCCGGACGACACCCACGCGACCGACGCCGCCAAGGAACTCGAGGCGGCCGATTTCGATGTCGCCCGGGACCTGAACCAGCCGGTGGCGTTGCCGAAATATCCCACCGCGACGTCACATTGGCGACCGGGCATCCGGACCATGGGCTCGTGGATCGCGCGCGGCTCGTATGTGGTGCAGATCTTCGTTCGCACTCCACGAACCGAAATATCCGACCTCGTAGCACTGGCCCAGCGCACCTACGACGTACAGTTGCCACTGTTGGATTCGCTGCCGCCGCTGTCAAAGCGCGATGTCCTGCGCATGCCCTACGACCCGGAGGGCATGCTGCGGCGGGCGTTCACCTCCACGGACGTGTACAGCCCGTCGATTCCCCTGACGATGGTCATCAGCGGCCGGGCGTTCCTGCATTTCGGCAACAGCGATATCAACGGCACGAAGAGCGATTTCGACAAGTTCGGGATCGATCTCATCGGCGTGATGCGCCGCGACTCGATCGTGACGCGCACCCGCGACGCCGCCGCCGCGCAGGGCTACGCGGACAAACTCAGGAGCGCCGTGACACTGCGGGTCGACGCCCCTCCCGGCGTCCCGGACGCCTTCTGCTCGGAGGATCCACAATCGAATCAATCGTCGGCCTCCGCCGAGGACCGCTTTCGCTGCATCGTGCACTATGGCCGCTATGTCGCGAAGGTGCAGAGCGCCCAGCTGCTGGATCTGCATCAACGCGCCGCGGCCCAGTACGCCATGCTCGCGAACAGCTGGTGAGGACAGGAGATTGTCAGAATGGCGATGAGCCCCGGCACCGTCATCGGTGGCTATCTCATCCAGAGCGTGCTCGGCGCGGGCGGGATGGGCACGGTCTATCTGGCCAAGCACCCGAGCCTGCCGCGGATGGACGCGCTGAAGGTCCTGAGTCCGCACCTCGGCCAGGACAACGAGTTTCGCGGCCGCTTCGAGCGAGAGGCCAATCTCGCCGCGGGACTGGACCATCCGAACATCGTCTCGGTCTACAACCGGGGCGAGGAGAACGGTCAGCTGTGGATCGCCATGCAGTACGTGCGGGGCACCGACGCGTCCGCGGTCCTCGCCCGCAATCCCGCCTCGATGACACCGCTGCGCGCGCTGCGCATCGTCACCGAGGTCGGTAAGGGCCTGGACTACGCCCATCGCAAGGGGCTGCTGCACCGGGATGTGAAGCCCGCCAACTTCCTGCTCTCCGAGGGCGAGGATGAGGAACGTGTGCTGCTCACCGATTTCGGTGTTGCCAAATCGTCCGAGGACGCGACCGAACTCACCCAGACCGGCAGCTTCGTCGCCACCATCGCCTACGCCGCCCCGGAGCAGCTGTCCGGCGAGCGGCTGGACCATCGCGCCGACGTCTACAGTCTGGCGTGCTCGTTCTACAAGCTGCTGACGGGCCAGAACCCTTATCCCGCAACGCAACCCGCGATGGTCATGATGGGTCACCTGCATCAGCCGCCGCCGCGGGCGACCGCGGTGAATCCGGCGCTGCCACCGGCGATCGATCAGGTGTTCCAGCGGGCCCTGGCCAAGAATCCCGCCGACCGGTACAACTCGTGCCGCGAGTTCACCGACGCGTCTGCCCAGGCCCTTCTACACGGCATCGCGCCGACCTCCGAACCCAGCTGGCCGCGCTACGCCGTCCCCACTACTTCGTCACGGGCCCCATCCGGCCCGGTGGATCCGATTGCGCCGGAGCCTGTTCCGCTCACCGTCGAACCCCCGAAGCGGAGACGACGGACGGCCGCCCTCGCCGCCGCGGCCCTGGTGGTCGCGGTGGCGGTCGGCGGCGGGGTCTGGGCGTGGGGTGGTCAGGGCTCGAACCCGTCCACCAACGCCACCGCGACGACACTGGCCCCGATGGACCAGGCGCGCAAGGACAATCCGGCCTTCGAGGGCACGACCGTCACCGCGGTCGATCTCACCGGCGCTGACTCCTACAACAACCAGGTCAAGGTCTACCTGAATCCGTCCGACCAGATCGGTTTCTTGCAGCACCTCGGGTTCAACTACAACTCCACCTACAGCCGAACCGGAGACGAGCCGACGCCTCGCGAAATCGACAAGTTCTCCTTCTCCGGGACCGTGACCACCGGCTACATGCTGTTGTTCCGCAGCGACGCCAACGCCGGTGGCGGCGGCTTCACCGGATTGCCGTCGGCCATCTCCAACAGCCGGGCCACGATCATCGTCATCGACGACCCCGCCACGGTGAACGCGTTCCGCAACTGGAACGCGGATTCGGAGAAGGTCATGCTGGACAAACTGCTGCCGATACTCCACTCGCGCATCAAGTGAGAAACGTTCGGCCGCACCGGGTTACGGTACGGCCGAACGCGTGGGAGATCTCAGCCGAGCAGCAGCTTGGCGGCGAGGATATCCGTATCCTGCATGCCCGCACCGGAATCGACGGTCTTGGTGCCGAGCTGCGCGAGGGTCATCATGAGTTCGTCGGACTGCTGACGCCAGTTGCTCTGCACCTGGTCGAACGCCGCGGCGGCGTCGCTACCGGTCCAGTGCGACGTCACGAAGTCGCGGAACTTCTTCTCCATGTCCTCCAAGGAGGACATGATGTTCATCGCCTCGGCCTTCAGGCCCGTACCAGCGTCATTGATCGCGCTGAAGTCGTAGGAAATTTCGCCGAAATCCATTTCGAATCCTCCAAGTAAAGTTCAGATTGTCCGGCCTGCGGTATCGACTACGTCATGCGCAGGATGCCGGGCCCGGGGGCGGCATCCGGAACGTTGCTGCCGACGCCGCTCAGCTGGCTCAGGCTCTGCTGCTCGATCTGCGAGTACTGTTCGCCGACCTTCTTCAGATTGTCGGCGTTCTGCAAGAGGGTCTCGTTCATCTTGTTCGCCGCCGTGAGGAAGCGCTCGAAAGTGGCCTGGAACGCGCTTCCGGCACCACCCTGGAACGCTGCCCCGTTGAGGGTGTGAGCATGGACCGAAGATTTGTTGATCATCGTCGCGATCGCGTTGTGCTGCGTGTTCATCTCCTGGACGAACCGCTCCAACTCCGCGGCTTCGGCATGGAATGGCATGTGGTGACTCCTTCGAATCGCTCACCGCGGGATGCGGTGGGCAAGTGGTCGAGTTCTTCTGATCCTTGGACGCATGGGTCGCGTCTCTGGTTCCCTCCGTCGTATTCCGGTCACCCCTGACCGCGAACGAAGGGCTCGCATGACCTCGGGCATGCGGTACGGATGTCGTGTCACGTCCCCCTCTCACATGTCGATAGCCGATCGACTTGGTCTAGAGCGTGCCATCTCCCTCGGAAAACCGCCAGCGTGTTCATGGTGCGGCGGTCCATGCCGTCTGGATGAGGTGGTTGCCCGAGCGTGTCACAAAAGTTCCACGGCCGGGCGGCATTTCGCTGGGTCGGACGGTGCTGAGCAGCATGCCCTCGTCGCGGTTGCCGCTCATGATCAGGCCCGCGGTGCCGACGTCCTTCATCCGGGAGATCAGGGGTTCGTACATCGCGCGCGAGGCGCCGCCCGAGCGGCGGGCGATGATCAGGTGGAAGCCGATGTCCTTGGCCTGGGCCAGATATTCGGTGAGAACCGACAAGGGGTTGCCCTGCGAGGTGACGACCAGATCGTAATCGTCGACGATGACGTAGATCTCGGGGCCGGACCACCAGGACCGATCGCGCAGCTGCTGCTGGGTCACGTCCGGGCCGGGCAGGCGCTGGCGCAGGATCGCGACCAGCTCGCCCATCATCGTCTCGAGCATCTGGGCCGACGGCGCGTATCCGGCGACGTGCCTGCCCTCGACCACGCCGAGCAGGGTGCGCCGGTAGTCGCCGATGATCAGTTTCGCGTTGTCGGCGGTGTTCTGCTCGACGATGCCGCGAATCACGGTGCGCAACAGGTTCGTCTTGCCGCATTCGCTGTCGCCGAACACGAGGAAATGCGGTTGCTCGACCAGGTTGAGGAACACCGGCGCGAGTTCGGCCTCGTTGATGCCGATCGGGATCTGGAGGTTCTTCACCCGCGGATCGAGGCCGTTGGGCCAGCCGCCGAGGAAGTGCAGCAGCTGTTCGCGCGGCAACTGCTCGGGCAGCATGCGCACCGCCGGCGCGCGGCGGCCCGGGGTCGTGCGCGCGATCGCCTCGACCGCTTGGGCCACACCGGAACTCAGCGAGTTCGGATCGGAATTGCCGTCGACCCGCGGCAGCGCCGTGAGCATGTGCAGGGTCTCGGGCGTCATACCCCGACCGGGTCGGCCGATCGGCACCAGCGAGGCGTTCTTGCGGCCCAGATCGGAATCCATCGGATCGCCGAGCCGCAACTCGATGCGGGTGCCGATCTGATCCTTCATCGCGGGCCGCGCGTCGGCCCAGCGGCTCAACGAAAGCACCAGGTGCACACCGTAGGACAGGCCCTGCACGGCCAGCGCCTGGATGGCGGGCTCGAGGGTGTCGAAATCCTGCCGGATGCTGAGGAATCCGTCGATCACCAGGAACACGTCGCCGAACGGATCCTCGTGCACGCCCGCCGCGGCCGGACTGCTCGCCGGATCGCTCGCGCGCAGCCGGCGGAACTCGACCATCGACTCGATCCCCAGCTGCCGGAACCGCATCTCGCGCTGCCGCAGCACCGAGGTGATCTCCTGCACCGTGCGACTCACCTTGTCGCGGTCCAACCGACCGGCCACCGAACCCACGTGCGGCAACCCCTCCAGGCTGCCGAGCGTGCCGCCGCCGAAGTCCAGGCAGTAGAACTGCACCTGCTCGGCGGTGTGGGTCATCGACATCGCCATGATCAGGCTGCGCAGCGCGGTCGACTTACCCGACTGCGGACCGCCGACGACCGCCACATTGCCGCGGCTACCGGACAGGTCCACGACCAGCGGGTCGCGCCGCTGATCGAACGGCCGGTCCACGATGCCGATCGGCGCGGACAGGGTGGCGACGAGATTGTGCTCGCCGGTGAGGACCGACCGCGGAATGAGCTGGTCCAGCGTCGACGGCTCGTCGAGCGGCGGCAGCCAGATCTCGTGCGCGGGACGGCCGTGGCCCCGGATCCGCGAGACCAGCATCTCCAGATTGGAGGTCTTCTCGCCGTCGTCCGCGGCCTCGGTGATCACGATCTGATCCGGCACCGGAATGCGGTCGCTGGGCCGGAACGGCACCTGGTTGGCGGTGAAACTGCGTGCGTTGATATCGATCTCGCCCCCGGCGATGCCCGCCTGGGTGACCTCGCGCTGCGAACCGCCGCCGATGTAGGGGCCGGACACGTAGGCCGCTTGGAAGCGGACGATCTCCCCGGCGTCGGTCTTGAGATATCCGCCGCCGGGATTGTTGGGCAGGTTGTAGGCGTCGGGCACGCCCAGCACCTGACGAGATTCGTTGGCGGAGAACGTCTTCAGGCCGATGCGGTAGGACAGATGCGTTTCCAGCCCCTTGAGCCTGCCCTCCTCCAACCGCTGCGAGGCCAGCAGCAGATGCACGTGCAGCGACCGGCCCAGGCGGCCGATCATCACGAACAGGTCGGCGAAATCGGGGTGCTGGGCGAGCAGTTCGGAGAACTCGTCGAGCACCACGAACAGCGCGGGCAGCGGGTCGAGATCCGCGCCGGCGGCCCGCGCCTCCTCGTATTCGGAGACGTTCTTGAAGTTGCCGAACTTACGCAGCATGTCCTGGCGGCGGTTCATCTCGCCGCGCAGGGCGTCGGCCATACGGTCGACGAGATCGGCCTCCTCCTCGAGGTTGGTGATGACCGCCGCGACGTGCGGCACCCCCTCGAGCCCCAGGAAGGTCGCACCACCCTTGAAGTCGACCAGCACCAGATTCAGCTGATCCGGCGAATGCGTCGCCAACAGCGAGAGCACCAGCGTCCGAAGGAATTCCGACTTACCGGAACCCGTCGCGCCGATGCACAGGCCGTGCGGGCCCATACCGCCCTCGGCGGCCTCCTTGATGTCCAGATACACCGGCAATCCGTCGGTGCCGACGCCGAACGGCACCCGCAGCCGATCGCGGCCGTAGCACGGCTTCCAGGCGTTCTCCGGATTGAACGTGCCGATATCGCCCAGGCTCATCAGCTGCGCCCACGACGAGATGACCTCGGCCTCCTCGGCGACCGCGGTGTCACCCCCGCGTTGCAGCGCCACCCGGAACGGCGCGAGCCGCCGGGCCACCTGTTCGGCCTGCCGCGCGCTGATCCGATCGATCAACGCGAACCGCTCCATGTTCCCGGTGGCGCCGCGGCCGACGCACTCACCGTTCTCGACCACCATCTGAATCCCGCGCGAAACCGCCAGGCGCGGAGCGTAATTGCACAGATCGATGATCGTGACGCCCTCGTACCCGGATTCGCGCAGATGGTCCTCCTCGGCCTCGAGCAGGCCGCCGTCGACCACGATGACGATGTGCACCAGATTCTGGTTCGCGGGCTGGTTCCGCGAATACCGAACGCGGTTGTGCAGCAACGGGTTCAGCCCCGCGGCCAGGGCGCGCACCGAACCGTAGACCATGCGCTGGGCGCCGACGCCGTCCTGCGCCTCCGGATGCTGGTTGTGCGGCAGCCATTTGGTCCACTCCCACTCGCGCGAGGTGTCGGCGCCGCAGACCACCGCGACCAGCACCTGGTCGGGGGCCTGAAACATGCACAGCTGCAACAACATCGCCCGGGTCATGTCCCGGGCCTGGGTCCGGTCGCCGTTGAGCTGGATGGTGGCGAACCCCTTGACCGCGATGGCGGTCGGCAGATCCGGCACCGTGGAATGGGTGCGCACGAAGCGCCGCAACGACACCGCCGCGATCGGCTCGAGCTCCTCGACCGGCCCGGTCTCGGGCGCGACCAGCCGGGTCGCCAAACGCTGCCCGCCCAAACCGATTCGGGCGTGGCAGAAGTCCTTGTCGCCGGGGCGGCGCTCCCACATGCGGCTGGTGCCCGCGAGCATCCAGATCAGGCCGGGCTCGGGATGACTCCACTCGACGGCCGCGCGCTGCTGGGCGGCGGTCTCGTCGACATCCTTGCGCACCTGGTCGAGGTAACGCAGATAGTCCTTGCGATCCTCGTTGGCCTCGGCCGCCTTCTGCCCCTTCCCGCCCTGACCGGCGAACATGCCGACCATCGAGAAGATCATCATCATCGGGAACATCATCGACATCGGATTCGACGCGATACCACCGCCGCGGGTGAACATCAGCGCCATCATCCCGACCATGCCCACCACCATGACGACGGGCATGAGCTTGCCGAACAGGCTGCCGGGTACCGCGCGGGGGATCTCGGGAGGCGGCTGCAGCGTCACCTCACCGCCCGGAGAGCGCGGAACCTCCCGGCGTTGGCGGCGCTGGAACCGGACTGTGCTCATCGACTGAAGTTCCCCCTTCGGCGACTGTACTGCGGCCTCAGTGTAGAGGGCGCCGCCGACATGTCGTACAGTTCGGGCAGCATTCTGCACGGACGGACCGCGCCTCCGCAAACCGGTGCGCTTGCGGAAACACGAGGTAGAGACGAGGTTGGGGGAAGCGTGACGCACGCGCGACTGGATCACATCGAGGAAGATGCGAGCCGCGGCATCGTCCGCGCGCCGGACCTGGCCCGCGTCACCATTCTCGCCAAACACACTCAGGTCGATATGGCCATTCCGGTGGATGTGCCCGTCGCACTTGTCATTCCGAGCGTCGTCGACATGGTCGCCCAGCACAGTCGCACCAACGAATTCGACAACACCGGCGAACAATTCGAACCCGCGGAATGGGTGCTCGCGCGGATCGGTCAACCGCCCTTTTCCAATTCGCTGAGTCTGGGCGAACACGGTGTGCGCGACGGCGAGTTGCTGATGTTGGAAAGCGCCGATCATGTCGCGCCCACACCGCTTTTCGACGACATCATGTACAACGTCGCGATCGCCGACACCGACCATTTCCGATCGTGGTCGCCGACGATCGCGCGCGTCACCGGTTCGGTGATCGCGGTGGCGACGATGCTCGTCGGCTGCACCGGCCTGCTGGCCGCACCCGACGCGCTGCCCGGCTGGATTCCCGGTTCGGTGGCGGCGGTCATCACGATTCTGCTGGTCGTCGCGGGCACCGTGCTCAGCCGCATGTACGGCGACAAGGCGACGGCCCTGGTGCTGGGCGGCTGCGCGCTGCCGACCGCGTTCACCGCGGGCATGTTGATCGTGCCCGACCATTACGGCTGGGCGAATCTGCTGCTCGGCTGGGTGCTGGTGGGCGCGACCGCGGTGCTCGCGTGGCGGGTCAGCGGCGTGGGCCTGGCGTTGTTCATCGGCGTTACCACGTTGTCGGTCTTCGCGATTCCGGCGAGCCTGGTGGGTCTGCTCACCGCGCAGCCGAACAAGGCCATCGGCGCGGTCGCGGCGGCGGTGGCCCTCGGCGCGCTCTCGCTCGCGCCGCGGGTGTCGATGCTGCTGGCCAAGCTGCCGCTGCCCCCGGTGCCCGCCCCCGGCACCCCGATCGATCCGACCGAGGACGATCCCGACGACCATCGCGCACTGCCGTCGATGGAGGCGCTGCGCGCGAAATCCGAACGCGCCCGGATGTATCTGGCCGGTCTGGTCGCCGCCACCACCCTGGTCACGGCGGTCGGCGCCCTGGCCGCCACGGACCCCAAGGCCGCCGACCCCTACTGGCCCGGCATCGCCCTGGCCCTGGTGTGCGCGGCCGTGCTCATGTTCCGCAGCCGCACCTACGCCGGCGCCGAACAGGCCGTCGTCCTGATCGCCGGGGGCGCGGCGATCCTGCTGCTCATGATGATCGGCGCCGCCGTCACCCTCGACCAACCCCTCGCCGTCTTCGGCGCCGCGATGGTCATGCTCGTCGGCGCCCTCGTCCTCGGCATCATCGTCCCCAACCAACAGGCCACACCCCCGATGCGCCGCGCGGTCGAACTTTTGGAGTACGGCTTCGTGGCCGCCGTTGTGCCGCTGGTGTTCTGGGTGGCGGAACTGTACGCGATCGTGCGCGCGCTCTAGATCGGGGTCGAAGATGTTCGGGGGCAGCGGAATTCGAACCGGTCAGCGGGTCGCGGCAGGGGTTCTCGCCGCGACGGTCGTGGGTCTGTCCGCCGGGGTCGGCGCTCCCGTCGCCGCTGCCGGCGGACCTCGGCCCATCGACCCGGGCGCGCTACCGCCGGACGGCCGCCCCGCACCGCCGAAACCGTCCGAGCCCACCGATTCCTGCGTCACCACCTTCACGACGACATCTCCCGGCGTCCCGCCCGCTCAGGCGTACCTCGGCCTCGACGCGGCGTGGCAGTTCACCCGGGGCGAGGGACAGACGGTCGCCGTGATCGATACCGGCGTCGCCCGGCATCCGCGCCTGCCCAATCTCGACGCGGGCGGCGACTACGTCGGAACCGGCGACGGCACCGAGGATTGCGACGGCCACGGGACGGTCGTCGCCGGGCTGATCGCCGGTCAGCCCGCCGCGGGCGACGGATTTTCCGGAATCGCGCCCGCGGCGCGAATCATCACCCTGCGCCAGACGAGCGCCTACTACCGCGAAAAGGGCGCAGCGCCACAGGATCCGGACAATCCGAAGATCGGCAACTACGGCGATACCGAAACACTCGCGATGGCCGTTCGGCACGCCGCCGACGCGGGCGCCACCGTGATCAATATCAGTGAAGTGGCGTGTACCGCGGCGACCACAGACAGCGCGAAACTGGGTGCCGCCGTTCAATACGCGGCGCAAGTGCGCGACGTCGTGATCGTCGCCGCCGCCGGAAACGACGACAATCAGACCTGCAAGGGCAATACCGGGATCGACCCGTTACGGCCGACGGCCGACCCCTGGGACAACATCTCCAAGGCCGTGACGCCCGCGTGGTACGACCGCTTCGGCTATGTGCTCGCCGTCGGATCGGTCGATCTCAACGGCCAGCCGTCCTCGTTCACCATTCCCGGGCCGTGGGTCGGCGTCGCCGCGCCCGGCGAGGAGATCGTGGGGCTGGACGCCAATTCCGCCGGCCTCACCAATCAGGAACGCGGACGCAACGGCTCGCCGAACCCGTTGCGCGGCACCAGCTTCGCCGCACCCTACGTCGCGGGATTGGCCGCACTCGTCCGCGCCCGCTTCCCGTATCTGTCGGCGCCGGAAGTGATCAAACGCATCGAGGCGACCGCCCACCGCCCGCCTGACGGCTGGAATCCCTGGATCGGCTTCGGCATCATCGATCCCGTTGCCGCCCTCACCGATCAGGTCGACACCAGCAGGGTCATAGAGAAGAAGCCGAGCAGCATCACCGGCCGCTCCGTACAACTCCCCGTCCCCCCGAACCCACCCCCACCGGACAACACCTCCCGCAACGTCGCCCTGATCGGCACCGCGGTCATCGCCGTGCTCGGCGTGCTCGGCTACCTGGCCTCGTTCCCGATCCGCCGCAGGCTGGGCGTGCGCGACGATCTCTGAGCCGGAAACGACCGTGGCCCGTCTCGCGACGGGCCACAAGCGTTTTCGGCGTTCGCGCGGCTAGGCGTTGCTCCGCACGAACAGCCCCCAGGACTTCGTCTCCACCCACTCGTACGGCTCGCAGTAGTAGGTCAGGCCCGGGGCGGTGGAATCGGCGTGATCGCGGCGGTATTCCGCGTTCTTCTGGGCCGCGGCCTGGTCGCAGGCCTGCGGGGTGCCGTATTTGGCGATGGGGGCCGCGGATGCGACGCCCGCGTTGGCGGCGCAGATCCCCCCGATGACGGCGGCCGACGCGGCGAACGTGGCCAGGGCCGAGATCCTCTTGCTCATGCACACTCCTTGTTCGGTGGCGGGCCCGGATCGGCTCGAAAAGCCTTGGCCCGTCACTTGTTTGGACGCGCGGGCGGATCGTTCGGTTCCGTCGAATTGTCGGCGGCTGCGCGCCGGGCCTCGTCGTCGATCTCCTCGAGGCGCAGCCGGACCGAGCGGATCGCGGTGGCGTGGTCGGCGGCGATCTTCTCCATGCGTTCGGCCCAGTTCATCGCTGAATCGTCTCGTAGTGGAATTCGTCGGGGTCCATGGCGAGAGCGCTCGTGGTGTAGTTGACCTTGGAGCGGTGTTCGGTCTCGTCGTCGGCGGAGACCGACGCGAGGGACGGGCCGATGACCGGACCGTTCGAGGGTGCCGGGGCGGGGGTCGTACCCGGATGCGCTGGCGTCTCCACCGGCGGCGCGGAATGGGTCGAGATCACCGGCTGGGCCGGATTCGGCTGCGCCGGTGCGGAATTCGTCGGCGGGTTCTGCTGCCCGGACTTGTCGGTCGGCGGGTTCTCGACGGGTTTCGCGGTGGCATCGGTCCCGGTCTCGCGGCCGGTATCGATGTTCTGTCCGGGCGTGGCGGGTTCAGTGGTGTCGGCGGGATTCGCGTGGTGCTCGACGATCTTGTCGATGCGCTCCGCGGCGTCGACGCCCTCCTTCACCAGACCGGTGATGCCGTCGCTCCCGACGACATCCTTGAACGCCTCGCCGAAACTCTTGGCGGCATTGCCGAAACTCTCCGCGGTGGATCCGACCGCCTTGAGGGGATCGCCCAGGTGGGTGAGGATGTCGGGCACATTGCCCGTGATCTGACTCGCCGCGGTGATGGCATTGGTGATGTCGCCGGGCCGCCACACCCCCTGCTGACCCATGTCGCCGGTGACCGTGGTGGTCAGCGTGCTCGCCGTACCCGTCGGGGTGCTCGGCGTCGCGGGCTCCGTCGGGGTGCCGGGCGTGGCCGGGGTGTTCGGCGCGGGAGTCTGCCCCTCTCCGGCGCTCGACGTCTTCGAACCCTGGTCCTGCGCACCGGAACCCGTCTTGTCCCCGGTCGCCGCATCCGCCGGAGCCGCCGTGGTCGCGGCCACGGGTGTCGCCGCCACCGGGTCGCCGCTGAGCCGCTGCCCGCTGTACAACGCGTCCGCCGCGTTCGTTCCGAGATCCGTTGTGGCGGAGGGTGTTCCGTCCGGCGAACGGTACACCTCCGACCCGACGCTCTCCAACGCCCCCGCCAGCTGCTCGTACAACCCGCCCACCGCGGTGTGCGTGGCGTCGTTGAGCCCCACATAGGCGCTCACCGTGTTGTCGACGGCGGGCACGAAGACCGCGTTCATCCATTGCCCGCAGAACGCTTGCGGGTCACCGGAAACGAACTCCGGCAGCACCTGCCGCACCAGTTCGGCCCGCGCGTCGTCGTCGGTGGCGGTGCCGAAATTCCCGCGCGCGTAGGCCGCGATGCTCGCGACCTGCTCGCCCGACTTGCCCGCGACCGTCTTGGTGGTGAGGTCGGTGCGCACGGCGTCGGCCTTGGTGCGCACGATCTCCTCCAGCGTGTCGGCCGCGGTCGAGACGGCCTGGGCCACCACACCGAGGGTCTCGTGATCCTGCCCGATCTGATTCCCGACCCGCCGCACGTATTGCGCCGCGTTGTCCGCGGCGGCCGAATCGGTCCAGCGGGCGGGCAATTCCGCGAAACGGGACTGCTGCGTTCCGACGTGATCGCCGACGGATTCGGTGAGAATTCCGCTGAGCACACCCGCGAACGCGCGCAGCGGTTCGACGTCCATTCCGCGCTGCTGGTCGTACCGGGCGAGGAGGGCGTTCTCGTCGAGTCCGGCGGGATCGCGGCCCGTCCAGTCGCGATAGCGCGGCACGTAGTCGGTGAAGAACCGCAGCCCCGCGCGCCCGGTCTCCAGGATCTTGTCGACGCCGGTCGCGGCGCCCTGCTCGCCGGTCACACCCGCACCTCGCCGCTCGGGCCCAGTTCGGCGGCCGAGTCCCGATCGGTCGCGGTGTGGGCGCTCACGACCGTGCCGAGCACGCCGCCGGTGTCGTTGACGCAGTTGGCCCACGCGAACAGGCGTTGCGACACCCCCGCCAGGGCCTGCGCCACCCGGGCGCCCTGAGCCGTGTAGTCCCGGCCCGCGTGGGTCGGGTCGAATCCCTGTGCGGCCGTGGCCACCCGGCGCGCGGCGTCGTTGACCGCCTGTGCCGACCTCGTCAGATCACCGGCGATGCCCTGCATCGCCGGGACGTCCATCCGCATGGGCCCTCCCCCGTTCGCGCGCCGAACCATGGATTTCGAAATCGAAAATTCCACAGGGAGGTTTCCTTGTCAAGGCATGAGATTCGTTCGGCGCGAATACAATTCACGCCGGATGATCCGCATCACAGCGGGGAACCGAATGCGAATGCGGCGCGTCCAAAGCGATAAGCGTCGAATTCGAGCATTTCCGCCGACCGGGCTCTAATCGAATCGCCAGCGCGTCGCACCGCCCGGTTCGACCGTCTGCAATGCCGTCGCGCCGCGCACGATGATGCGGAAGACGTGCCACGGCGGCGGTCCGGCCGAGGGCGCGCTGAACTCGGCGGTCAGCGCCTGTCCCGACGCGTCGACGCGGCACGGCCAGCCCTCCCCCGCCCACCGCCGCGCCAGCTCCGCGACCCGGTCCGGATCGGTGACGCGCTCGGCCACACCATCCACCACCAGGTCGTATTCGTGCATGGACAGGCTGACCGCACAGCGCGGATCGCGAAGCACATTGCGCGCCTTGCGGGTTCGCTCGCCGGTCTCGAAGTAGAACGCGCCGTCGACCCACAGCATCCCGAGCGCGGCCAGATGCGGGCTGCCGTCCGGATTGATCGTGCTCAGCCAGCAGGTGTGCCGATCGGGGCCGCCCGCGCCCGGCGCCTGCGGGAAGCCGCGCTCCAGCCGGGCGGTGACGTCGGACCAGGTCAGCGGCGGCAGCTCGTACAGATCGGCGAGGTTCTTCGTCTCCATATTCCAATGGACGCGTAAAGGATCGGAAATTCATCGCTCGACACGCCGCGCGCGGACGGAAATCGGCGCAGAATTTCTACCGTCGTGGCCGCGAGCGGAGGTGGACCGATGTCAACTGCACCAACCCGGCGACTCGACGCCGATCAGCGCAATGCCTTCATCGCCGCGCAACTCGGCTGGACCATGGACGCCTTCGACTTCTTCCTCGTGGTGTTCGTCTACGCCGACATCGCGAAGAGCTTCCACATGGCCAAGGCCGACGTCGCCTTCATCACCACCGCCACCCTGATCATGCGTCCGGTCGGGGCGCTGCTGTTCGGGCTGTGGGCCGACCGTATCGGGCGGCGCATCCCGCTCATGGTCGACGTGGCGTTCTACGCGGTCGTCGGATTCGCCTGCGCCTTTGCCCCGAACTTCACGGTGCTGCTCCTGCTGCGGCTGCTCTACGGGATCGGTATGGGCGGCGAATGGGGGCTCGGTGCGGCGCTGGCGATGGAGAAGATCCCCGTCGAGCGGCGTGGCTTCTTCTCCGGCCTGCTACAGGAGGGCTATTCCTTCGGCTACCTGCTGGCCTCGCTCGCCTCGCTGCTGGTGATGAACTGGCTGGGCCTGTCGTGGCGGTGGCTGTTCGCGCTGTCGATCATTCCCGCGCTGATCATCCTGATCATCCGCACCCGGGTCGGCGAATCGGAGGTGTGGGAGAAGTCCCGGGAGCGAATGCGGGTGACGCGCACAAGCTTTCGCGACATCCTCACCAGCCCGCTGGTCGTGCGGCGGTTCGTCTACCTGGTGCTGCTCATGACCGCCTTCAACTGGATGAGCCACGGCACCCAGGACGTCTACCCGACCTTCCTGTCCGCCACCGAGCACGGCGGCGCGGGACTGTCCACGGCGACGGCGAAGTGGATCGCGGTCGTCTACAACATCGGCGCGATCATCGGCGGCCTCGTCTTCGGCACCCTGTCCCAGCGCTACGGCCGCCGCTACACCATCGTGTTCTGCGCGCTGCTCGGCCTGCCGATCGTGCCGCTGTTCGCCTATTCGCGGGCCGCGGCCCTGCTGTGCCTGGGCTCGTTCCTCATGCAGGTGATGGTGCAGGGCGCGTGGGGCGTCATCCCGGCGCATCTGACCGAGATGTCACCCGACGCCATCCGCGGCTTCTATCCCGGCGTCACCTATCAGCTGGGCAATCTGCTCGCCTCGCTGAATCTGCCGATCCAGGAACGGCTCGCGACCGGCCACGGCTATCCGTTCGCGCTGGCCGCCACCATCGTGCCGGTGCTGCTCGTCGTCGCGACGCTCACGCTGATCGGCAAGGAGGCCAAGGGAATTCGATTCGGCACCGGCGAAAGCTCGTTGCCGCGTGGCGATTCCGGCTGATCAATTCTGCGGGGTCTGCGAATCCTTGGGCTTCACCAGCTGTTTGGCCGGATTCGCGTCCGGGGCGACACCGTCGTGGGCGACCATCGCCTCCTCCCGCCCCAGCGCGGGACCGGGCGCGAGCAGACCGACGATCGGGTACGGCGCGGGTTCGGGTTTGGCGTGGTCGGAATCCATGCCGAGCGCCTTGGCCGCCTCGCCGTCCTTGATGCCGTAGCGCACGCCGGTGTCGGAGACGAAGAACATGGCGTCCTTGCGCTGGCTGTCCGGTTCGATGCCGGTGGTCTGCACGAACGCCCCCGAACCGGGCGTCTTGTAGAAGGCGCTCACACCCTGACCGGCGTCGGCCTGGGCGAGCCGAACCGGTTGCGCCCCATCGGGAATCGGCAGCGAACGCCCGGTGACCACGGACAGTTCGGCGCGCTTGCTGCCGTCGGACTTGTCGGCGGCGCCGGACAACGGCCGCCACGACAGGCAGTCCACCGGTTGATCCTTGGCGGCGACGATGGTCGGCGCGGTGTCCGGATAGTGCTCCACCCGAAGGGTGTTGATGTGCGGCGGGCCGCCCTGGGAGGTCTCGTACTGGCCGACCTCCTGATTCGGGCTCGACGACGGATTCGAGTACCGGATGATGTCGGCGGTCAGCGGCGAGATCTGCTGGATGCCGTCGCGCAGCAGCACGAAGTACTCGTCCTTGGTCGCCACGTGCACGACGTCACCGATGCGGTGGTCGCCGAGGGCGTAGCGGGCCGGGAGGCCGCCCGGATCGTCGATGGTCGGCGGTTTGATCTCGAGGACCTCCGGGACCGCGTTGAGCAGGCCCTCGCTGATCGGGCGCGGGGTGATGCCGCGGATCTTCAGGGCGTCGAGGACCGCGGCGTCCTTGAGGTTCACCCGGGCCCGCTTGTTGTCGTAGATGAGGTACGCGGCGTCGCGGCCCTGCACGAGCAGCCCGGCGCCGCGGCCCATCCCCGACGCCTTGTCGCCGAGCGAAAGATCGCCCGCCACAACGGTTGTGGTGACCGAATTACTGCCGTCGTTCTTCAACTCGTCGCAGATGGTCCAGGCACGGCCCCTACCGCTGGTGTCGAAGTTCATCGAGGCGGGCGCGCCGGGAATGCCGATCAGCGCGCCGAGCGGCTTCTTGGACAGCTCGGATTCCTTGATGGACACCGGTTTCGCCGGCTCCCCGGTCGCCAGGCGCGCCGAGGCCAGGTTCAGCGCCGGATGCACCACGCCGTCGACGACCGCGTACACCGCGCCGGACTCCTTGCCGACCAGGATCTTGTTGTCGCCGATGGCGCCCTGCGGGCGCAGCAGCGCCAGCACCCCGCAGCCCGCGAGCACCAGCACACCCAGCACGATCCCCGCGGTGTAGGCGCGCGATTGGGAGCGCATCGGGTCGTGCAGCATGCGCACGTCCCGCCGGACCAGGGCATGCTCCATCCGACGGACCAGGAAGCGGTAGCCGCTGATCTGCCATCGGGTGGTGGGTTTTGAAGGCATGTGTCCTCCCCCGAACAGTGCTCGCGTTCGCCTGACACAGTACAGTTCACCAGGACCGAAGTTCAGCTCGGCCGCCGAATCACAGGCCGACACGGGGTACTTGGGGGACGACGACGATGGCCGCATCAGGAGGGCCCGGCAACCGGCCGCTGTTCGGGCGGATCTCGCTGCCCAATCTACTGGCGGCGCAGCTGCTGGGGCTCGTCGTCGCGTTGATCGTGCTGGCCGTGGGCCTGCCGTGGTGGTACGCGCTGGCCGCCGCGCTCGTGGCGGGGCTGCTGCTGGTGATCCCGCTGGGCAAGCGGACCGTCGCCGACTGGCTCGCCACCTGCTGGCGGTTCTCCTCGCGCGGGGGCTACGAGATCGGCGACACCGTGGATTTCCGTGGGCCGGACGGTCGTTCGCTCGGTCTGTACTGGGAGGGCAGCCGCGTCGTCGCCGTGGTCGAGGTGCTGCCGCCGCGCGGCGGGCTGACCCGGATCGATCGCAGCACCGTGCACGCCTCGCATCTGCTGCCGCTGCCCGAACTCGCGCAGTGCCTGACCCAGCACGACATCCTGCTCAGCGGCATCGACATCATCAGCCACGGGCACCGCAGCCGGTCCGGGACGCCCGCCGGGCCGATCTACGAATCGCTGCTGGGCCCGTTGCCCGCGACCGCGCATCGCACGGTGTGGCTGGCGATCGCGTTCGACATGCTGGCCTGTCCGGAAGCGGCGGATCGGCGCGGCGGCGGCACCGAGGGCGCGTCGCGCGCGGTCACCATCGCCACCCAGCGCATCGTGCGGGCGTTGGAGGACGCCGACTGCGCCTCGCGCATTCTGACCGCGCCCGAATTGCGCACGGCCGTCTATCAGATCACCGCGGGCAACGCTCCGCGCACGATCAAGCACAAGTGGCGCTACGCGGAACTCGGCAACAGCGTGAACATCGGCGCCGCGATCGATCCCGCGCAGTTGGACTCCGAACTGCTGGCCCAGCTGTGGGTCGCGCCGTCGCGCGGCACGACCGTGGGCGTGCGGCTGCGGCCCGGCCGGACCCCGGGTACGGTGCGCGTGGGCGCGGCCTGGCGGCTGACCGCGCGCGAGTTGCCCGAGAAGACCAAGCGCAAGCACATGGTCTCGATGAACGGCCGGCACCGCGAGGGCCTGCTCGCCCACTTCCCGCTGGCCTCCCCGTCGGTGGAGAACGTGATGCCGTTGGCGGAGTACCCGATCGAGATCATCGACGCGCTGCGCCTGCCGTCCTCCGGCTGCGGTCAGCTGATCGGCTCCGACGACGAGGGCAACGGCGTCGCGATCCGCCTTGTCGGCCAAGGCATTTCGACCGTCTACGTGGCGGGCGAACTCTATCTGGCCCAGCAACTGGTCTTCCGCGCCCTCGCCGTGGGCGAGCGCATCCTCATCCGCACCGACCGCCCCCAGGCCTGGGACCAACTCGTCACCACCATCGGCAACCCCCAACGCCTCGCCATCGCCGTCGAAACCCACCAGAGCGACGCCGATTTCACCGCCGCCGTGGTCGACGGCGTCCTCGCTCCCCCACCCCACGCGGGCGTGACCACCATCTACGTCTCCGGCGACCCCATGGGCTGGCCCGCCCAACGCCCCGACCTCGCCATCCACCAACCCGGCGCGATCGGCAACCACGTAGTCCTCCGCACCGGCACCGCCCAGGTAGACCTCAACCTGGTCTCCATCCCCCGAGAAACCACCTACATAGGCCACCCCCGAGGCCGCCGAGCCCTGGCCCCCCAATAACCCACCACCACCTCCAAAGGACCGGCAACCCAGCCGCACCCTTTATTCGGATCCGCACCCGTTTCATAGCCCTACAACGGGTGCGGATTCGAATAAAGGGTGCGGCTGGGGTTGGTATGCGTTGGGACGCCCGGGCTTTGGGGGAGCCGGTCAGGTGGGGTAGGGGTCGGTGGTGCGGGCGGTGCGGAGGTGGGTTGCCCACCAGGCGAGTTGGGTGAGGAGGCGGGTGGCGGCGTCGGTGGCGGCGGGGTCGTGGGGGGTGCCGTGGGCGTCGAATTTGCGTTTGGCCTCGTGGAAGCTGACGGATTCGCGGGTGGAGACCATGTGGATCTCGGCCACCACCTGGCGGAGTTGTTCGATGGCGCGCAGGCCGCCGGAGAGGCCGCCGTAGCCGACGAAACCTATGGGCTTGGCGCGCCATTCGTGTTTGGCGGAGTCCAGGGCGGTCTTCAGGGACGCGGGATAGCCGTGGTTGTACTCGGAGGTGACGGCGACGAAGGCGTCGGCCGCGGCGAGGCGCTCGCGGAACGCGTCGCTTTCGGGCGTGGCGGTCAGATCGATCGGCAAGGGGGTGTGCAGCAGATCGATGACGCCGACGTCGAAGCGCGGATCCGCGCGGGCGACGCCCACGAACCAGTCGGCGACCACGGGCGCGAACCGTTGGGGCCGCACGCTGGCGACGATGACCTCGAGCCGCAGCGGATTGTCCATGGAGCGAGCCTAATCGGGCCGGGGCGCGTCGGATTCACGCCGGGGCGCCGCGTACTCGGCCAACCCCTCGGCCGGAGCGATCCGCGCACTGAAACCCAAAGCGGCGCGCGCCCTTTCGGGATGCGCGACGATATGCCGCACATCGGTGAGCCGGTACTGTCCGCTCACCACCGGCTCCCGCCCGCCGCACGCGCGCGCCATGAGCGAGGCCGCCCGCCACAGCGTGATCGGATGACCGGACGCGATGTTCAACGGAACGAATCCGGGCAGCGCCCGCTCCACCGCGAGCACCGTCGCCGCGGCCGCGTCGCGCACGTGCAGGAAATCCCGGACCTGCCCACCGTCCTCGAACACGAAAGGCGCCCTCCCGGAACGCAATTCGTCCCGGAACCGGGCGATCACCCCGGAATCGGCCGCCCCCACCGACTCCCCGTACACATGATGGAACCGCAACACCGTCACCCCCGCCCCGGTCCCCATCCCCCACGCCAGCGCGTAATGCTCCTGCGCGGCTCTGCTCGCCGCCCGAGCGGTCCGCGGCCGCAGCGCGGCGTCCTCGGTGATCGGCTCCCAGGTCAGAATCTCCCCCGTCCGCGGCGCCCGATGATCGAACATCCCCCGATCCAGATCCGCCCGCCGCCGCACCCCGGGAAAGTACGGCCCACCGCGCGTCCCGCGATACCGCCCCTCCCCGTACACCGCCACCGACGACGCCAGCACCAACCGGCGCACCCCGGCCCGCTCCATGGCCGCCAGCAAGACGGCGGTACCGACATCGTCGCGCTCGGCGAATACGGGAGCGTCCTGGATATCGGTCCGCCGCGAATCCCGTTGTCCCCGTGGCGTTTCGGCAGTCGGTCGCGTGGTCGGCTCGGTCCCCCGCTCGCCGTCGGACTCCTCGTCCCCGCCGGGCTCGGCCCGCACGACCGGCACCGTGGCGTCGAAACGACACACCACCTCGACCCCGCGCAGCACCGGATCCAGCGCCCGCCGATCCCGCACGTCGACCACCGCGACATCCTCCGGCCCGGCCACCGCGTCGATCGCGACGACATCGTGACCGGCGGCCCGCAGCGCCCGACGCGCCTGCGCACCGACGAACCCGGCCGCGCCGGTCACCAACACCCGCATCGCATCAGGGTAGATCGAACGGCAGCGCCACTCCGGCGTGAACGCGGCAACGCTCACACGTCTCGGTCCCCTCGATCGCCGCGATCGATCCCCGCACCAATGTCTTGAACGGCACCAGATTCCGCTCGAACTCCGCGAACACCGCCGCGGCGCTGACGCCCTCGCCCGATTCCAGCCCGGCGTCGAGATCGGTCACCAGAGCGATTGCCGCGTAACACATCTCGAGTTCCCGGGCGAGCACCGACTCCGGGTACCCGGTCATGTTCACCAACTCCCACCCCTGCGCGGCGAACCAACGGCTCTCCGCGCGGGTGGAGAACCGCGGCCCCTCCACCACGACCATGGTCCCGCTCGGCTTCATCGGCAGTTCCTCGACGGCCGACGCGATCGCGGCCCCGCGCAGTTCGTCGCAGTAGGGATCGGCGAAGGACACGTGGATGCCGCCGTTGTCGAAGTAGGTCGCCCCGCGGCCCGAGGTACGGTCCACCAACTGATCGGGTACGGCCACGGTGCCCGGCCCCCAGTCGGCGCGCAGGCTGCCGACCGCGCAGGGCGCGAGGATCCGGCGGACGCCGATCGACCGCAGCGCCCACAGATTGGCCCGGTAGGGCACGGTGTGCGGGGAGTACTCGTGCTTGCGCCCGTGCCGCGGCAGGAAGGCGACCTGGCGGCCGTCGACATCGCCGACGGTGATCGGGGCGCTCGGGGAACCGTAGGGAGTGTCGATGTCCAGGGTGGTCGCGTCGTCGCCGAAGAAATCGTAGAAGCCGCTGCCACCGATGATGGCCAGCGCGGGCCGGGGAACCGAGGTCATGCCCGAATTCTCGCCTACCGTCGTTTCCCCGGGCCAATCGGCGCAGGCCAACCCTGACATCGCACCCCGACTGCTGTACCCTAGGGGGGTATTTGGCAGAGCGGACGGCAGGAGCACCCGTGACCGAGGACCACACCATCACGGCGGACCAGTCCGGCCACGACCACGCCGGCCACGGCTACATCACCGCCAAGGACGACTACCTCAAGCGCCTGCGCCGCATCGAGGGTCAGGCCCGCGGCCTGCAGCGCATGGTCGAGGAGGAAAAGTACTGCATCGACATCCTCACCCAGGTGTCGGCCATGACCAAGGCGCTACAGGCCGTCGCGATGGGCCTGCTCGAGGACCACATCAGCCACTGCGTCGTCGACGCCGCCGTCCAGGGCGGCCCCGAGGCGGAGGCCAAGATCAAGGAGGCCACCGAGGCGATCGCCCGCCTGGTGCGCTCCTGATCCGTCAGACCCGTTCGGCGAGAACCGGAGCCAGCGCGCGCAGGGTCGGCAGGAACTCCTGCGACGCGACCTGGACCGCGATCTGATCCGCGCCCGCGGACAGATGGGCGACCAGGCCCTGGGCCACCTCGTCGGCGTTGCCGTGCAGGGCGAGGGCATCGATCAGACGATCGCTGCCGGGAGGGGTGACGTCCTCGTCACTGAAGCCGAGACGCTTCAGGTTCGAGACGTAGTTGCGCAGGTTCAGATAGAACTCCACGCGCGGGCGCGCGGTCTGCCGGGCACGGACCGGATCCTCGTCGAGGACCACCTTGTGCTCGGCGACCAGCAGCTTGTCCGGGCCGAGGATCTCGCGGGCGCGGCGGGTGTGTTCGGCGGTCGCCAGATACGGCAGGGCGCCGGCGCTGCGATCGCGGGCCAGTTCCAGCACGCGCGGGCCGAGGGCGGCGACGGCCCGGCGTTCGACGGGCACACCGGCCTCGTCGAGCGCGTCGAGATAGTCCGCCAGGGCGTCGTAGGGCTTGCGGAACTCGCTGGTGTGCTCGGGATGACCGACGCCGACACCGAGGATGAACCGGCCCGGGAACCGCTGCTCGATGCGATGAAAGGATTCCGCGACCTCCTTCGCGGGCGCGGACCAGATATTGACGATGCTGGTGCCGACGAGGATGTTCTCGCTCGCCTCGAGCAGCGGATCCACCTCCGCCAGCGCCGCGGCGGGCGAGCCGCCCAACCACAACGCCGTGTATCCGAGTTCCTCCAGCTCACGCACGCCCTCCGCGGTGAACGCCGAGGAGTGTGCCCACACGCCGTACTTTCCGAGACCCTGAATCGTCATGTTCGGTCCGAACCCCGGTGTGCCGGTGCCTATTCCGACACGCGCAGGATCTGGCACTCTCAAGAGGAGAGTGCTAAATTGGGTATCGGAAAAGCTCACGGCGACCGCCGCCGGGGTGGTCGCCACCACGAATCTGGAGGTGATTCCCAGTGCTGAGGTTCGATCCGTTCCACGACATCGATACCGTCGCCCGCCAGCTCCTCGGCGAGTCCGCAGGCTCAGCACGCGCGCCGCGCTTCATGCCGATGGACCTGTTCAAGACGGGCGACCACTACGTCCTGAACGCCGACCTGCCGGGCGTGGACCCGGGTTCGGTCGAGGTCAGCGTCGACAACGGCACCCTCACCCTCAAGGCCCAGCGCAGCCTGCCCAGCGACCAGAACGTCCAGTGGGTCGCCTCGGAACGCTTCGCGGGCACCTACATGCGCCAGCTGTCCCTCGGCGAGGGCATCGACACCGAGAACATCTCGGCCACCTACAACGACGGCGTCCTCTCGGTCACCCTCCCCATCGCCGAGAAGGCCAAGCCGCGCCGCATCGAGATCAGCGGAATGAACCAGGGCCCCAGGACGATCGAGGCCAGCTCGCATCAGAGCTGAATCCCCGCAACCCGATTCGAAGGAGGTGGTGGCCACCCGGTGATGACCTCGACAACAGAAGTAATGACCGTGCAATGATCAACCGGGGCCGCGTATTTCACGCGGCCCCCTTCCCGTCAGCTCCAGATGCGCCGGGCCTCCGAATGCGCCTCCAGCGGCTCCGGACGCACCTCACCGTCCTCGATCCGGTAGGGCTCCAGCACACTCAGCGCGACCCCTTCCGCGTGCTCGAGAAAGACGTCGACTCCGTCGCCGCCCGTTTCGGGCAACCGGACATCCACGACCACCGCGGCCGCCCGGATCCGCGAACGCATACCCCGCACCGCGCGAAAAGCGTTGTCCCGCGCGCGATCCGACGGACCGAACGGCAACGACACCACATCGGTCCCCCCGGTCGACGCCGCGACCACGAGACCGAACGGATGGAAGACGCCCTCGGCGCCGAGCCGCTCCTCGGCCATGGTCAGGGCGGTATCGAGCAACCCGTCCAGATCATTCTGAGCGGACTCCGACACCCGGTCCCGCCAAGTCGCCACGAGTTCACCCCCTGAGTCCGGCCCGGCCGAGAGGTTGTCGGCCACGCGAGGCCCAGGATAACCTACCGACATTCGGGCGCTCGACCAGCAACGATGAGCCGCCCGTTCGGGAGGGAGCGACAATTGAATGCGGACGACGCGACCGGGGGCGGCGCCGAATTCGTCGTGGCGCCAGCGGAATTGGCGGCGACCGCGCGGGCCGTGAAGAGTCTCCTCGGCAATATCTCCTCCGGCTTCAGCGCCCTCAACAGCGATGTGTCCACCCTGCTCGACACCTGGATCGGGCCCGCCGGAAGCGATTTCGCGGACGGCTGGAAGGAGATCCGCGGCGGGGTCAAGGATCTGCTCGACAGCATCGCCGCGATGGAGTCCAACCTGAACTCGGTCGCGCAGGCGTATCTGGCCCGAGAGGGTGTCTCCGCGGAGGCGATCACCGCCACCGAAAAGGTCCTCGACCTATGACCCGCCACACCATCGATCTGGAACTGCTGGATTCGATCATCGCCCGGCTCAAGGGTTTCGAGGGCTACTTCGACGATCAGCTCACGGCACTGGACGACTCGGTGAAGAAACTCGCCGGTGTCTGGAAAGGCGACGGCGCGACCGCGCAGCGCGAAACCCATGATCGGTTGATGGCCTCGGCGCGGGAGATCCACGAGGGCATCAAGGATATGCGGCGGGCGGCGGAGACCGCGCACGCCAACTACTCCGGGGCGATCGAGGCGAATCTGCGGATGTGGCGGGGCGGTGGCCGGTGACGCTCGTCGATGTCGATCCCGAACTGTTCTATGAGGCTTGTGCGGCGTATGACCAGGCCAGTCGGGATGCGTCGAAAGCGCTTCGGGCGCTGGACAATGCGCTGCGGCAGGCCAAGAATATGACCGGCAGCGACGACGGCGGCAAGAAATGGGGTTCGAATTACTTCATCGCGGCCGTGGAGGCGTCCGTTACCGCGGGCATGGCGATCGACGTCCTCGTACGCATGGCGGCGTTGTTGCGTCAAACCGGCGTTTCCCATGACCAGTCCGAAGAAGCATCGCGGATGAACGGCCCGAATCCCGAACAGCTTCCGCCCAGTGATCCTGGTGGGGAAACGTACACCATGCGTCCTCCGAAAGATCCATCCGGCGGATCGCGGCCGGAGCCCCCGGGATGGGCCGTGGTCATGCCGAAAACGCAATGGATCGACGGGGACGTCGGACAGCTGAATACCACGGCAGGGGCCTGGACAGCGGCGTCGAGCGCCTACCGCGCACTCGACGATCACATCAAGCCCAAGATGAAGCAGCTGTCGAACTCGACGAAAACTCCCGAACTCGCTGATATCGAAACGGACAACGCGACAGTTCTCGACGCATTGAGCGTGTTGGCGGACGCGCTCACCCAGCAGGCTGGCGCGACCAGCGGGTACGCCGACAACCTGGATGCCGCCCAGAAGGGCATCGAATGGGAACTGCAATTGCAGACAGTTACTCAAGCGATCAATACGGTGAATGCCGCCACCATCGGCAGACCCATCGCCGAAGCGATCTTAAAAGCGGCGGAACTGGAAATTCAGTATTCGCACGATCGCATTCAGAAGATGTTGGACGGGCTGGAACAAGCCCGTGCCCTGACCATCACCGTCCTCAAGGGTGTCGCCACCACCGTCACCGCCGATCTCAATACGAAGATCAACCCCATCCTGCAAAAATTGCCGAAGGAACAACCGGCCACGAAGTCCGAGCAGATGCGGGAGAATCGACTCCGAGGCGCTCGAGCGGAGGCCAGAGCGGGAATAGATCCGACGAAGCAGAAAGAATCAATTCCTTCGATGTCGGCGACCGCGCGGAATCGAATCCCCGATGATCTGGATAAGACGAACAAGAAGCTTACCGAGGTGAAGAACGTCGATTATCAGGCGTACACCGATCAGATCAATGACTTCGTCTTGTATACTCAGGCCCGCGGTTTCACCTTCGATCTCGTGGTGGACAACAGCACCAAACTGGATCCGAAAATCGAGGATCTGGCTCGCCAAGGGAAGATCAACATCGTCAGATTGGATTTCACCAGTTGACCGAGCCGTCGAGCATCGCAGCAGAACTCCTCAACGATTACCGGTCGGCCGGAGGCCACGGCCGAACGCTGTCCGATATCTCGGGGCATCGACGGCAGCCGAAGAAGGCGATTCCCGTTCTCGCGCAATGGCTTCGCGAGCTGGAAACACGCTGGGAGGGCGGGGATCCCGCGGAGCGAGAACTGGCCAGGGAGTTGCTGATTCGGGGCCTCAACGTTCCCGAATCACGCAACTCTCCCGCGATCCCAGCGCTGCTCTCCCAGTTCGACCGGGTCAAGGCCATCGACGAACTCGTCCGCTGGGCCGCGGGCAATTCTCTCTACGAAATCCCCGCCGACGACTCGTATTTCGATGAGTTGGTCGCGATCGCACTCGACCGGAGCTGGGGCATGAGTCGTCAGATGGTCGTCAACTGGCTCGGCCGATCCCAACGCAAGGACGAAGCCGCCGAAGCCGCACTCAGCCTCCTCGATGATGAAACGGTCCAAGGCCACGCCCTGGAAGCACTCGCCAGACTCCGCACCCAGGGCATCCGCGACGTGATCGAACCCTTCACCAAATCCAAGAACCGCTGGCACCGCCGCACCGCGACCCGAATCCTCAACCACCTCGTGGAGGACTGACCTACCCCGGATGAGCGTGCACCGGAGCCGGTTTCGGGAGCGTGGGCAGCGCACGCAGCCGCGCGCGCAGGACCACATCCGTCACCTCGTACGGGATATCGTCCTCCTCCGGCTGCGGCGGTTCGATGCCCAGCTCGATGACCTCGCGGTCGTGGGATTCCCGGACATCCAGGGCCGATTCGACCAGCCAGCGGAATTCCTCGGGCGCCATGGGAGATTCGGACGCCGACTCCTCCTCGTTGGTCATGCGCCGGGCCTCGGCCAGCGCCTCGGCGCTGACGAAGGGGGCGAGATCGTTGGCCGAGCCGCAGTCCGAATCGTCCACGAACAGCAGGAACCCGTCGGTGCGGCCCGCGCGATGGAAGCTCCCGTACAGGACCGCGCCCGCGCCGTCGTCCTCCGACCAGCGGAAGTACTCCCCGGCGGTGGTCGGCTCGGCGAGCTCGTCCACCCAGGCGGGAGCCGAAATACCCTGTGCCGCAAGGCGTTCGGCCGCCTCGGTGGCGATCCCGGCGATCGGATCATCGGTCAGCGCGGCGACGCAGCGCAGGAAGGCCAGGCCGCCGGGGGCGGCGAAGTCCTCCGCCTCGGCGATGAACAGGCGGGCGAAGGTCTCCGTGCCCTCGGGGCCGGTGCCGTAGCCGACGGCGAGCAGGGAGGCGGCGAGGTATTCGCCGTCCAGGGGATCGTCCACGCGCTCGAAGTCGGCGAGGGCGGCCACGACGTTGTCGAGCATCTCCCGGACCGCGGGGTGGTCGGGATCCAGTTCCTCCCGCGGCTCCGCCCGCTCGGGCTCCCGCTTCTTGTTCTTGCGACCTCGGCTCACCGGACTCATGACAAGCGAGTCTGCCATCATGTGAGCCGCGATTCCCGTCGCCACGCGCCTCAATCGCCGCAGCAGCCCGAACCCGTCGGCGCGGTGCGCGTCTCCCGGGTCTGGGCGTTGCGCGCGGCGAGTTCGGCGTCGGGCGGATAGTCGACCCGGACCAGGCTCAGCCCGTGCGCGGGGGCCACGGTGACCGAGCTGGACCGCTCCCGCTCGTCGAGCAGCGTGGCCACCCACTCCGACGTCCGGCGGCCCTCCCCCACGGCCAGGATCGCCCCGACCAGGCTGCGCACCATCGACCAGCAGAAGGCGTCCGCGCTGACGTGCGCGGTCAGCAGGACACCGTCGCGCTCCCAGTCGAACCGTTGCAGTTCCCGTACCGTGGTCGCGCCCGCGCGCCGACGGCAGAACGCCGCGAAATCGTGCAGCCCCAACAACTTTCGCGACGCCGACCGCATCGCGTCGAGATCCACCTCGGTCCGGCACGGCACCACACTGCGCGCCCGTAGCGGATCCGCACCGTAGGGCGCGGTGGTCAGCCGGTAGACGTAGTGGCGGCGGATCGCCGAGAAGCGGGCGTCGAAGTCGGGTGGCGCGAGGCGAATCCCGGTGACCCGCACGTCTTTCGGAAGGAATCGGGCCAGCCGGTGCAGCAGTCTCGGCCCGTCGATGTCCGCGGTCGCGTCGAAATGGGCCACCTGCCCCTCGGCGTGCACTCCGGCGTCGGTGCGTCCGGCGACGGTGAGCTGGATCGGTTCGCGCAGCACCGTGCTCAGCGACTCCTCGAGCACGCCCTGCACGGTGCGCAGGCCGGGCTGACGGGCCCACCCGATGAAATCGGTTCCGTCGTAGGCGATGTCGAGCCGTACCCGAACCACAGCCACCTCTCCGGTCGAGATACGGGCGAGCCCGCCGCCCCGGGGAGGGACGACGGGCTCGCCCATCGAGTGCGAAGCGAACTACTCGCTCTTGTCCTCGGCTGCCTTCTCCTCGGCGGCCGGGGCCTCGGTCGCCTCGGCCTCGGTCGCCTCGGCGGCCGGAGCCTCGGCGGCGGGCGCCTCGGTCTTCTTCTGCGACGCGGCCACCCGGCGAGCGCGCTCGGCCTCGTTGGTCACGGTCTTCTCCCGGACCAGCTCGATGATGGCCATCGGCGCGTTGTCGCCCTTGCGGGGCACGGTCTTGATGATCCGGGTGTAGCCACCCTCGCGGCCCTCGAACGACGGTCCGATGTTGGCGAAGAGTTCGTGGACGACATCCTTGTTGCGGATCACCTTGAGCACCTCGCGGCGGTCGGCCAGCGTGCCGGCCTTGGCCTTGGTGACGAGCTTCTCGGCGTAGGGGCGCAGCGCCTTGGCCTTGGCCTCGGTGGTCGTGATCCGACCGTGCTCGAACAGCGCCGTCGCCAGATTGGCGAAGATCGCCTTCTGGTGCGACGCCGACCCGCCGAAGCGAGCACCCTTCTTGGGCTTGGGCATTGGTTGTTCTCCTTGGGGAAAGGCCAACGGGGCTGCGCCCCGGCGGCCTAGAGCTGTTCGGTCTCGGCGTAATCCTGTTCGCCGCTGTCGGTGTCGCTGAACGAGCCGCTGTCGCTCCAGGTCCCGGTGGAGGAGTCGTAACCCACCACGCTCGACGGGTCGAAGGAGGCCGGGCTGTCCTTGAGCGACAGGCCCAGCGAATGCAGCTTCACCTTGACCTCGTCGATGGACTTCTGCCCGAAGTTGCGGATGTCCAGCAGATCCGATTCGGTGCGGGCGACCAGCTCGCCGACGGTGTGCACGCCCTCGCGCTTGAGGCAGTTGTACGACCGCACGGTGAGGTCCAGGTCCTCGATCGGCAGCGCGAACGAGGCGATGTGATCCGCCTCGGCCGGGCTGGGCCCGATCTCGATACCCTCGGCCTCCACGTTCAGCTCGCGCGCCAGGCCGAACAGCTCGACCAGGGTCTTACCGGCCGACGCCAGCGCATCCCGCGGGGAGATCGAGTTCTTGGTCTCGACGTCCAGGATGAGCCGGTCGAAGTCGGTGCGCTGCTCGACACGGGTGGCCTCGACCTTGTAGGTCACCTTCAGCACCGGGGAGTAGATCGAATCCACCGGGATCCGGCCGATCTCCGCGCCCGAGGCCTTGTTCTGCACGGCCGGGACGTAGCCGCGACCGCGCTCGACGACGAGCTCGATCTCCAGCTTGCCCTTGTCGTTCAGGGTGGCGATGTGCATGTCCGGGTTGTGGACGGTCACACCGGCCGGGGGCACGATGTCCCCGGCGATGACCGCGCCCGGGCCACTCTTGCGGACGTACATGGTGACCGGCTCGTCCTCCTCGGACGACACGACCAGGCCCTTGAGGTTCAGGATGATGTCGGTGACATCCTCCTTCACGCCCGGGACGGTGGTGAACTCGTGCAGCACGCCGTCGATGCGGATGCTCGTCACAGCCGCGCCCGGAATGGACGACAGCAGCGTGCGGCGCAGCGAGTTGCCGAGGGTGTAACCGAAGCCCGGCTCGAGCGGTTCGATGGTGAACCGCGACCGGTTCTCGGTCACGACCTCTTCGGTCAGCGTCGGTCGCTGTGAAATCAGCATGGGTGAGATCCTCCTTCGGGGCGCCCGCTATTTGACGCCCGTTGCTGGGAGCGGAGCGGCCGGGAGGCCGCCCCCTGTCAGCGGTACTCGCTAACGCTTACTTCGAGTAGTACTCGACGATGAGCTGCTCGTTGATCGGCACATCGATCTGAGCGCGCTCGGGCAGCTGGTGCACCAGGATTCGCAGCCGGTTCGGCACGACCTGCAGCCAGCCCGGGATCGGGCGGTCGCCGTAGGTCTCGCGCGCCACCTGGAACGGCAGCGTCGGCAGGCTCTTGTCCTTGACGTCGATGATGTCGTACTGCGACACCTGATAGCTCGGGACGTTCACCTTGATGCCGTTGACCAGGAAGTGGCCGTGCGAGACGAGCTGACGGGCCTGCCGACGGGTCCGGGCCAGTCCGGCGCGGTACACGACGTTGTCCAGCCGGGTCTCGAGCAGCTGCAACATGTTGTGGCCGGTCTGGCCCTTGCGGCGGTTCGCCTCTTCGTAGTAGCGGCGGAACTGCTTCTCCATGACGCCGTAGGTGAAGCGAGCCTTCTGCTTCTCCTGCAGCTGGACCAGGTACTCGCTCTCCTTGATCCGCGCGCGGCCGTGCTGGCCGGGCGGGTAGGGGCGACGCTCGAACGCCTGGTCACCGCCGACGAGGTCGACGCGGAGACGACGCGACTTGCGGGTGATGGGGCCGGTATAACGAGCCATGATTCTCTACCTTCCTTCCCGCTTAGACGCGACGCCGCTTGGGCGGACGGCAACCGTTGTGCGGCTGCGGGGTGACATCGGAGATCGTGCCCACCTCGAGGCCGGCGGCCTGCAGCGAGCGGATCGCGGTCTCACGGCCCGAACCCGGGCCCTTGACGAACACGTCGACCTTCTTGACGCCGTGCTCCTGCGCCTTGCGGGCCGCGTTCTCGGCGGCGAGCTGGGCGGCGAAGGGGGTCGACTTACGCGAACCCTTGAAGCCGACGTGGCCCGAGGACGCCCAGGAGATGACGTTGCCCTGCGGGTCGGTGATCGACACGATCGTGTTGTTGAACGTGGACTTGATGTGCGCGTTGCCGTGCGGAACGTTCTTCTTGTCCCGGCGACGCGACTTCTGGGTCTTCTTGGGGCCGGAGGCCCGACTCTTCGGAGGCATCGGTTATCCCTACTTCTTCTTGCCGGCGACGGTCTTCTTCGGACCCTTGCGCGTGCGCGCGTTGGTCTTGGTCCGCTGACCACGCACCGGGAGGTGGCGACGGTGGCGGATGCCCTGGTAGCAGCCGATCTCGATCTTGCGACGGATATCGGCCTGCACCTCGCGGCGCAGGTCACCCTCGACCTTGAAGTCCGACGCCTCGATGAAGTCACGCAGCTTGGTGACGTCGTCGTCGGTCAGATCCCGCACCCGGATGTCGGGGCTGACACCGGTGTTGTCCAGGATCTCCTTGGCCCGGGTACGGCCGATGCCGAAAATGTAGGTCAGTGCGATCTCCATGCGCTTCTCGCGCGGGAGATCGACGCCCATCAGACGTGCCATGGTGGCTTTCCTTAATAGTTGCGGAGGTCTGCTCCCTGTCCGTCCCCTCGTGTGGGGCCCCGGCCTCCGTACCGGGGGTGGGTGGCCGCCCGCCCTCGCGGGCTCGTCGACGACCAGTGGCGCTGGGAGGTCTTCTTCGTTCTGTCAAGCAGAACTGCGATCGTGCTGTGGGAACTAGCCCTGGCGCTGCTTGTGGCGCAGGTTGTCGCAGATCACCATGACCCGCCCGTTACGGCGGATCACCTTGCACTTCTCGCAGATCTTCTTGACGCTCGGCTGAACCTTCACGTCCGTCCAATCTGGTTGCGGTTCACGGGGTGTGAACACAGGTTTTCCCCGGCCATGTGACCGGGGAAGTCTTCTGGCTCCGAACTCGGAACCTCACTTGTAGCGGTAGACGATCCGCCCGCGGGTCAAATCGTAGGGCGACAGCTCCACGACCACTCGGTCCTCGGGCAGGATGCGAATGTAGTGCTGGCGCATCTTGCCGCTGATGTGCGCGAGAACCTTGTGGCCGTTCTCCAGCTCGATCCGGAACATCGCATTGGGCAACGGCTCGATAACTCGGCCCTCGACCTCGATGGCCCCTTCCTTCTTCGCCATATCCTCCGCGATCCCGCCTGTGGCCGAGCCTGGTTGGCTCGACTTTCGGCTAGCTGTCACTACAGTTCGTCGTGCACGTCTGTCGACCGGGTGCCATACTCACGGAAGCGACATGCGGACATGACACGACCGACGGTAGGCGCACCGCCGGTCAAGCTTACCCGCGAGCGTCGGCTTCGGCCAAATGGGGTCGATCACGCGTTCGTCCCGGGCGATTCTACCCGCTCCCGAGCTCGCGATATTCCGGCAAACGCCCCCGCGTCGCCGTGGCCGCTCGACCGGGCGGCAGGTCCGTCATGGCCGATTTCGCTCGCGTAAACTACCGGCTGTCCAGGTAATCCGGTACCAGCAGATCCAGGGGGATCCGTGAGAGCGCAGCGAGCGAGAGCTGAGCGCGGCGCCCTCGGGCACCGCGGAGCCGAGCTCGAGCGTCTGCGAGGTGCGTTGTGAGTCGTAATGACGACGGCCTGCCGATGCTGCCGCCGTGGCTGTCCGAAAGCGACGTCACGCAGGTCGGATACGAGGCCCCGGTCCAGAACCTGCCGCACGAGGAGCTCATCGCCGACGAGCCCGCGTCGCGCCGCAAGGGCCGCCGCAAACAGGACGAGTCCGAGCCCGGCCGAAAGCGCCGCCTCGGCTGGCGCCGCGACCGCCCCGAAACCGACGACCCCGACCCGGCCCCACCCGTCACCCCCGCGCCCCCGGAACCGCCGCAACAACTCCCGCCCCTCCCCCAGCGAACGGGCGGCGAATTCCAGCTGCCCTACCAGAGTGGCCGCACCCCCCAGGGCGAACCAACCCGCACCAACGGCGGCGACCTCCCCCGCCCCGGCGCACACAAGTTCACGACGCCCCCGCAACACGACCCCGCACCCCAGCGGAACGGCCAACCCCCCGCCCCGCCGACGACATGGCAGTCGCTTGCCGCGCAAGCGAACCCGAACGCACTCGACGACCCCGCCCAGCAGAACAGCCAACCACCCGCCGCGCCGACGGCATGGCAGTCGCCTGTCCCACAAGCCAACCCGAGCGCACTCGACGACCCCGCCGCGCGAGAGAGCGGCCAGCCACCCGCCGCGCCGACAGCGTGGCAGTCGCCTGTCCCGCCGACGAATGAGCCCGAGGACCCCGCCGCCCGGCAGGGCAGCGAGCCACCCGCCGCGCCGACGGCATGGCAGTCGCCTGTCCCACAAGGGAATCCGGGCACGCCCGACGAGGCCACCACTCGCCACAGCGGCCGCCCCGATCTGCCTCCGCCGCCGAGCACGCCGAATCGGCCGCCGCTGCCGGAGCCGCCGAGTTCGGCCGATCGTCCCGCGCCCGAACGGCTGCCCGATCTGTCCCGCGCCGAGGGCCCGGCTCGCCTGCCGGATCTGCCGGGGTCCGGTCCGGCCAATGGGTCGTCGGCTCCCGCCGCGTGGAGCCTGCCCGCCGAGCCGCGCAACGGGACCTCCCTTCCCAGCGGGGGCCGCCACCATGTCCTGGAAACCCCGGTTCCGACCCAGCCGGGCCCCGACGGTTCCGCGACACCCCTGGTCCACCCGCACGGCGGCCCCGGACCGCACGCGCCGCTGTCCGCCGCTCCCGGCGAAACCGACACGGCCCCAACGGGTTTCACCGCGAGCGACCCCCAGGCACCCGCGCCCGGCGAAGGCCAGCGGCTCCCGGCTCCGCCCGCGAGGTCCTTCGACTCGGCACCACCGGCCGCCGAAACCCCGTACCGGTCCCCCGGTTTCGACCCCCGTACCGAGCCGTCCTCCGCCCCCGCGAACGGCGAGCACCCGTACCCCTCCCCGACCTTCGACCCGCGAGCGCAGACACCACCCCTCGCACCCCCGAACGCCGCGCGCCCGACAACGGGCGAACACCCGTACCCGGCAGCACCTTTCGGCACCCAGCCCACGGCACCCGAATCTCCGAACGGCCCGGCAACCGGACGGCCGACAACCGGCGAGAATCCCTACGCCACTCCATCTTTCGGCCCCCAGCCCGAAACCTCGAACGCCGCAACAACCGGGCGACCCACCACCGGCGAAAACCCTTACGCCAGCCCGTCTTTCCCCCAGGCTCCCGAAACCAACGCCGCACAGCCGGTGACCGGGTGGCCCACCACCGGGGAACCTCCCTACTCCACCCCGCCGCTCGCACCCCCAGCCCAAGGCTTCCAGCCGAGCAACCCCCACCTCCCCCAACAACCCCCACCCGAGGCCCCCAGCCAGTACCACCAAACCCCCCAGGCCCCAGCGCCTTTCGCGGGCCAGCAATACATGGCCCCGACCTGGCACCAGCCGGGCCAGTGGGGAACGTCGCCGCAGCACGGCCAGCCCGCGCCGTCGCTCGACAACGTCCCCGTCCGGCGCGCGCAGAAGCCGCCGGGGTCGGGGTGGCGGCGGGCCGTGCATCACATGTCGGGCGGTGCCATCAATCCGGGTATGTCGGCCGAGGAACGGCGGCTACAGGAGTTGGTGGCGCGGATTCGGCAGCCGGTGCGCGGTGACTATCGGATCGCGGTGCTCTCGCTGAAGGGCGGGGTCGGCAAGACGACGACCACCATGGGGATCGGCTCGATCTTCGCCTCCATCCGCGGGGACCGGGTGATCGCGGTGGACGCCAATCCGGACTTCGGCACGCTGTCGCAGCGGGTGCCGTTGCAGACCCGCTCGACCGTGCGGGATCTGTTGCTGGACCAGGCCATTCGGTCCTACTCCGACGTCCGGCGGCACACCTCGCAGGCGACCAGCCGCCTGGAAGTGCTTGCCAGCGAACGTGATCCGGCCGCGTCGGAGGCGTTCAGCGAGGACGAGTACCGGCAGGTCGCGCGGATTCTGCAGCGGTTCTACAACATCATCCTCACCGACTGCGGTACGGGGCTGATGCATTCGGCGATGGCGGGCGTGCTGGAGCTGGCGCATTCGCTGGTGCTGATCTCGTCCTCGGCGATCGACGGCGCCCGCAGCGCGGCGGCCACGCTGGACTGGCTGTCGCTGCACGGCCACGATCACCTGGTGCGCAACGCCGTCGTGGTGATCAACCTGCCGCGGCCGGGCTCCCCGAACGTGGGCATCCAGCAGCTGCGCGAGTACTTCCTGTCGCGCTGCCGCGCCGTCCACATCATCCCCTACGACGCGCACCTGTCCGAGGGCGCCGAGATCGATCTGGCCCGGCTGCACAAGAACACCAAACGCGCCCTGGTCGAACTGGCCGCCACGGTCGCCGACGATTTCGCCACCGACCACCGGCCCTACTCGGTCTGATCCCCGCGCCCCCGAACGCCCCTCGGCGGCGCACAGGAGCGACCGGGCTCAAGCCTCGGCGACGAAGGAACCACTCGGCCAGCCGCGGCGATGCCGGTGGCCCCCGGCGACAGCGAACGGAACTACCAGGCCGGAAGCCGACGCCGCCCCGCGAGCACCTCGTCGACGAGATCGTCGTACCCGTCGGCCAATTCGGCGAGGTGATGCCACGCGCCGTGCAGGATCTCGTCATTGGCGTCGAGGGTCATCAGCGCGTGATGGGCGCGCACGGACGCCTCGGCGAGCCGGTCGACGACCGACCCGATGGTCTCGGTGTGCAGCGTCGCGCCGAGCCGGTGCTGCGGAATCGTGCGAACGATCCAGTCGTCGATCGCCATCACCAATTCCGTTCGGCGCCGCTCGATTTCGACGATGGTGGCGGGATCGTTGTCGGGGATCGAACCGCCCCGGCCGATCAACCGCCGTTCGTGCAGCACCGCCAGATCGCGCGCGAACCACAACATGGGCCCGCCGATCACGCGGTGACCGCGACACGCGCGGAGCAGTAGATCCGAGCTCGGCAGCAGACCTGCCGTCAGGGATTGGACCGCGGTTGAGCTGTGCGGTGTGTCGGGCACTGCCACGACCACCGTCTGAGATGTCTCCGAACCCGCCACGTTGCCTCGCCGTCATCGCCGTTACAACACCCGTTCAGGACTTCATTACAATAAACCTCTGAAGGCCTGTGTCAAGGGTCACACGCCCGCTGGGCCGGCAGAGTAAAATCCATTCCCCGAGGCACAACCGAGGAGCGCAATGGCGGCGGACGGTCCGAGGTACCAGCGGATCGCAGACATCCTTCGCGAGGAGATTCGGGTCGGTACCTGGAAACCCGGCGACCGATTACCCAGCCACTCCGAACTCGCGGAGCGCATGCAGGTGTCGATCACCACCGCCCGCAATGCGATTCAGGTCCTGGTGACCGAAAACCTGCTCTACACAGCGACTTCCCGGGGCACGATCGTGCGCAGCCGGGAGGTCCTGGAATCGGTTGTGACCAACCATATCCGGCCGGATCGGCCCAATTCGACGCAGGACATCTTCTCCGAGATCGCCCGGGCGGCCGGTCGCGAACCGTCGAAACAGTTCACCGCGCGGATGGAACCGGCGGGCGCGGAGGTGGCGCTCTGGCTCGGTGTGCCGCAGAATTCTTGGGTGGTGTCTCGAACGGTCGTCCAGTACCTGGACAACGAGCCCTGGTCGTGGGAAGTGAGTTTCTATCCACGGGACTTGGCAGAGGCCACCGGCGTGGACGCCCCGCACGACATCCCGCAGGGCACGACGCGGCGGCTGGCCGAGCGCGGCTACGGCGAGATCGCCCATCGCGACACGGTGGTGGCCCGGCCCGCGAGCGCCGAGGAGGCCGCGGTCCTCGGTGTCGGCATCGGCACGATGCTGCTCGACCATCTGCGGATCGGCGCGACGGCCGACCGCATCACGCGCGTCACGCGCACCCGCTCGATCGCCGCGCGCAACCGGCTCGCCTACGAACTGGGCGACGACGCGGGCACCGAGACCATCCGCCGGGTGCTGGGAGCGCCGCAGCCGCCGGGCAATTCGCATTCCTTCGGTAACTCGTTGGTGCCGGGGCCGCCATGACCGTCCGCATCCGCCAGGCCCGTATGGCCGATCTCGGCACCATCTGTCGACTTCGTCTCCAGCGAACGGCCTGGCTTGCGGAACGAGGCTCGGATCAGTGGACACGGCAGGGACGGGGACTGCCCATCGAACGGTTTGCCCGCCAGGTGGGTCGGGCGGTGCGCGCCGGGGAGACCTGGATGGCCGAGGTCGACGGCGAACCGGCAGGCACCGTCACGATCAACGACCGCGCCGACGAAGGACTATGGGCCCCAGGCGAATTGGCGGACGCGGTGATCGTCCACTACATGATCGTCGACGTCGCCCACTCCGGCCACGGCGTCGGCTCGGCCCTGCTCTCCCACGCCGCCGCCCAGGCGCGGGCCACCCACCGCACCTGGGTCCGCCTCGACGCCTGGACCACCAACACCGACCTGCACGCCTACTACCACCGCGCCGGATTCCGCCTCGCCCGCATCGCGGGCCCCGAGGCCGACGGCCCCTCCACCGCCCTCTTCGAACGCCGAGCCGACGCCTGGCTGCACCCCCCACTGGTGACCACCACCCCCAGCCGCACCCTTTATCCGGATCCGCACCTCTTGTAAGGCCATGTAGGGGGTGCGGATTCGAATAAGGGGTGCGGCTGGGGTGGCTAGAGCGGGGGGAGGTAGGCGATTTGGACCATTTCCTGGCCTCGGCTGCGGGAGACGAGGATGCCGCGGCCGGGGGGGAGTTTGGTGGGGCGGACGTCGCCGATGAGTTTGCCCTCGTCTCGGGGGCCGCTCATGATGAGGGTGTCGACGGACATGTTCTTCATGCCGCCGAGGATGGGGTCGTAGAGGGCGCGGGAGACGCCGCCGATGCGGCGGGTGACGATCATGTGCAGGCCGATGTCGCGAGCCTGGGGCAGGTACTCCAACAACGGGGCGAAGGGGTTGTTGCTGGCCGCGACCACCATGTCGTAGTCGTCGACGAGGATGTAGATCTCCGGGCCGCTCCACCAGCTGCGTTCGCGCAGCTGCTGCGGGGTGATGTTCGCGTCGGGAATGCGCTTGGACAGGTAGGCGGCGACCTCGGCGATCATCGGGCCGCAGGTCTGCGACGAGGTGGAGTAACCCGCGAGCTGATCGCCCTCGACCACGCCGAGCATGGTGCGGCGGTAGTCGATCATGATGATGCGCGCCTGCTCGGGGGTGGCGCTCTCGACCAGTCCCATGGCGATGTTGCGCAGCAGTGTGGTCTTGCCGGATTCGACGTCGGCGAACGCCATGAGATGCGGTTCGGCGCCGAAATCCAGGATCAGCGGCTCCAATTCGCTCTCGCCGAGACCCACGACGACCCGGGTCGGGGTCTGCACGATGCCGCGTTCGGCGGCCAGCGCGAGCAGCGCCTCGCGCGGGTACTGGCCGGGCAGCATGCGCACCTCGGGCGCCCGCCGCGGCCCCCACAGCTGGGTCAACTGCTCGCGGGAGACGGCCACGCCCTCGGACATGGTCGTCGCGTCCGTGCTGGAGTCCAGCCGCGGCAGCGCCATCAACATGTGCAGCTGATCGGGCGTCAGACCGCGACCGGGCCGCCCCACCGGCACCAGAGCCGCTGTGCGCCGGTTCATTTCGGAGTCCGACGGATCGCCCAGGCGCAGCTCGAGCCGGGTGCCGATCTGATCCTTGACCACCGGCCGGATCTCCGCCCACCGCGCCGCGCCGATCATGAGGTGGACGCCGTACGAAAGCCCTTGTCCCGCAATGGCGTTGATCTGCGGTTCGAGCGTGTCCATCTCCTCGCGGATGGTCGCCCAGCCGTCGATCACCAGGAACACGTCGCCGAAGCGGTCCTCCGCCAGCGGATCCTCCGCGGGCAGCGTGCCGTCCGGGCGCATCTTGGCGAACTTGCGCCGCCGGAACTCGGCCATCGATTCGATGCCCAGCTCGGCGAACCGCTCCTCGCGCTGCCGCATCAGGCTGGTGAGCTCCGCGATGGTCCGCCGCACCCGATCGGTGTCGAGGCGGCCCGCCACCGAACCCACGTGCGGCAGCCCGACCAGACCGGCCATCGAACCGCCACCGAAGTCCAGGCAGTAGAACTGCACCTGCTCGGGCGTGTGCGTGGCCGCCGCGGCCATGATGATCGTGCGCAGCGCGGTCGACTTGCCGGACTGCGGGCCACCCACCACCGCGACATGCCCTTGCGCGCCGGACAATTGGATCGTCAGCACGTCGCGGCGCTGCTCGTAGGGCTTGTCGATGATGCCGATCGGCATCCACAGCTGCCCGTGCCGGTTGACCGGCGACCGCCAATCCGGATCCGGCAGCAGCATGTCCACCGACGGCGATTCGTCGAGCGGCGGCAGCCACACCTCGTGCGCGGGCCGACCGTGCCCGGTCAACCGGCTCACCACGACCTCGAGCAACGACTTCGGAATGCCCTCCTCCGCGGTCGGTTGCGGCGGCGGCTCCGGCAGCGCGAGCGGATCGAAGGGCGCCTCGTCCTGCTCCGGTGACTCGAGCGCCTCGACCGGCGCGGCCGTGAACACCGTGGGACGACCGCCCGCGACCCGCCCGTCCAGTCCGACCTGCCCCGCGCCGCGCGGCGACTCGTAGGGCCCGGAGACGTAGGTCGCGTTGAACCGCAACGGATCCGCCGCGTCGGTCTTCAGATAGCCCGAACCCGGGATGCTGGGCAGGTGATAGGCGTCGGTGATGCCCAGCACCGCGCGGGACTCGTTGGCCGAGAACGTCCGCAACCCGATCCGATACGACAGATGCGAGTCCAGCCCGCGCAGCTTGTTCTCCTCCAACCGCTGCGAGGCCAGCAGCAGATGCACGTGCAGCGACCGGCCCAACCGGCCGATCATCACGAACAGATCCGCGAAATCCGGCTTCTGCGAGAGCAATTCGGAGAACTCGTCGACCACGATGAACAGCGCGGGCAGCGGATCCAGCGGGGCCCCGGCCGCGCGCGCCTTCTCGTAGTCGGTCACATTGGCGAAGTTGCCCGCCGACCGCAGCAGCTCCTGCCGCCGGTTCATCTCACCGGCCAGGGCGTCGCGCATGCGGTCGACCATGGACAGTTCGGCTTCCAGGTTGGTGATGACCGCCGCGACGTGCGGCAGCGGATCCAGCCCCAGGAAGGTCGCGCCGCCCTTGAAGTCGACCAGGACCAGGTTCAGCGCGTCCGGGGAATGCGTGGTCACCATGGACAGCACCAGCGTGCGCAGGAATTCCGATTTACCCGAACCCGTTGCGCCGATGCACAATCCGTGCGGGCCCATGCCGTATTCGGCGGACTCCTTGATGTCCAGTTCCACCGGTGTGCCGTCCGGCGTCACGCCGATCGGCACCCGCAGCCGCTCGCGCGGGGTGCGCGGCCGCCACACCTTCGCCGGTTCGATCTGCGCCGCGTCCGGAATCTTCAGCAGCGCCATCAGTCCGGGATCGGTACGGGTCTCGTCGCCGAGGCTGACGATCTGCGCGGCGGTGGCGATCCGGTACCGCGCGAGCGTGCGCGCGAACGTCTCGGCCTCCGCGATGCTCACGTCGTCGGCGGTGGCGAAGCGCTCGACACCGGCGGCGCTGCGCGCGCTCACCGCGCTCCCGTTGACGACCAGTTGCAGGCCGCGCCGGGCGGCCAGGCCGTTCTCCGGCGCGGTGAGGTCGAGCACGGTCACCGAGTCCAGACCGGACTCGCTGACCAGCCGTTCGGAGCCGTTGACATAGCCGTCGTCGATGACGACCAGCAGATGCGTACGCCCTTGTGTCGGTTGCGGATTGCGCATGAACCGACCGCGTTCCATCAGCTCGGCCTGGAGGGCGGTCTCGAGTTCGCCCAGCGAGCCGTACATCATGCGCGCCGAGCCGAGCCCGTCGCGCATGGTCGGATGTTGCAGGTGCGGAAGCCATTTCGCCCACGCCCAGGCCGGGCCGTCCGGATTCGCGCACACGATCGCCACGGCGACGTGATCCGGTCCGTGAAAAGCGGTGAACGACATGATCATCGCGCGCACCAGCATCCGCGCGTCCTCGGCCGGACCCTCGATGTTGATGGCCGGGAAGGCCCGCAGCGACACCGCCGTCGGCAGCCCGTGCACCACCGAATGCGTGCGCACGAACCGGCGCAACGCCACGGTCGAGACCGGTTCCAGATCCTCGAGCGGCCCGGTCTCCGGCCGGGCCAGCTTGGTGGCCAGGCGATGACTGCCGACCCCGACCCGGACGTGGCCGAAATCGGGATCGTTGGGCCGCCGCTCCCACATCCGCCGCGTGCCCACCACCGATTCCAGGTCCGCGGGTTCGGGATGGCTCCACGACAGGGCCTCGAGCTGTTTCTGCCCGGTGCGGCGCACATCCCGGCGCACCTGGTCGAGATAGCGGAAGTAGTCCTTGCGTTCCTCGTTGAGTTCGGCCGCCGACTTCGGGCCGCCCGCCCGGCCGAAGCCCATCATCATGCCGACCATCGACATGAGCATCATCATCGGGAACATCATCATGAAGGGGTTGGCCAGCAGCGACTTCCCCATCATCACGAACATGGCGAGCATGCCGACCACGGCCACGACCATCACCACCGGCATCAGCCGGGCCAGCAGCGGGGCGGGCATCGGGCGGCTGATCTCCGGAGGCGGGCTCAGCGTCACCTCACCGCCGGGCGCCCGCGGCGGGGCGATCCGGGGGCGGCGCACATAACCTTCGGTAACCATGGCTCCTCTGGTGCTACAGCTGGGTGTCGGGCTCGTCGTCGCGCCGGCGGCGGTACGGAACCGCCACGGCCAGACCGATTCCCAACGCGGCCAGGCAGGTGATCGATCCGATGATCGCGTAGCGGCGCGGGCGCGGGTCCGGCGGCGGCGGCGCGTAGGGCGCGGCGATGGCCCGGGGCTTGTCGGCGTCGGCGTCCACCGGGCGCGCGGGCAACTGGGCGGTCAGCGCGGCCAGCGGATCGATCATGCCGTGCCCGACGCCGTCGTCGCGACCGCGACCCGGACCGTGCGAGGTGCGCACGATCCGATCGATGACCTGTCCGGCGTTCAACTCGGGGAAGCGCGCCCGCACGAGCGCGGCCAGCCCGGCCACGTACGGGGCCGCGAAACTGGTGCCCTCGATGGGCCGGATGCCGTCGCTGGTCTGCACGCCGTTGACCAGGCCCGCGCCGCCGGGCTTGCTGTCGAGCGAGGTGATCTGGCGGCCCACCGCCGACACGCCGATCCACGGTCCGCGCAACGTGAGTTCCGAGGGGCTGCCGTCCGGATCGACCGAGGCGACGGTCAGCACGTACTTGTCGAACCAGGCGGGACTCGGAATGGTCTGTACCCCAGCCCATCCCGTCGATTCGTTCTGCGTCTTACAGGGCCCGTCGGACTGTAGATTGCCCGCGGCCGCCACGACGACCACATTGTGATCGTAGGCGTATTGCACCGCCGCGCCGAGCGCGCCGTCCGCGGTGTCGGTCCCGGCGGGCGAACAGGCGACCTCGGAGATGTTGATGACCGAGGCGCCCATGTCGGTGGCCCGCACCACCGCCGCGGCGAGGGTGAGCACATTGCCGTAGCCGGAATCGGTGATGGCGCCGGGGGTTTGGCCGCCGCCGCGGTTCTTCGGCTGATACGCCAGGCTCAGCTGGCGGATGCTGAGGATCTCCGCGTCGGGAGCGACCCCGGCGAATCCGTCCTCGGGAGCGGGTCTCGCGGCGATGATCCCGGCGACGATCGTGCCGTGCCCGTCGCAGTCGACGGTCCCGTCGGTGTCGGCCACGTAGTCGCCGCCGGACTGCAACGCGGCCAGCCGCGGATGCCGGTTCACACCGGTGTCGATGACCGCCACTTTCTGCCCCGCGCCCCGGCTGAACTGCCACGCGGCCGGAAGATCAAGCACGCGTTGGGCGATCGGCGGTTCCTGCGGCGGCCCGCCCACCAGAATCGGCTCGGCGCAGATGAGCCGCTGCTCGGTCGGTTCGAGCGGGGCGGGCCGTCCGCTCAGGCCCAGCGCGGGGCCGAGCGCGCCGGGATCCACCGCCGGGGGCGCGACCGCGACCGCCGGATTCGGTGAGCCGAGCAACGCGACCGCGAGAACCGCTGCCGCACAGCCGATCCTCCCCCAACCGCGGACCGGCACGGTCATATGTTGCGGGCCATCGCGTACACGCCCATGATCCACAGCACCAGCGGGATCACCAGGATGATCAGGAAGTACTCGAACAGCTCCCCGGCGCGGCGCTGCACGGGCGAGATCTCGATGTGCGGTCCCACCACACCGAAGAACACCACCGCGGCCGCGAACGCGAGCAGCACCGCCGCCGCGGGCACCAGCATGCGCGAGTCACCGAGCGCGATCCCGGTGAACACCCCCGCGAAAGTGACCGCGCCCCCGGCGATCAGCGTGCCCGCCTGGGTGAGATCGGCGAATGCGCGCCCGCGCAGCGCGAGGATGATCGCGGTGATGACGGCCAGCGCGACGCCCTGCCAGCGGGCCTCGCCCAGCGGATCGGCCGCGCCGACGGCCCCGACGACGGCCGCCACGGTCGCGCCGGCGAGGATGCCCGACTGGAATCGGTTGGCGGCCTCCGCACGTCGGCCCAGGCCGACCGCCGACGGCAGCGCGGTGGCGCCGATCGCGCCGATGCCCTCGATGGTCGGACGCGGTTCGTGGTCGGCCGGATCGATGGCCGCGCCCGCGGTCGGCACCGGCGGCACGGGCAGCCGGGCGAGCACCGCGGCCAGCCGCGGCACCGACGAGATCACGATGAGCGCGCCGACCAACAGCCCGGCCGCGATGCGCGGGAACGCGGGCTCCCAGATCATCCGGACCGCCGCGGCCACCGCGCCGAACACCGATCCGGTGACGGCCATCGCGAACAGCGTCGCGCCCACCCCGGTCGCGCGGTAACCCACCACCCCCGCGACCAGCAGCACCGAAAAGCCCAGCAGCAGATGCGGACTGCCCAACGCCCCGGGCGCGAACAATCCGCCGCCCGCGAACAGCAGCACCAGCGCGGCGAGCGCGAGCCAGGTGCCGGTGAGCGCATCGGCGTAGCGCCGGGCGGCGATCGCGGCCGCGACCATCGCGCCGATGCCGACGCCCGCGGCCAGCAACGCCGGAACCAGTTCCTGGCCGTCCCCGCGGCTCGCCGCCAGCAGCAGCACCGCCAGCACGGCCGCGACCACCGCGGCCACCAGGCCGGTCCACCGCGCCGACGCGGGCGACCAGCCGCGGAACGAATCGGAGGTCAGCCGCGACACCGCGTCGATGACGTCGTCGAACAGCGCGGGAGATTCCTTGGCCGACACCGACCGCAGCACCAGCAGCTCACCGTCGTAGACCTCGGCCTCGGTCAGGGTGCGGTGCGGGGGAATCGGTTCGCGGCCAAGCCGGGCCAGCGTCCAGTGCTCGGTCCGCAGCGTCGCCGAGTCCTCCTCGGCCTCGGTGGGATCGGGATTGCGCGAATCGATCAGCGCGACAAGCTCACCGATGAATGTGGCAATCGGCACCGACGCGGGCAAACCGACATCGAGCTGGGTATTCCCACCGATGACGGAAACTCGGCACAATTCGGGTTCGACGGCGGCCCGGCCGCCGATGGCTGGCGTGGTCAATTCCGCGCCAACTCCGGAGTCTCGACCGACCCTTGTCGTGCGCTGAACGATCTCCGTACCGGCAGAATCACTTTCACCCCGTCGACGATCTCACATTGCCACCCTCCGGCCGCGAAAACTACTGTATCGGACAGCCCGGACCTGCGCTATCGGTAGGCTGGTCGGTAGGTGTAGGAATCGTTCCGACAACAGAAAAATTCGGGGATCGACAGCAATGACCGGCAACCGCCAAGCACAACGCGCCTTCGACGCGGGAGTCCTGTCGCTGGGTCTGGCCATCGACGGGCAGGAGTCGACGCGCGATCTCGACTACGCGAAGCTCGCCTTCCAACGGGCGACCGAATGGGATCCCACGATGTGCGACGCCTGGCTCGGCCGGGCGGCGGCCGGTGAGGTAACCAGGGAGGTGCTGGGCAACCTCTTCCGCACCAGCGGCTCGTCGCTGTACCGCGAGCAGCGCCGCCTCGGGCTGCGCCCGCGAGAGTTGGCCGGGCGCTTCATGACCGGGCTCTACATCGACTACCCGCTGTCCAACTACACCGAGATCTGGGTCGCGCAGGCCGCGCAGCTGATCGCGGACAAGGAATACGACGAGGCCGTGCGGGTCCTCGACGAGCTGGCCGAGTACCAGCGCCGGGCGGGCGGCGGGGCCGACGCGGTCGCCGACGGCCGCATCGCCGCGTACGTGCGCGGCGTGCTGCACTACAACACCCAGCGCTGGCCCGACGTGATGAGCGTGCTGTCGGGTTCGGCCGACTGGGACGATCCCTACATGGCGGCGGGCGCGCACGTCATGGTCGGCTCGGCCTGCGCGCAGCTGGGCCTGTTCGCCGAGGCCATCCGCCGCATGGAACTGGCCGAGCAGGGCCCGATTCCGGCGGCGCGCACCACGGCCATGTTCTGCCGCGGCCTGTGCCTGCGCGAGATGGGCAACGAGGACGAGGCGCAGCGACTGTTCGAGAAGGTGTACTCGCAGGCGCCGGACTTCGCCGCGAACACCGAGGCCATGCGCGACCGGACCTACCGCTTGACCGTCACCACCAAGGAGTCGATCGAATCCCGCACCGACCGTTGGGATCCCGCGTCCGCGCCGTCGCTCGAGTCGATCGAACAGGCCGAGACCCAGGACCGCGCCAAGCGCATCCTCGAGGAGGCCCGCGCCGAACTCGACCGGCAGATCGGCCTGCAAGCGGTGAAAACCCAGGTGGCCAAGCTGCAATCGTCGGCGACGCTGGCGAAGATCCGCGCCGAGAAGGGGTTGGCCAGCGCGCCGCGCGGCCAGCACCTGGCGTTCACCGGCCCGCCCGGTACCGGTAAGACCACCATCGCCCGCATCGTCGCCAAGATCTACTGCGGCGTGGGCCTGCTCAAGACCGACAAGGTCGTCGAGGCCAAGCGCATGGACTTCGTCGGCGAGCACCTGGGCAGCACGGCCATCAAGACCGACAAGCTCATCGACAGCGCCATCGACGGCGTGCTGTTCATCGACGAGGCGTACACGCTGATCCAGACCGGCCTCTCCGGCGGGGACGCGTTCGGCCGCGAGGCCGTCGACACCCTGCTGGCCCGGATGGAGAACGACCGCGACCGCCTGGTGGTGATCATCGCCGGATACGACGGCGAGATCGATCGCCTGCTGGCCGCCAACGACGGTCTGGCGTCCCGCTTTTCGAAGCGCCTGCAATTCCCCTCCTACACCGCCGAGGAGCTGGGCCGGATCGGTCAGGTCATCGCGAAGGCCCGCGACTCGGAGCTGTCCGCCGAGGCCCAATCGGCCCTCGTCGAGGTCTGCTCCCGCCTCTACGCGATGGAGAGCACCGACCAGAGCGGCCAGCCCCGTCGCGGCGTCGACCTCGCGGGCAACGGCCGCTTCGTCCGCAACGTCATCGAGGCCGCCGAGGAGGAACGCGAATTCCGCCTGGCCAACGACGAATCCCTCGACCTGAGTCAGGTCGACGAATCCGTCCTCATGCGCATCGAGGAGCCCGATATGCGCACGGCCCTCGAAACCGTCCTCACCTCTTTGGGTTTGGGGAACCGGTCCTGAACCGGGCTTCGCCCGGTCCAGGACCAGAAGGAGCGGCCCAGGGACCAGAAGGAGCGGCCCAGGGACCAGGAGGGGGCGGTCCAGGGGGCGGGTAGGCCCTCAGCGGCTCGCGGGCAGGGTGTCGTAGCTGGTCAACGCGTCCTGGGGGGACAGGGTGGGGCCCGGGACGAGTTGGCCGACGATGGCCCACGGGGCCAGGTGCGGGCTGGTGCCCAGACCGAGGACCTGGGCGGTCTTCATGTCGGGGATGCCGTAGCGGACGCCGTTGTCGCCGATGTAGAACAGGCTGTCGCGGCGGACGCTGCCCGACTCCATGCCCGTGGTCTGCACGAATTCGCCGGTGGACGGGCGGATGTAGACGTTGTCGACGTGCTCGCCGGAACCGGAGGACGAGGCCAGCTCGACCGGCTTGGCCGAATCCGGCAGCGGCAGACGCGAACCCACGAGCAGGCGCACCTCCGCGCGATCGGTCGGATCGGCGGTCTGCGCCTGCGGCGAGACCGTGCCCGCGCTCTTGCCCCAGGCCACACACGCCACGGGCGCCTCCTCGGCCGTGATCACCTTGGGGACCTCGGTCGGGAAGTGGGCGATCGGCAGGTCGGAGATCGTGGGCACCCCGTCGAGCGCGTCCGGCGGCACCGTCTTGATCTCGCTCATCCCGTGCGAGTCGGCGTTGCGGAGCAGCTGCGCGGTGAACGGCCCGACACGCTGCACCCCGCCGGCCAGCACCACGAACAAATCAGGACGCCCGCCGCCCTCGACCGCGGCCACCGAAATGACCCCGCCGACAGGCACATTCGACAACTTGCCCGGCCCCGGCTCCCCGGCCCGGGGGATCGCGGGCGGCGCGATCGGCGGCACCGCGACCGCCGCGTCGAGCAGCCCCGTGCCGCCCGGCCGGGCCGCCCGCGCGCCCAGGTTCAGCGTGCGGGCCACCACCGAGTTGGCGGTGTCGATCTCGGCCCGCTTGCCGTCGTAGACCAGATAGGTCTTGTCGTTGTGGCGCACCAGCACCGCCTCGCCCGGATTCGCCGCGCGCGAGCGCTGACCCAACTTTGGCGATCCCGCCAGCACCGTCGTGGTGGTGCCCGCGCCGCTGGTGAGCGTCCCGGTCGCCGACAGCTTCACCGATTCGCACAGCGTCCAGTCCGATCGCGTGCCCTGCCCGGAACCCGGAAGTGCCACGGGCGCACCGGGAATGCCGAGCAGCGGGCCGCGCGCCAGCGAACCGAGCTTGTTGTCCTTCACCGAGGTCGGCGATTCGTTGCTGCCGCTGATCAATCGCGCCGAGGCCAGATTGAGCACCGGATGCAGCGTGGTGTTGCCGCTCTTGTCCTTGATGACGACGTAGAGCGCGCCGCTGTCCTTGCCCATCACGATGTGCGCGTCGCCGATCGCACCCTGCGGGCGCAGGAATGCCAGGATCGCCGCGCCCGCCACCACGAGCAGGCCCAGGATCGCGCCGATGATCAGGGAACGGGAATGGGACCGCATCGGGTCGTGCAACATGCGCACATCCCGGCGGACCAGAGCGTGATCGAGCCGTCGCAACAGGAAACGGTAGCCGTTGACCTGCTGACGAGTGGTCAACTGTGCGGGCACGGGATCAGACTATGTGGTCCCGGAGTCACCCCGCCACCCGCGGCGGGAACGGGTAACGTATTCGCGAACCCTCTGAACGACACTGTGAAAGACCGGTAACCGTGGTCGAAGAAGCGATCGTGTACACCGGCCCGCGCGCCGCAGATCCCATTCCCCCCGCCGGATCGCCCGAGGGCCCGGGTCGCGCCGCACGATCACAGGCGGCGTTGCGCGACGAGGATTTCTGGCTGTTCCGCGACTTCCCGCTGCACGTGGTGCTGCCGGTGCTGCTGCTGGCGGCCCTGGCCACCTGGGTGGCAACGGTTTTCGACCTGCCGCTGTGGGCGATCGCCGCGATCGGCGTCGTGGTGGTGGCGCTGGGCCTGGTTCCGGTGCGCCGCAAGGCCCCTCGGTCGCTGGCCGGAATGGTGGCCGCCGCCTTGGCCTTCCGCTGGTACCGGCTGCAACACGATCCGGGCGCCGAACCGGCCCCGGCCTTCGACGTGCCGCTGCCCGAGGGCGGCAGCTACGGCGTGCGCTGGGACGGCGACCACGTGGTGACCATGCTGCGCATCGAGCCGCCGCCGGACACCATGACGTTCCTGCGGCCCGGTTCGCTGGGCACCGAGCAGATGCTGCCGCTCACCGAGATCGCCGGCAGCCTCACCCAATTCGACATCACGCTGTCGTCGATCGACATCATCAGCACCGGCGCGCGGACCGCGAGCAACGGCCCGGTGGCCTGGCTCTACGACCGCATCCTCGGCCCGCTGCCCGCCGTCGCCCGGCGCACGGTGTGGCTGGTGCTGCGGCTGGACCCGCTCGCCAACGCCGAGGCCGTGGACAACCGCGGCGGGGGCGGCGGCGGGGCGCTGCGCACGGCCATCATCGCGACCCGCCGCGTCGCCAACCGGCTGGCCGCTCGCGACATCACCACCGCGGTCCTGACCGCGGGCGAGATCAACTCCGCGGTGCGCCAGATGACCCGCGCGGTCGCGCTGGACCGGCTCACCGAGACCCCGGGCTCATTGCGTTCGGAGGGAATGCATCTCACCAGCTACGCCATCGGCAAGGAGCTGATCACCTCGCGGGGCTTCGCCGAGATCTGGGCGACCCCGAGCCTGTCGACCACGATCACGTTGCGGCTGCGGCCGATCGAGCCGCGGCCCGGCCACCGCGAGGACGAGCGCACCCTGATCGCCCTCACCGCCGTGGTCCGCTTCGACACCGTGGCCGCCCCGGACGGCCCGCCGCTGCCGGGCCTGCGCCGCCTGCCCGGCCAACAGCTGCGCGCCCTGCTGGACACGCTGCCCACCGGCACCCCGAGCCGCGCCCAGGGCGACGAGAACCGCGGTCCCCTGGACGCGCTCGCCGACATCACCGTGCCCACCGCGGGCTGCGGCCAGCTCATCGGCGCCGACCAGACCGGTCGCGCCATCGCGGTGCCGCTGATCGGTGAGGGCACCCGCCACCTGGAGGTCGTCGGCGCGCTGGACCTCGCGCAGCAGGTGGTGCTGCGGGCGATCGCGCTGGGCGCCACCACCGTCGTGCACACCGTGCGTCCCGAGGCGTGGCACACCATGGTCTCGGGAGTGGCCGCGCCGCACGCCCTTTCGATCGCGCCGCGCTCGGCGGCGGCGAGCCAGCGCCCGCCCACCCCGCCCGCGCAGCCCGGTTCGCCCTATCCGCAGACCACGGTGGTGGTGTTCGACGGGATCGCGCCCACCGCCCTGCCCGGCGGCGCGACGATCCTCTACGTGCGCGGCCCGCACGACGCCGCCGCCCCGTTCGAGGCGGATGTGACGCTGACCCAGGACGCGGCCACGCCGAACCTCATCACCGTGCGCACCCCCGCCGCGGCCGCGACCGTCTACATGGTCACCACGCCCGACGAGATGCAGTACATCGGCGAATCCTTGGTTGCCACACGGTAACCCGGGAACGACAGCGGCCCGGCCGGAGTCTCCTCCGACCGGGCCGCCGAGTGGTTCGGCGAACTCAGAAACCGGCGAAGCCGTCACCGACCTTGCCGTCGGCCTCGAGCGCGCGGTGCAGCGCGTTCTCGACCGCGGCGGCCAGCCGGTCCAGCTTGTCCAGGGTGTCGCCCAACTCCGTCGACGTGTTCTTGTGCGCCGTGTTGAAGTTCTCGATGGCGTTGTCACCCTGCAGGTTCGCGCGGAAATCGTTGGCGGCGCCCTCGAGCGCGTCGATCTCGCCGCGCATCTTGCCGCCGTGGTTCTGCAGGTCGCTGAACAGCTCGTTCATCGCGCCCGGATCGTAGAGAATCGTCATGCTCAGTTCCTTCTGTCGATGGTTGACCGAACCGCTACCGGGGCAGCGATTTACAGGTTGGTGTAGCCGCCGCCGCTGCTGGCCCCGGCGCCGCTGAGGCCCTGCTGGTCCATGCTGACGATGGTGTTCTTGCCCGAGTTGACCGCGTCCTGCAGCTGGTCGAGCTTCTTGTTCAGCGCCTCGGCCTCGTCGTGCCAGTCCGCCGAAACCTTCATGAACTCGTCGTTGGCGTCGCCCTTCCAGCCACGCCGAACCGCCTGAGCGGCGTCGTCGATCGCCTTCACCGAGGTGCGAAGGTTGTTGATCGAGGACTCCATATTGCTGACGACTTTGTCTACGCCACCAGCTTCTACACCTACTGCGCCTGCCATTTTTCAGACCCTTTCGTCATGGATGTACTTTTCGAATGGTCGGTGCGTTTCCACCGAATCGGGGAAATCACGTCTGGATTCGCGACAATTACGGTTGCAGCCACCTCCCCCCGGGCAGCATTTCGATCAGGGCCGAAATCGCCTGCGCGATCCGGTGATCCGTGCCCGGTGTGACGGTGGACCAGATCCGCTGATCCGGAGCCAGCCCCGGGGCGGCGACGATCCGGCCGCGGTCGGTGTCGTACACCGCGACCGCGCCGGAGGATCCGGTGGCGATACCGTCGTCGTGGGCGTAGGCCACGATCTCGGCGAAGGCGTGACACGACGCGAAGGCCGAACCCAGCACGGTGGCGTCGCGGTCGGGCACGCCGAGGGCGTAGAACGTGTCGGCGTAGTCGCTCGCTGTCGCCGCGGCGTCGAGCCGCTCGCTCAGTTCGTCGGCGGGCGCGCTGAAGTTGGCCACCTCGGCGGGGGCGCACGCGCCCAGCGCGGTCAGGATCGGCCGGGCCAGCGCGGCGCCGGATCCGTCCGCCCACACCGGCTCGATGGCGAAGCTGTCGCCGGTGCGCACCGCGAACGCGTGCTGTTCCCCGCGCCGCACCACGCACACCCGCACGACCCGGGCGGGTTCGCCGGAGTCGTTGCCCGCGAGGAAGATTCGCGCGACCAGCTCCCGCTCGGGCTGGGTCAGCGCGTGCAGGGCGAGGGCCAGATCGGATTCGACCTCACCGTAGGAGTCGAACACCCCGGTGTCGGTCAGCGTGGTCACGGCCCGCTCCTGCGCGGCGGTCCAGTCGTCGAACGATTCGTGCGCGGGCGCGACGGCCAGCACCAGCGGCAGGGTCTGCACCCCGAGCCGCTGGGCCACCGCGAACAGTTCGTCGTTGGTCAGGGTCGCCATCAGGCCGCCCCCGTTCCGGTCGCGCGCGGCGCGGCGGTGTCGGTGGCGGGCGCGCCCAATACCGCCGGGGCGCTGACGATTCCGCCCTCGAGGCCGATCTCGTCCGCGCCCTCGAGCGCGAGTCCGGCGCGGTGTTCCTCCTCGCCCTGCGCGGGCGCGGCGGCCCCGGCGGGACCGCCCATCGCGCCGGGCATGGTGGACGAATACGGCGAGGATGTCGAAACCTGTTGGGTGACAGGAACTTCGGTGGTCTCGACCGCCTGCACCGGCAGCGGGGCGCGGTAGGCGGTCTTGATCGGCGCGGGCATCGCGAAGCCGCCCGCGGGAAAGCCGCCGGTGGGCAGCGTCGGCATACCGCTCATGCCGGTGATCGCGGCGGGCCCGGCGGCGGGGGCGCCCGCCTGTTCGGCGGCGAGCGAGGTGCCCGCGGTCAGTTCCGGCGGATCGACGTGCGTCCACGGCGTCGCGAGCGGTTCGGTGGCGGCCTCGTAGGTGCGCATCACGCGGGAGGCGGTCGCCTTGGCCGCGTCGGCCTCGGTGTCGGTCGCCGCCGCCACGGCCTTGATCGGCGCGCCCATCGCCGTGCCGATCTGCTCGATCGAGCGCTGCACCGCCTCGAGCGCGGCGATCTCCCCGGCGTTGGGCATGGTCAGCCGCGCGAGTTCGTAGGCCGCGGCCTGCGCCTCGGCGCGCGCCGAATTGTTCGCGGCCGCACCGGCCGTGTCGCCCAGCCAGTCCCGCAGGGTCGTGATGCGTTCGTGCACCGCGTCACTCGCGCTGGACTGCCAGGCCCCGCGCAACGCCGTGAGGATCACCTCGTATTCGACCACCGCCGCGCCGAAGGCCGCGGCCAGGCGGGCCCACGCCGCACCCGCCTCGGCCATGGGCACCGGGCCGGGGCCGGTCGTGAGGTCGGTGGCCAGTTTCCCGGCCTCGCGCGCCTCCCAGACCACCCCGGTGAATCCGGGCTTCGGTGGTTCGATCATGTCGATTGTCCCGGGCTCGCTCAGGCCGATCGCGTGCCGCCGACGGCGGCGGCGGTGTCGCTCTCGACGCGGCCGACGTGGTTCACCTGGGCCCGCAGCGACGCGGCCAGCTTGCGCAGTTCGAGGATGCCCGCGCTCACGCTCTCGGTGAACGAGTCCGCGACCCCGTTCATCGTCTGCGCGGCGCGCCCGGACACCTCGTCGGCGCCGGCGGCCGGAACCGTCAGCGCCGTCTGGTTCTGCCGCAGTTCGTCTTCCAGCCGTTGCGCCAGGGCGTCCAGGCGGGCGGCCGCATCGGTAGCCGCCGCCGGGTCGAAGTACACGCCCGCGAAGTTCGCCGTCTCGGCCATGACAACCTCACTAATCCATTCGAGCCATCGCTACAGCGTCAGTTCCTTGTCGGGCGGCGGTTCGCTCGCCTGCCCGGCCGCCCCGACCACGGGCACCGAGACGCCCTCGATCGGACCGACGACCTCGTCCCCGTGCGCGCCGGTGACCAGGTTCGCTTGGTGTTCCACATCCGAACTCGTTGCGCGCGAGCCCATTCCGGCCGCACCGGCCGCGCCCGCGCCCATCGGCATCATCCCCGGACCGCCCGCGGCGGTGGACGCCGCCGAGGTGGGGGTGATCGACACGGGAGCGCCGGTGCCCGAGGCGGTTCCGAAGCCGCCGACGGTGCCGGACAGCGGCCCGACGCCGCTGGCGACGCGGGTTCCGGTGAAGGGACTCAACGGCGTCGCGCCGCCGCCGATTCCACCGATTCCGCCGCCGATGCCACCGCCACCCCCGGCGCCGCCGCCACCGCCGTGCGCGGCCGAAAGATGTTCCAGCGCGGCCTTGTCGGTGATCGGCGTGGCCGCGGTGGGGGCGCTCAGGGCGCTGGCCGCCGGACCCAGCTTGCTCGCGGCCTGCGCGCCCGCGCTGGCGGCCTGGGCCAGCGGCTGGATCAGCTGCATCAACTGCTGGAGGCCCTCGGTGGACTTGACGCCCGTGGGGGCGTTGGTCACCGGAACCTTGGCCCCGGCGCGCGTCATGTTGACCGAGTGGACCGTCATCTCACCGCGCGTCTTGGCCGTCACGGCCAGCGCCTCGGTGATGCTCTCGATGGCCGCCTCGGTCAGGAAGGCCGCCCCGGGCGGGGTGCCCAAAAACGGCGCGGTGAGCGCGGCCGTGGTGGTGAACTTGCCGATGATCCCCGTCATCAGCGCGCCGCCGATGGCGACCGAGGTGGCGCCCTGACCGAGGATCAGCTTCTGCTGCCCGCTCTGCTCGGCCAGTTTGCCCGCATCCCCTTGCGCCGCGGTCTGTTTCGCGGCGGCGGAGTCCGCGCCCATGCCCTGCCACAGCGTCATCGCCAGTTGCACCGCGGACATGCCGAGCTGCATCACGGTCTGCATCCCCGTGGACACGGCCTGCATGACCTGGGTCGGGTCCACCGGTGGCGGGGCCGGGGCGGCGGCGTTCTGCTGGCCGCCCGGCGCGTTCTGCGGGGCCGGCGCCGCGGCGGGCGCTGCGGCACTGGGGAATTGGCCCGTGCCGAAGGCCGCGGCCAGATCGGTCAGCGGTTTCGCCAGCGCCGCGATGTCGATGACCGGCATGGGTGGCATACCGGGCAGCGGTGGCGCGGGCGGGATCTGCGGGAGCGCGGGAACGCCCATGTCGCTGAGGATCTGGCCGATCGGCTTGTCCAGCATGGGCGCCATGGCGCTGCCGCGCAGCAGATCCATGATCGACGGATCGAGCGGACCGGTCATGGCTGGTCGTTCGTCGCCGCGCCCAGATTCGACGCCGAGGCGTCGTCGGTGGATTGGTAGGTGGCGGCGCCCTCGTAGGCGGTCAACGCCGTGCCCGCGTGCACGGCGGCCAGTTCGGCGACCGAGCTCAGGTGGGTGGCCTGCGCACCCGCGAAGGCGAGCAGGAAGTCCTGCCCGATCAGACCGAACACCGGAACCGCCGCCGCGACCGACGCGGCCTGATCGACTCCCGCCAGGGTCGCCACGGTGGTGGCCATCGCCGCCGAGGTATCGCCGTATCGACGAATCGCGTCAGGCGACGCTGCTAGCACGTCCATCGAAATCCCCGATCCATTCAGGCAATTGATCCTGCCTTATCGTAGGCAGACCCACCGACATCCCGCTACGCGTAGCGCCCCCCGAGAACCGTGGGCAAGGCTTAAGGCAATGTAAATTTACGTCCCGCTCATCTCTTCGTTGAACTCGTTGATGAGATCCGCCCGTTCCGTGAACGCCCGACGGGCCGCCGCCATGACGACCTCCACCAGCGCCGATTCGAATTCGGCCGGGGACAGCCGGGAAATCGACTCCGACAGTTCGAGATTCAGTAACGCCCCGTTTCCGTCCACTTCAGCGGAGATCATCTCGTCGGGCGAGGTCTCCCGGGCGCGCACGGCGGCCATCCGATCGCCGAGATCGCGCATCCGGTACAACCGGCGGCGCACGCTGTCTTCCAGCTCGTCCATCGTTTCGTACACGGGCGCAACACCTTTCACACCGACCGCAGCCAGCTCTCCGGCTCGGTCTCGTACTCCTCCTGCTCGGCCTGTTCGGCCAGCGCCACCTCCTCGGGGGTGGGCAGTCCCATCAGCCGCAACATGGCCGGATCCACCCCGGCCTGCTCGAACTCCCGCCGCCGCGCGAGCGCCGCCCGATTGGCCGCCTGGCGGCACAGCCGCACGATGTCGGCCGCCAGCTCCCGGGGGTTGCGCCGCAGCTCGCCCGGCTCCACCGAAACACCCAGCGGCAGGCCCTGTTCGGTGGTCCGCACGGTGATCGACCCACTGCGCGAACTGGCACTCCACTCGACCGGCGCGGCCGGTTCGTCACTCATCGGATCACCCGTGTCCTTCCGCTCCCCGATACCTGTCGGACAACTCAGGGTACTCGGGACGGTGCGGCCGGAGCGTACGATGACGGAACGAGATCCGGCAGGCGGCCACGGGTTTCGGTGGCTGACGACCGACCGGAATCTGTGTCAGGATGACCGTGATGGGACGACCAGCGCCGGCTCGCGCCGGTCGCGCGTGGGGCGACAGCCGACTACGGCGGGGGCCTTCGCGGGCGTCGAATCGATGAGGAGACTTCGCGGTGGGTGACGAGAATCCGGACCTGGGCCAGGTGTTGAGCGGGTACGGCTCGATGGAGAACGGCGGCAAGCGGCTGGTCCTGCCCGACGGCCAGGGAAACATGCTGGCGGGCATGGTCGCCGACATCCTCGCCCTGATCAAGGACATCCGCACCGACGCCAACAACAACCACCTCAGCTCGCCCTACGACCTCAGCAGCCTGCCCCAGAGCAAGCTGCTGACCCAGAAATTCGCCCGGCGCGGTAAGGAATTGGACGACATCCTGAGCAATCAGGAGAAGGCACTCACCGATCTGGGCAAGGCCTTCGTCCTCGTGGACAAAACATACAAGGGCACCGACGGCGATTCCGCCGACAGATTCAAGGGTTTCGTCGACAAGGGCAGCGCGAGCAAGTACCACATCGATCCGAAGAAGTTCAAATACGGCCCGCTCGATATCGATAAGGGCCGCAACTGGCAGGATCCGTACCTCGGCGACAACCCGCACAACAAGGATCTCAAGGTCGAAGACAAATATCTCGACAAGCCGCCGAACTCGGATCAGATCTCGCAATATCGACAGCAGGGATTTCAGCCCGACGCCGTGGCGATCTCGCCCGAACCCGGAATGTCCATCGGGTGGAAGGACGAGATGCGCGGATTCGCCACCAGCGCTTACGATGCCGCACCCAAGAACATGTTCATCGCGTGGACCTGGTGTCGGCTGTCCACGGAACTGACCCGCGCGTTCGGCGATCTGTCCAGTCAGATGTCGGCGCTGAGCAAGAGCTGGGAAGGCACGGGTAAAGAGGCGGCCGAGGCGGCGACCACCAATTACGCGGCGAGCACACAGCCGCTCACGCAGTACATGGACGCCGTCGGCAAGACCCTGAGCTGGGCATGCGGCCAACTCGGCACGGCAGCGCAGAAGGTCCAGTCCGCCGTCAACAACGTCGACCCGGCACACCCGTCGAGCAACGGGGACACCCTCGACAAGGTCAACGACGACACCGCCCGGGCCGTGGCGGCGTCGATCATGGACTCGCTCTACAGCCCCACGCTGACCACCGCCGCCTCCTCGATGTTCTCGCTACCCGACCCGACGAAGCCGCTGAAGGCGTTGCCGCCGGGCGGAGATCCCCGCAAGACCGGCGATCCCACCGGCAATCCGACCGGCAGCAACCCGCCCGGCGGACATCCCACGGGCAGCAGCCCGACCGGCTCGAGCCCGACGGGCAGTTCGCCGACCGGAAGCCATCCGACCGGATCCCCCACCGCCCAGAACACCGCGGCCGCGCAACAGCAGCAGCGCAAACTCGAAGAGCAGCAACAAAAGGCGCAGGAGAAGTACCAGAAGGAGCTGGAACAGCAGCAGAAGGCCGCGCTCGAACAGCAGCGGAAGGAACAGGCCCAGCAGGTCGCGGCGAACAAGGCGCAGCAGGAGGCCCAGGCGAAAGCCCAGCAGCAGGCGGAGCGGGCGGCGCAGCAACAGCAGGCCCAGCAGACGATGTCGCAGGTGCAGCAGGCGCTTTCGCAGGGGATGTCCGCCGCCCAGCAGGCACTGCAACAGGGCATGCAGGCCGCGCAGCAGGCGTTCTCGCAGGCGCAACAGGAGGAGGCCAAACGCGCTGCGACGGCCGGGCTTTCGTCGCTGGCCGGGTTGCCCGAGGACGCTCTCGAGGCGGCCAAGAACGCCGCCGGGGGCGGCGGGGGCGGTCTCGGCAAGGGCGGTGGCGGCGCCGGTGGTGGTGTCGGCGGCCTCGGGACACCCAAACCCCAGGAGGTGTTGCAGGCGTCGAGGTTGTTCCCCCGTGCCGCGGTGGCGGCCGACGCGCAGGGCCTCACCGCCGCTCGATCCGGAATCGCCGCGGGCACAGGCGGAATGGGCGCGCCGGGCGGCATGGGCCCCATGGGCCACGGCGCCGCCGGGCAGCAGGGCGCCAAGGACCGCAAGCGCGCCGATTACCTGGATTCGGTCGAGCACCTCGACGAAGCCCTCGGCGATGCGCCGGTCGTCGCGAAACCCGTTGTGGAGCGATGACACGTACCTGGCAGTTCACCGACATGGAGTTCCTCGTGCTGTGGGAATCCGTGCAGAACGATTTCCTCCCGATTCCGCTGTCCTACGTGGCTCCCCGGACCGAGGACCAACTCGATCACGCGAAACACCGTGCCGGGGAACGATTGTTCGCCGATCCGGACCACGAATTCCAGGAGGTGCTGGAGACGCTCGCGGATCCGGACCTCAAGGTGACCGTGCGCGCGCTCGACGAGCGGGAACCGGATAATCCGGAGCACAGCGTGCGACTGTACGGGGCCCGCAAGGGCGACCGGGGTTTCGTGGTCCGGCAGCTGCCGGGTGAGACGATCTGGCACAGCGCCGGTTTCGTCATCACCGAATGCGAGGCGATCGCCTTGGCCAACGCGGTGGTCCGCGAATTGCCCGAGGCCCCCGCCGCGGGGTTCGCGGATCTGGTGCTCACCGCGACCAACGGCGCCCGGAACGGCGACGACTACGAATATGTCCAATCGGCAGTATTCGACACCTTCGACGACACGGTGGACCGCAAATCCGCCCGTTTTCTCGCGCTGCCGTTCAGCACCATCGGCCTGATCCAAATCGTGCAGGGGCATTCGAGATTCGGCCCGCGCGGTGTGCTGCGACGGCAACTGGAGTTGCGGGACCTGATCGACGACGGCCGCTGCGTGATCAACTTCGACCATCCGCGCATCGCCCGGGGCGTCGACTCCGACAGACTGGTCGATCTCATCAACGCCGAGATCGCCGAGGTGGTCCGGGCGATCAAGGATGAGCGGGTCTGACGACGCTCACCGCACCGGGGAATCCGCGGCGGCACTCGTCTGCCGCTGGTGGAACCGCTGTTCGAACCCCTCGGCGTAGATCGACGGCGCGACCGACGAGGACGACTGCTCGATCACGCCGTCGTCGGCGATGTAGAAGATCGCGCGGCCGATGGCGATCTCGCCCGGCGCGGTCGGCACGAACACCATCCAGCCGACGCTGAGGCGTTCGGCGACCAGTTCGTCCACCGGGTAACGGGAGGTGTCGATGTCGAGGCCGCGGATGTGCTCGCGGACCCGGCTGATCGCGCGCTCCTCGGAGATCGGTTCGGGCACCGAGGTGACCAGACCGGCCAGCGACAGCTGGTAGAGCGCGCCGTCGATATCGTCGGAGGGATCGGTGAACAGTGCGGTCAGGGTGTCGCGGGTGACCACGCCCGCCTCGGCGGCGGCCACGAGATTGCTTGCCGCGCTCCGCAATTCGTCGCTCGGATCGTTGCTGAGCAGTCCGCACACCACATCGGCGACGGTGTCGGCGGTCCACACGCCGGGCACGGCGGCGCTGATGTGTTCCGAGCTCGGGGAGTCGCCGCGATACCAGGCGCCGCGCTCCCACCAGTAGCAGAACGACAGCACGCCGCGCGCCGCGCGCGGATTGAGCACCTGGTTGGCGACCCAGTCCGGCGCGCCCGCGTACAGGTCGGGCAGCGCGGCGCCCTGGTTGTAGGCGGCGTCGAGTTCGGGGGCGTTCCAAACGCCGCCCGAGAGCACCGCGCGGCCGCCGGGCAGCACGTACAGGGTCGAGCCGCTGCGCGAGGAACCCTCGAAGACGCCCAGCGCCGGAAGGATTCGCGGACCCCATTCCGAGCCGACGGCGACGAAGGCCGCCGCGATCGTCGCCCACCGCGCCCACAGCACCGGCAGCACCGGGAAGTCGTTCTCGGAGCGCACCGGCGCGCGGTTCGAATCCCGGTCCGCGCGAGCCTGTTTCGCGGCGTCCTGCGGGGAGCGCCACTGCCGGTTCCCGTGCCCGATGTAGGCGGCCAGCCAGACCGGCAGGTGGCGGCGCGGGTACGCCTCGAGATCGGCGCGATACGCCTCGGGGATGAGCATCTGCTCGTCCGGGAAGGGGTCGTCGCCGTAGTCGTAGTCGGCCTCGAGTTGCCCGGTGACGGTGAGCCGCAACACGAGTCGCCACCACGGCCCGTCACCGAGCCCGGCGGAGACGTCGCGCAGCTGCCGCACGTGCTCGATCACCTCGTCGGACGGATCGGCCCGCACCACCCGGTCGTCGTCGTCGAAATACAGCACGTAGGTGACGCCGCCCGCGACCGTCATCGAGAACACCGCCTCGAGCCGCGCCCAGCCCTCGGGTCCGGCGACCGCGAGTTCCCGCGCGACCTGGTGGGTGAGTTCGGTGGCCCGCTCCTCGACCGACTGCTCCGGAGCCGCTTCGGTCTCGGCGGACGCCCCGTCCGGTGCGGGAGTGTCCGGCGACGCCGCATCCGAGGGACCGTCCGAGCCGCCCGGCTGCATCCGGAAGGTCACATCCGGCGCCTCGTCGGTTCCCTCGGGCTTGTCCTGCTGCGGATCGTTCATACGGTTCGGCCCTTCCTCATCGCTACGGCGCGCGACACACGGATATCCGCAATAGTGCCGTGGCCGCCCATCCGACGCCAGACGACTGTATCCGGGTCCCCACCACCCGTCATCGGAAGATCCCCGCCCGCCGCTCGGGATCCACCACGATCTGCTCGACCACCCGCCCGAAGTCCAACTCCGCCCCCGGGAACGGGTACCGCGCATCGAAAACGCACACCCCCGACACGCCCACCTGGAACCACGCGTGCGTGGCATCCGACCGCCCCCAATACACCCGCACAGCCTCGTCCTCCAGATCGATCCCCCGCCCGTCGACCCACAACTGCAACCGCCCACCCCACCGATAGAGCACACCCGTCGTCTCCCCGAACCGGCCATAGATCCCCGCGACCGGTCCCACCGTGGCGGCAAGCCCGTGCAGCCGCCCCGTGGCGGTATCGAACGCGGCCGGCCCGCCACTCCCGTCGGCGGACTGCACCACCAATCGCTCAGCAGCGGAACGTCTTTCGGGCTTCCACCGCCCCGAGTCCCCACCCGAGGCCCCCGCGGCCGACGGCACCGGCGGCGGCATCATCCCCGGCGGCATCATCCCCGGCGGCGGCAGCACCGGCGGCGGTGCAACCGGCGGCGCCTGCCCCTGCCCACCATCCCCCTGCCACTGCCCCGGCCCATACGAAATCCCCTCCTGCCGCCACGGCTGCAACCCGCCCCCGTCCTGCTGCCACGCCTGATACCCGGACCCCCCGTCCCCGTCCCCACCGGTCTCCAACCAAGGCGGCGCGGCAGGCATGGGCCCCCGTGGCACCGGCTGCGAATCACCATACGGCCCAGCAGGATTCGGCATCACAGATGGCGGGGCCGCCCCACCATTCGGACTCCACCCTGCCGATTGTTGTTGCGCCCCAGCCCCACCATTCGCCGCACTCCCCAGCCCCTGCGACCCCCCAGGCCAACCAGCCGCCTCCGAATGCTGCGACGGCTGCGACCAACCAGGCGCACCCTTCACCCCGGAATCCCGCGGCGATTCGAAAGCACCCGGCACGTCCGAAGATCCAGGGAGGCCCAAACCATCAGGAAGCTGCGAGTGCCCCGACCAACCAGCCATACCGGGGACGCGCGGAAGCCGCGACCCGTCGAGAACGCTTGGGGTGTCAGAAGCTCCAGGGAGATCCAAACCCTCAGGAAGCTGCGACGGCTCCGACCAACCACCGCCACCCGGCACGCGCGGAAGCCGCGGCACATCGGGAGCGCTCGGCACGTCCGAAGGCCCAGGGAGGCCCGAACCCTCTGGAAGCTGCGACGACTCCGACCAACCAGGGTGACCGGGGACGCGGGGAAGCCGCGGCACGTCGGGAGCGCTCGGCGGGTCCGAAGGTCCCGGCCAGCCTGGCACCTCGGGTAGCCGCAGCCGGTCCGGCCAACCCGGATCACCATGGGCCCGTGGTGCGTCGGAAGTACCCGGAACCCCTGAAGATCCCGGTGCTTCGGGCGTTTGGTGTGGGTCCGGCCAACCAGTCGGGCCAGGCCCCTGTGGCACATCGGGAGTACCCGGCGTACCCGAGAGCTCCGGCAGGTCTGGAAGATGCGATGGACTCGGCCAACCGGACGCGCCGGGCACCCGTGGTGCGCCGGGAATGACGGGCGACTCCGGAGAGCCTGGGAGGCCGGGCATCTGGGGCAGGTGCGGTTGGCTCGGGTGACCAGAGGTGCCCGGAAGCCGCGGCGGCTCTGGGAGACTCGGCGGTTCCGGAAGCTGCGGCAGCTGGGGCCGACCAGGCGCACCTGGGGGCTTGGGCAGACCCGGGTCCTCCGGAAGGTTGGGCGGGTGGGGCCATCCAGCGCCCGGAACCTGGGGTGGCTCGGGCAGGTCCGGGACTTCCGGTAGGTGCGGCACATGAGGCCATCCGGGAGTGCCCGGAACCTGAGGTGGTTCAGGCAGATTCGGGACTTCCGGAAGGTGCGGGGCGTGAGGCCATCCGGGGGTGCCCGGAACCTGGGGTGGCTCGGGCAGATTCGGCACTTCCGGAAGATGCGGCACATGAGGCCATCCGGGAGTGCCCGGAACCTGAGGGGGTCCAGGCAGATTCGGCACTTCCGGAAGATGAGGCGCGTGAGGCCATTCGGGGATGCCCGGAACCTGGGGTGGCTCGGGCAGATTCGGGGCTTCCGGGAGGTGGGGAGGATTCGGGAGGTGGGGTGGGGTGGGCTCCTGGGGAGGCTTCGGGAGGGTTGGGGGTGTGGGGGTATGTGGAGGCTGAGTTGGGTTGGGCGTTTGCGAGGGGTCCGGGCATGCCGGGGCGCTGGGGTGCTCGGGGGTTCGAGCGGATGTGTGCGTGGGTGTGTGGGGAGACGGGGTGTGGGGAGCGGGGGGCTCGGGCTGCGAAGGTTGTTGGGGGACATCGATGTCGGGGGCTACGAGGGTGGGCACGTCCCATTCGTCGTCGGGCATTTCGACGTCGAAGAAGTGCGGGGGGTGCGGGATTCGGGACATCACGTACAGCTCGGGTTGACCGTCCTGGCCGGGTGCGGCCGGGCGGCGGCGGTGACGGCCGTTGGCGGGGTCCGTCTCGCCGGGTTGACGGGAGGCATCGTCGTCGGCGGAGCGCGTCCCGCGTGCTCGAACACGCGATTCGCCCTCTCGTCCCGAGTCGTCCCCGGAGCGCGAACGCTCGTGATCACCGGCACCGGGCTGCTGAACCGACTCGCTATCCCCTTCTCCGCCTTCGGCTTTCCGATCCGAACCGTCGCCGACGTCCGAGGAACCGGCCTCGCCGTCCCCGGCCCAGCGCACACCCATCTCCCACGAGCCCCCATCCTGGTCCACGGGCCGTCTCGTACCCCCATCGGTATCGCCCTCGCCAGTCCCCTCGGTCCGGCCTGCCGTCACCCCGCCATCCCGCTCGCCACCGCCCGGCGACACCTCGATCTCTCCGGACTCCCGCGCCACGCCGCTCCGGTCGCGCCCCTCGGCACCGACCTCCTCAGCCGCATGATCGCCGTCCCCGTCGTCGCGGGACACCCCAACCTCTCGCATCTCCTCGCTCCGCCCGGACTCGGCACTCCCCTCCCCGGAACCACCCGGCTCGGCCCTGTCACCGGAAGCGCTGGCCCCCTGGAGCTTTGCCTCCGTGTCGCCGTCGCGCGCCTCGTCCGCGGGCTCACCCGGACGTGTCGGCCCGGACTCCGGAACCACATGCGTCCCCGGCCGACTGAATCGAACCGAAGCTCCCGTGTTCTCCCCCAGCGGCCCCTCGAGCTGCTGGACCGTGACCTCCGTGAACCCGAACTCCGCCGCCAGCCGACCGGTGAAGGTGTTGCGGGCGGCCTCTTCCGGGGTGAGGAGGAGTTCCTGGATGCCCGCGTTGAAGGAGTCGAGGTTGTCCGAGAGCCGGGGGCCCGCGTTCCAGGTGTCGTCGATGTGGATGATGTGGGGGGCGATGGCGCGCATCATGTCGCGGAACATGGTGCCGCCGTCGGGAGTGTGCGGGCCGACGCGGATTTCGATCTGGGCGATGCCGGAGCGGCTGACCCAGGCGTGGATGCCGTGTTCGTTGCCGCCGCCGTAACGGTGTTCGTAGAAGACGCCGAGTTCGCTCTCGACGATCTCCGGGCCGAAGCGGGCCTCGAGCCGGTGCAGGTGCTGTTCGAGGTCGGCGACGGCGTCGCGGGCGCGCAGGTATTCGCGGGCGGCGTCCTCGAGGGCGCGGGCGCGCTCCTCCCAGAGGTCGAGGGTGGGCAGTTCGCGGGTGCGGGCGCGCACCTCGTCCATCCAGCCGGGAAGCTGGTCCTCGTCGCGCAGCTCCGCGCGAGGGTCGACGGGGAAGTACCGCGCGGCGTCGTCCACGGCGTGTTCGGCGCGCGCCAACCGCGCGCGTTCGGCCTCGAGCCGCTCGCGCACCAGCGCGGTCTCCTCCTGCGGCGACGGCAGCGAATCCCGCTGCGGCTCGGCGCTTTCCAGCTCGTGATCGGATCGCTCCGCACCCGGCTCGGTGCGCCGCAATGCCTCCTCCAGCCGATCCAGATGATCGTCGGCGTCGACGTAGTCGCGCACCGCCCGCTCGAGCGCGTCCACCCGCTCCCCCGAATCCGTCTGCGCCGCACGCAGATTCGCGAACCACTCGTCCCCGCCGAACTCCCGCCCGATGAGCGCGGCCACCGGATCGAGTCCCAGCGCCTCGGCCGCGCTCTCCAGTTCCGCCGACGCCGACCGCCACCGCTCCCGCGCGGCGGGCAACTCGTTGCGATACCGGTCTCGCGGCAGGAACGACGACAGCTCGTGCCGCCCCTGGTACAGCGCCGATCCCTCCAGCCCGGCCCGCACCCGATCCAGGTGCGCGTCAGCCTCCACCCGCTCGCGGGCCGCCCGTTCCAGCGCATCGACCCGCTCGACCGAATCCGGATGCGCCGCACGCAGATCCGCGAACCACCGCTCCCGATCCGCGGACCGGTACGCGGCCACCGCGGCGTCCGGGTCGACGCCCACCGCCCGCGCGGCGGCCGCCACGGCCTCGGCCGCCCGCTCGGCCCGTTCCTGCGCCCGCGGCAGTTCGAGCAACTCGGCGAGATAGGAGTTGTACTCCAGATCCCGGCGCCAGCCCGTGAACGGCGGCCGGTCCGCGTCCCAGTGGTAGCCCTCGCCGACCGCGTGGGCGTTGGCGTCGTACCAGGTCTTGCCCGCGCGCTGATGGGCCGGATTCCGCTCGTACTCCGATTCGGCCAGCGCGTCGTGCAACAACACGATGTCCTGTTGCAACGGCCGCCGCAGTCGCGGAATCACCCTCTCCGGCAACGGTTCCACGGTCAGCAGCCGGTTGATCGCCTCGGCGACGTCGGCCACCTGATCCATCCGCCGCCGCACGAAACGCCCGGCCGGATCGTAGGGGTCGCGAACCAGATGCTCGTCGACCATGAGGTGGTCGAGGATCTGCCGGATCTGCTCGCGGGTGAACGTCGGCGGCGCGAATTCGTCCGCGCCGGTCATGTAGTCCGCCCGCAGCGGCGGATGCCCGTCGGCCAGTTCCTCGGCGATCCGATGGATGTCCCGGTCGCTGATCCGCCCGTTCTCCTGCATCCGCAGCAGCCGCTCGCGCAGCTCGAACACGGTGTCGCGCACCAGGTTCCGATCCTCGGTGTCGAACGCGTCGCCGAGCTTGCGCTGTTCGGTGTCGGAGTACTTGTCGATGTAGTTCTCGAGGTAGCGCTCCAGCCGTTCCCCCGCGTCGGCGCGGGTCAGCTCGTGGGGCACACCCTCGATCAGTTCGGCCCGGATCCGGCCCAGGATCTCGCGGGCCGCGAGCACCCGCTGATTACGACGATGCCGTTCGAGCCCCTCGAAGATCTTGTCGGCGAGCTGCGGATCGGCGCGGAACCGCTCGTACTCCCGATCGGTCCACGACAGCAGCCGCCACTGATCCAGCACCGGATCACCGCTCGCGTGATCGCTGCGCATATGCGGCGCGAGTTCGGTCACGATCGCGTCGATATCGGCGTCGGCGATGCGGCCCCGGTCCTGGAGTTCCAGCAGCCGGTGCTGGATATCGGCGACCGTATCACGCACGGCCCGTGGGTCATTCGCGTGGAAGGCGTCGGCCAGGCGACCCGCCAGATCGTCGATGTGGGCGTCGATGCGCCGCACCTGCTCGGGCACGTCTCCGCGGGTCGGATCGATCCGCGACCCGCCGTCGACCAGTTCGCGGCGGATCCGGGCCACCACGTCCTCGGCGGCGCGCCGCCGCTGTTCGTCGCGGAACCCGTCCAGGTTCTCGCGGGTGCGATCGATCAGCCGTTGCAGGTGATCGGGCAGTTCCGCGCGATCGGGGGCCAGGGTGTGGTCGGCCGGATCACGGCGCGGGAACATCTGCTGCACGTCGTACTGCGAGCGCTGATGCCACTCCAACCCGGACCACATGGTCGAGAACGGCGGCACCTTCTTCAGTCCCGGGTGGGCGTCGAGGAAGTCGCCGATCCCGGGATGCCGCTGGATCCACGCCTCCACGCGCGGATGTTGCAGCGCCATCATGAGATTGCGCAGATTGCGCTGCACGGCGTTGATCTCGCCGCCGATGTGCAGACTGAGGATGTCCTCGTCGGGGATGTCGCCGCGGAAGAACTTGCCCTCCACGCCGAGCGCGTTGAACGGCAGCAGGTCCAGCGGAATCTTGCCCGGCGGGATATCGGTGAACGGCAGCGCGAGCGTGTTGATGTAGTGGACCAGCCCGCCCCACCAGTCCGGATTGCCCGGATCGTAGGGGTCGGGGACGGTCTGGTCGCGGTTCGTGCGCCACTGCGGACGCGTCGGATCCACGTAGCGCCATTGGCCCTCGCCGTCGCGCCAGCGGGTGACGCGCATACCGGGTTCGCCGCGGAACCAGCCGGTTTCCATGACCTCCACGCGCGGCGGGGGCAGCGGCTCGGATCGCACGTCCCACAGTCCGCCCATCATCTGCCGGTATTCGATCTCCGGCCGCAGCGTCATGAGGTGCGCGATCTCCGCGTGGGTGAGGATCGCCTCGGCCAGCGCCCGATCATGGTCGGCGGTGGGATGATCCAGATCCGCGCGCGGCCCGAGCACGATGAGCCGCGGCGGCTCCCCGTCCACGACGGCGACCAGATCGGTCACCATGCGCGCGCCCTCCTCGGTGAGGAGATCGTGCCACCGTCCGGCGACCCGCCCGGCCTCGTCGTCGAGGCGGCCCATGGCGTTGTCGACCCGGATCACGTCGTGGGCGGCGTCCCCGAGATTGTCCAGCCAGCGCAGCAGCCGGTCGCGGGTCTCGGGGTCGTCGAATTCGGCTGCGCGCGTGCGGGCTTCGGCCAGGACGCGATCCACCGTGGCGGGGTCCGGGCCGAGATCCTCCGCGCGCACCGGGACGCCGTGCTCGGTCAGCCGTTCCGCCAGGTCCTCCAGCATGGAGCGGCGGGCCTTGTTGAACTGCTCGCGGAACAGTTCGGCGCGTTCGGCGCCCAGCCGCAGGATCTCCCGGGTCACCTCGGGCGAGAGCGGACGGCCCTCGCCGACACCGGCGTCGCGCAGTTCGGTCAGTCGCGCCTCGACGTCCGCCACCGCCTGATCGATGCGGTTGAACGCCTCCACGGTCTCGACGAGTTTACGAATCCCCCTGCGCCGCAACGCCACTTCGGACGGCGCCATCTGCTGGTGCACGATCCGTTCGGGCGTGTCGAGGGTGGCCGGGATGCGGATGGACCGGGCCTGGGTCTTCTCGAACAGCTCGAGGACCCTGCGCTCCAGCGCTTCTCCGGTGAGCCCGGCCGCGTCGCGCAGTTCGGCGCGCTCGTCGCGTTTGACGCGCAGGAATTCGCGTTCGCGGGTGAGTTCGTGCCAGCGCTCGACCAGCCGCTCGTATTCGGCCCGCGGGGATTCGTCGCGGCGCACCGCGCGGATCTCGCTCTCCAGCCAGCCCAGATCCTCGTCGGTGCCGCTGATCCGCTCGACCACGCGAATGAGCTCCACGACGTGCTCGAGTTCGTCGGTGTCCTGCACGCCGTGCCGTTCGCGCACCTCCTGCAAGGTGTCGCCGAGGCGTTCCGGTCGCAGCGCGGCCCAGTTGTCCGCGTCGGGGATGCCGAGGCCGACGGCCAGGGCGTTGCGGCGGCGCACCATCGTCTCGCGGTCGCGGATCAGGTCCTGGCGTTGTTCGTTGAGTTCCTCGAGCCGCTGCTGGAGCTCCTCGTGCGCGGCGCGGGCGGCCGAGGCATCGGGTGAATCACCCTGGCCCGGTTCGCCTTCCCGGTCCGGTGTCGCCGCGGGCTCGTCGGGCCGGGCGGCGGGCGCGGGGTGCTCCGGTGGGCGCAGATCGACGACGCTCGCGTGGCCCGCCTCGTCGACGCGGGTCTGCCGGTAGACGACCTCGATCCCCTGTTGCGCCAACGACTCTCGCAGATCGCGGCCGAGCAGGTGATCGGGCTCGCTCGCGGGCGAGACGACCAGGATGCGGGTCGGTTCGCCGGGCAGGTAGGCGACCAGATCGTTGCCGCGCACCGGGGTGGCGTGCTCGGCCGCGATCACGTCCAAGGCGGCGACGGTGGCCGCCTCACCGCGCAGCGCCGCCACCTCGGCCGCGGCCGCGTGGTATTCGCCGAGCACCCGCGCCACCTGCCGCGCGTGCCCGCTGACCTCCTCGAAACGCTCTTGCGCCGCACGCAGTTCGTCGAAGTGGGTGACCAGCTCCGGACCCGTCACCGAACGCCCGTTCAACTCCTCGATCCGCGTCCGATGGGCATCGCGAATCTCCTGAACCCGGCGATCCAGATCCTCGCCCCCGAGCTCACCGCGAATCCCCAACGCCTCGGCCAACTCCCGCGCCCGCCCGAGCAGCCGATCGCGCTCGGCGACCCGCTCGGCGATCCGTGCCGTGAGTTCGGCGAACCGCCCGGACTGGCTGGTGGGCTCGAACGGTCGCGGCTCACCCCGGGTGGTCCAACGGTCCGACGGCGGCTCACCGCCCGTCGGCGGAGCGGGCGGCCGCCCACCGTCATCCCCGGAACCACCCCGATCCCCCGCACCCCCGCGACCATCGGCACCACGCTCACCGGCGCCGCCACGGTCACCCAGACCGCCGCGACCCTCAGCATCACGAGCACCAGTGCCGCCACGGTCATCCATACCACCGCGATCACCGGCACCACGATCACTGGTGCCGCCGGTGCCCTCCGGGGCGAATTCGCCTTCGCCGGAGGCGGTTTCGCCCGGCGGTCGCTGCGCGCCGCCACCGGAGCTGGGCTCGTCGGGTTCGGGGCGCGGCGCGGAACCGGCGGGGGGTTCGGGGTCGGGCGGGTCCTCGCGGCGGACGACGATGGTGCCGTCCTCGTCGACGGACAGCCGCAGGATCACCACGTTGTCGCGGTTCGGTCCCGCGATCTCGCCGATCTCCGGGTGCAGCGTGGCGGCGTTGTCGAGAATGCCGTGCGGACCCTCCTCCTCGCCCCACACCACGACCGCGACGCGGCGCGGATGGCCCTCGATGATTCCGGCGCGGTGCTCGCCCAACAGGACGTGCGCGCCCGCCTCGGTCAGAGCGTCGTGCTCGATCGTGCGCGCCATCGCGGCATCGGCGCGGGCCAGATCGTCGACGGCGTCGCGGTGGTCGGCGGCCGCGTCCTCCAACTCGTCGAACGCGGCCAGGCGGCGGCGCGCCTCGTCCCCGTGGGCCATGGTCTGATTACGCAGGCGCTCGAGCAGTTCCGCCAGCCGATCGGGATCGGTGACCGCGTCCCAGTCGAGGGTCTCGCGGGAGACGCGGTCGCCGCGGCGCTGGGCGTCGCCCTCCACGCGATCCACCTCGTCGATGGCGGCCCGCAACCGCTCCTCGGCCTCGGTCCGTGCGCGGGCGGCCGCGAGCAGTTCGTCGCGGCGGTCGTCGGCGCTGGCGCGGCGATGCTCGTCGAGCAGCGCGCCGAGTTCGTTCAGCGCGGCGGCGCGGTCGCGCACCTCGCCGCGCAGTTCGGAATGCACCTCGGCGAGTTCCTCGGCGGAGAGCCGCTCGTGGTCCTCGATGACGCCGTCGCGGAAGGCGTCGTAGGCCTTGATGTACTTCTCCATCCGCTCCCGCAGATCGGCGCGCAGTTCGGCGTCGAGCGCCTCCCGCTCCTCGGCGGTCAGGTCGCGGTGTTCCTCGCTCGTGCCCGCACGGAACTCCTCGTATCGGCCCATGTGCTCGGCGAGTTCCTCGCCCGCCGCGTCCACGCCGATGATGCGCGCCCAGTCGCGGTTCACGCCGTTCTCCGCGGGCAGGCCCACACGGCCGTCGAGCAGATCCGCGAAGCCCACCAGATCGCCCACGACCTCGCGCAGATGCGCCACCGCCGCGTCGTCGCGGATGGGATGTTCGGCGCGGGCGGCGAGCCGACCGGCGTCGGGGTGCCGGGCCGGGGCCGGTTCGGCGGCCACGATCGCGCGGACGAACGCGGCCAGGGGCTCGGTGAGATGAGCGACGTCGGCCGGGCCGTCGGCGCGGCGGACCAGTTTGTCGATGGCGCGCTTCAGTTTTCGGGTGCCGATGCCGCGCGGATCGTCGGTCCGCCGGAAGTCGTTGTCCAGGCGGCTGCCGTACAGGTCGCGCGCCTTCAGTCCCAGCTCTCGCGCCAACCGGTCCCGCGCGACGAGCGCCGCCCCGCGATCGGCGTAGCGCATCTCGTGGAAGCAGTCGGTCAGCGCGTCGATCAGCCGGTTGCGCCGCGTCCGGGTGAGCGTGCGGTCGAGCAGCACGGTCGTCAACCGTTCGGCGGCCAGCTCGTGCGTGCCGGTCACCTCGGACAGGATCGCGCGCAGTTCGGTGAAGGCGGTCTCGCTGCGGGTCGGCGAACCCGCGCCGACCAGTCGCGGATCCGCGGTGCGATCGCCCTCCCAGACCCGCTGGGTGGGGTCGCGGTCGATCAGGGTGCGCGCGAATTCGTCCAGGGCCGTGCGCAATCGGGTCTCGGCGTCGCCGCCCGTGCGGTGCGCGACGTTCGCGATCGCGCGGGACAGCTTCTTCGGATCGAGGCCGTCCGGGTCGGGTTCGAGTTTGCGCAGATCGTCGTCGAACTTGCGGGGATGCAACTCGCCCGGCTCGACGCCCAGGCGACGGGCGAGCCGGTCGCGGGCGGCGTCGACGGCGTCGGCGTCGATGCCGCGGATCTGCGCGGCGTAGTCGGTGAGCGCCTTGACGATTCGGTTGCGGCGGGTGGCGCCCAGGTGCGGGTCGGCCAAGGTCTCGGCCAGCCGTTCCCCGGTGAGGTCGCGCGCGGGGATCTCGAGTCGCCGGGCCAGCATCCCGCGCGCCAGGCCGACATTGTTGAACTCCTCGATCGCTCCGGCGCTGCGGACATAGTCGACGAGGGCCTCGATCTGCGCCGCCCGCACCGCGTTTCGCAGGCGCTCCTCGGCGAGCAGGCCGGTACCGGGACGGTCGAGCAGCCGATCGGCGTCCAGGCCGAGCCTGTCCGCCAAGGCGCGAATGTCGTTTTCGACGTCGGTGCGGGGCCGGGGCGGCGAAACCGGTTCGGGCGCGGCGTGTTCCGGCACGGACGGCGCGTCGGGTTCGGTGGTCGGCTGGACCGGTCGCCACGGACCCTCGCCGTCGCGGAGCAGGGTCACGCGCACCGGCCGGCCGTCGATCTCGTCCTCGAAGAACCGCGCCTGCGGCTCGTCCAGCCGGGCGATGCGGACATTGCCGTCGGGGTCCACCCAGCCGATGCGGTAGTCGGGCACCAGGTCGCCGCGATTCACGGCGTCGGCGCGTTCGGGGTGCGCGGCCAGGGTTCGGGCCAGCATCTCGTCGTGCCCGAGGCCGGTGTCCACGATCACCAGGCGCGCGGGTTGCCCGTCGACGTGCCAGACGCCCGGTTCGACGCGCTGGCCGCCCTCGCCGTGTCGGAGCCATTCGGTGGCGGCGAGATCGACCAGGGTTTCCCCGGTTTCGCGATACCGCTCGTCGAGATCCCGGTAGTCGGCGGCCAGCTCGCGCAGCCGCCGCAGGGCGTTCATCCGGTCCTCGGTGCCGCTGCGCAGCCCCTCGATCGTCTCCGCCAGCCGTGCCGGATCGCGGGAGATGTCGTCGGGCAGCAGATCTTCCCAGGTGGCGCGCTGTTCGCGAATCTGCTCGCGGCGCAACGCCTCCTCGAAGTAGAGCCGCAGCCCGCCCTCGCGGGGGCGGCCCTGATCGTCGAAGAGTTCGGTCCACACCGGCGGCGGGGTGGCGGTCTTGTTCTTGATGCCGCCCCAGTTCAGGAAGTTGGCGTCGCCCTCGTTCGCGATGACCAGTTCCTGGAGGAAACGGTTCAGCGGATCGTTGGTGAGGGAGTCGATCTCGTGGCTGTACGGGATCAGCGCGTCCTCGGCGTTGTACCACCGGGTCGCGCCGAGCAGGCCCTCGATCGCGGCCCCCCGCCGCGCGATCTGATACTCCAGGTGTTCGATCGCGCGGCGGACCGATTCGTGGCCGAGGTCGGGCAGATCCAGACCGTAGTTGCGGGCCAGCGCCACGATCGTCGCGGCAACGTCGGCCCGCTGCTGATGCAGGGCGTCGACCTCGTCGAGCCAGTCCCGCAGGGCCCGACTTTCGGAATCGTCGGGGCGGTATTCGTCGCCCGCGGCGGGTCGTTCGAAAGGTTCGGGGGGCGTGGGGTTCTCGGGTGGGCGGTGTGGTGCGGCGTTGTCGTCTTCGCGGGGTCCGCCCCAGCGGGCGGCCTGTTCCGGGCTGAGTTCGACCTGCCGCAGCAGTTTCGGATCGGCCTGTTCGCGCCAGTACTCGTATTCGGCGCTGTCGGTGCGGTAGGCCGCGGGCAATTCGCTCTCGTGGTGGCGGTGGAACAGGAAGTCGCCCAGCTTTTCCCGGTTCTGATAGAAGGTGATCAGCTCGACCGCCAGGCCGATGGGCAGCTTCTTGAGCACCTCCGAGGCGCCCGACAGGCCCTGGATGAAGTCGGCGACGTCGTACCCGGCCCCGTGCGCGGGCGGATGCGCCGGTGTCGCCGGAGCGTTCGACTCGCTGCTCGGCTGCGCCAGCGCCGACCCGGAACCCGAAGGCGCGGGCGGTGTTTCGCGCAGCTGCGGTTCCCGCAACCGATCCAGGATCCGCCGCCACAGCGACTTCTTCGGCTCGGCCTCCGGGGCCTCCTCCGGCGACTCGTCCGGCCGCCGCACCCGCTCGTCACCGACGACCCGCCAGCCGCCCTCGCCATCGGCCTCCGCCCGCAGATGCACCCGATCCGCACCGATCTGCACCACCAGATCGTGCCCACCGGCCGCGGGCGACTCCCGATCCGCGGCGGTCAGCGCGGCCAGATCGGCGATATCGTGCGCCTCCCGCAGCACCTCGGCCCGCAACCGCGCCAGCTCCCGAGCGGCCCCCTCCGGCGTGCTCAGCTCCGCGGGATCCACACCGAGCATCCGCGCCCAGCCATCGCGCGTCGCCTCGACCTGCCCCCGATGCCGAGGATCGGCAACCTCCGCAACCCGCCCGATATGCTCCGCCAGCGCCTCAACGGCCCCCGCCCGCACCGCATTCCGCAACCGCTGTTCCTGCAACACCCGATCGCGATCGCCCCCGGTGAGCTGCTCCTCCCGCACACCGAACCGCCGCAGCAACCGCTCGCGCAGTTCGTCATCGGAGATACGTTGTGGCGCCGCGTTTTCCGGCTGGGCCGAATCCCGCTGTCCGGCAGAGCTTTCGTCGCGCCCGGCAGTATCCGGTCGTGGAGCGGAACCCGTCCGATCACTCGAGCCCTCGCCCGGCTCGGGAGGTGTCTCCGGGCCGGACTCCTTGTCCGTTCGCCCGGCTCGCTCGGGTGACGAGTCCGGGGAGGTCGCGGCGGGGTCCGTCCCGGCATCGGATCGAGTCGCCGCCTCCGGACCAGACTGCCTGTTCGGTTCTCCGGCTCTCGATTCCGGGGGAGTTGTGGAATCGGGCCGAGTTCCCGTGGGGTCGGTCCTCGGGTCGGAATCGGGACGGGTGCTCGTGGGGTCGGTCGTCGAGTCGGAACCGGAATGCCTGTTCGGTTCTGGGGCTTGGATGTCCGGGGAGGCGGGCTCCGGGTGCGGCGGCGCTTCGGGAAGGGCGGCCGGGGGGCGGGGTGGGGTGAGTTCGGGGGTGGTGTCGGGGTTGGGTTCGAGGAGCCAGTACTCCTCGTCGCCGTATGCCTCGTCGAGGGTGAGGGGGGTCAGGTCCTCCGGGTAGCGCATGGGGCGTGGTTGTTCGCCGGGGGTGTCGCCGACGAAGCCTCGGGCGCGGGCTGCTTCGGCGAGTTCCTGGAGGGCCGAGAGGGGGTCGGGGTGGCCGGTGAGGGCCTCGTCGAGGCGGAGGACCTCGATCAGTTCGCGGGCGTAGGCGTCGAGTTCCTCCGGGTGCCGGGGGGCGGGGTCGTCGCGATGGGCGGTCGCGTGGTCGGCCAGGAACTTGCGGACCTGGTCCAACGGCCGCCGCACGTGGGCCTCCGCGTCCCCGCCGGGCGTCTCCCCCGAAACATGTTGCGGCACGATCCCGGAGCCGGTCTCCGCCCCCTCCTCCGGGACACCCGCCTGTTCCCGCAACCAATCCGCCATCTCACCGTGCTGCCGCGCGGTCCACTCCGCCTGCTCCGCCAACCGCTGCTTCAGCCAATCCCCCGGATCGGCATCCGCCACGCCCCGCGCCCGCTCGGCCCGCTCCCGCGCCTCCCGGGCAATCCCCTCGACCCGCTCCAACTGCTCCCGAGCCGCCTGCCGCCCAACGCTTTCCGCTTCCCCAACGCGACGCTCCGCTTCGCCGTCCCCTCCCCGTGTCTCCGCCGACTCGGACCGCCCGGTAGCACGCGCACCCGAAGGCCGCCCGGCCTCCTCCGGCGACCCCTCGGCCTCGCGCGTCCCCGTTTCGGTGACGATCTCTCCGTCGTCGCCGCTCCGAGTTCCCTCGGAATCTCCTGTCTCCGAAAGCCCCTCGCCCTCGAGCGTCCTCGGTTCCGAGGCGTCCTCTCCTTCGTTGCCGCCTCGAGTTCCCTCGGGAACTCTTGTCTCCGAGGGGCCCTCGGCCTCGCGCGTCCTCGCTGCGGAGGCGTCCTCTCCTTCCTCAGCGACCCGAGCCTCTTCGGAATCTCCTGCCTTAGAGGGCAACTCGCCATCGGACACGTCTTCGCGCGTCCCGGGCGCGGTAGGCTGCCGGTCCTCGGCGGGAACATTTCCGCTCTCGCGTGTCTCGGGCTCGGAGGTTCCTTCCCCCTCGGCGGGCCTCTCGCCGTCGGAAGTCTCGGAGGGCGCTTCTTCGTCCGGGGTCCGCACACCCGGTGCGTCTTCGGAATCAAGGCGCGACTCCATCGAATCCCTGAGCCACGCAGCCATTTCGGCGTGTTGGCGCGCGACCCATTCCTCGTGGTCCGCGAGTTGACGGGTGAACCAGTCGTCGATTTCGGTCGCGGCGCGGCGGCGGAGGGCTTCGGCGCGTTCGTGGGCCAGGTGGGCCTCGCGGAGGATTCGGTCGTAGCGTCGGCGGGTCGGGTCGGTGTCGGGGTGGGCGGTCAGGTCGTGCAGCCAGTCGGCGAGGTCGGTGTGTTGGCGGGCGGTCCATTCGGCCTGGACGGCCAGTTCGCGTTTGAACCAGTTGCCGGGGTCGGCGTCGGATTCGCGGCGGAGCCGGTCGGCGCGTTCGCGGGCCTCGCGGGCGGTGCGGTCGGCGGGATGTTCGTCGCGGGACTGGCCGATGGTTCGGTCGCGGTCGGGGCGCGCGAGGTCGGCGGCGGCCTCGGCGGCGAGGCGGGCGCGGGTGGCGTCGTCGACTCGGGAGAGCGGGCGGCCCTCGTGGTCGAACAGGATCGCCTCGGTGCTGTGCACATCGCTCGGCAGGCGGGACAGATCCTCGTGCACCTCACCGGTGGCGGCATCGCGGACCACGACGCGCCCGCCGCCCTCGTGGACCAGCACATACGCGTGGCCGCCCACGCCGTACCGATCCGACGGCCCGCGGTACATGTCCACGACCAGGGCCGCCGCCCCGGGCTTCAACCCGCGCAGATGATCCGCGAGCGCCCGATGGTCGGCGAATTCGCGCAACTGCCCACCCGCTGCGGCGACCAGTTCACCCCGGGTCATGCCCTCGACGCCGACCGTGCGCTCCGGCAACCGGATTCCCGAATCCGGCCCGAACAGCCGGACCAGCTCACGCAGGGACAGCTCCCCGCAGCGGCCGCGGTTCAGCTCGTCGAGCAGGGCCGTCGCCTCCGGTGTCAGCAGCCGCTCGAGCAGCGCGTCCGCCGAATCCCGCAGCGTCGCGTCGTCATGCGCCGACCATTGCGGGTCGGGAGCGCGGAACTTGGGGCCCCGGCCGCTCTCGGAACCACGCGCGCCACCCGTGTCCCCTTCGGACCGCGCGTGCGCTTCGTCCCAGGCCCGCCGGTAGAACTCGGCATGCGAAACGCCTTGGACCACATGATCTCTCACGATCGGCCGCAACGCGTCCATCGCCGCGTCGTTCGCGGTGCGGTCGATCACCGGCGTGAGGTCCGGCGGAACCGGACGATCCCCGTACCCGGCGTCGCGCCGCGCCCGCGCCCGCGCCTCCTCGAACGCCGCGGTGTACTCCCGGGCGCCCACCGGCTCCGGAACCTCGTGCCCCGCCGCCCGAAGTTGCCGCGCCGCAACGATTTCCATCGCGTGCGCCCGCGTCTCCTCGTCCAGCATCCGATCCACATAGGACTCGCGGTCCAGCCGCATCAGCTCCCCGGCACTGCCGCGCGCCTCCCGCGCCCGCGCCGCCTCGACGTGAATGGCGTGATGCACCAGCGCCGACATCTGCTCGGCATCGGACAATCCGATGTCGAGCACCAGCCGATCCCGATACGGCCGATAGCCGTGCTCGGCCGGATCGGCGGTGTGCGCGATCTCGGTGCCGCGCAGAATGCCGGTCGCCCATTCACCGACCGGGGTCGCCGCCAGCGCCTCGGTGATCTCGCGCAGTCGCGCGTTCGATGCCGACGAGGCCAGATCCACCGCGAACATGCTCTGCGCCCGACCGAGGGGTTCGTCCGGTTCCGCTACGGTTTCGGTCCGGATCCGGCCGATCCCGTCCACGTCGACATTGACGAACTCCACGTGATCGCGCCCGAGATCCTCGACCTCCGCGGCGATTTCGGGCCGCCGCAGCAGTTCGTGATGATCACCGCGCAGCGCCGGAACGATCAGCCGCTCCTGACCACCGGGCCCCGGTACCAGCACCGCGCGGCCGTCCACGAGTTCGGCGCGCGGATTGTCGCGCAGCAGCGTGTCGAGCACATCCCGGACCGCGATGCTGTGCACCGCGTCGTTGATGAAATACAGTCCGGCACGGCGGTTCTCGAACTCCATCCGCCGGTCCACCAGTTCCCGGAGTTCGTGCTGGGCACGACGGATCTCGGCGGCGCGTTCCGGGGTGGTACGGGGGTCGCGCAGTTCGGCGTCCAGTTCCGCGATCCGCTCGGCCACCTCGTGCCGCATCGTGAATTGGTCACGGCCGGAATCGATGTCGTGTCGCTGGGCCATCGCGTCGATCGCGGCGGCCAGCGACCGCGACCGCAGACCTTCGGAATGCCGGTGCATCGCCTCGAGGCGCAGCCGTTCGGCGACGGTCGGATCCTCCGGCCGGTATCCCGCGTCCGAACCCTCGATGTGCGTGTGGTCCCACATCTCCCGCGCGATGTCGACATAGGTCTTGCCCGCCGGATCCCGATAAGTCTTGACGATGTCGCGCACCGCGCGCGTGGCGGCGGTCTCCGCTTGTTCGCGCGCCTGGTCGGGGGTCAAGGACGGATCGTCGCGGAAGAACTCCAGCGCCCGCTCGTAGCGTTCGCTGAACACGCGCTCCACCTCGACCGGCGTGGACTCGATATCGAAGCCGAGTTCCCGAAGCTCGCGCACGAGCTTCGCCTCCTGCGCGAAGGCGGCCGTCTCCTCGTCGAGCACCGCGCGCACGAACGATCGGCGGTCCAGTTCCAGGATCCGGTCCTCGAGCATCGCGGTGCGGCCGTCGAGGAACCAGCGGCCGTGGATGGCCTCGTGCGCGAGCGCCAGCGCCTGTTCGAGATGGTTCCGCCCGCGCGTGTAGACGGTGGCGGTCATGTCGGCGGACTCGAATTCGCCGTACACCTCGTCGTTCGCCGAGGCGTCCAGCCGCTGCCGGATCAGCCTGTCGTCGAACACGCGCAGGATGTCGCGCCCGGTTTCGGTGCGCGACAACAGGTCTCGCAGCTGGTCGGGCACCGGGTCCAAGGCACGGCCGATCCGGGGGCCGTCGCCCGGATCGTAGGCGTCCGAGGTGTCGTCGGGCCGGGCGTGGGCGGCGATGTCGTCGAACCGGCGCATCAGCACGTCGTGCCAGTCCTCGCGACCGCGGGCGGCGAACTCGGGGCGCAGCGCCTCGAGCTGGCGGCGGGTGTCGATCAGCTGCGTCGGATCCAGGTCGTGGTCGCGGAATTCGACACCGCCGTCGGCGCCGACCCGGAGGAATCGTTCGGCGAACTCGCTGACCGTGTCGCGGGTGAGGACCGGATCGAAGGCACGGGTCGTCAGCGCGCCGATGATGCGGCCCCCGTCCGGGTCGATCACCCACCGTTCCGAGCCCCGCGCGGGCGCGCCCACCAGCGCGTCGTGCAGGCCGAGACTGCGTGCCGTCCACTCGTCCTCGTGCATGTCCGCGACGGTCCCGGGCGGGAGCCGTCGCAGGTAGACCACGTCGCCGTGGACGTACGCCTCGGAGATGTCGCGCCCGAAGACGCGGCCGACCAGAGCGGACAGTGCGATGGCGTCCGCGGTCCGCGCGTCGCGCACGGTGACCTCGATCAGGCTGGCGCCGTTGACGTGACCGACGATCGCCATCTTCGCCACACCCGGCGGCAGCTCCCGCCCGGGCACCGCCAGGTCGGTGACGTCCCGGACGGCGGCGAGCCGGGCCACCAGCACCTCTTCGCGGAAGGTCTGCACGGCGTGCGCCCTGTCCCAGGCGGCGCCGTAGCTCTCGGCGTAGGTCTCCCCGTGCGGGGCGTAGTTCTCGACCTCCGGGCGCAGCGCCGCGATCCCGGCCTCGACGCCGATGCGCGGCAGGTCCGCGGCGGGCACGCCACGCTCGCGGGCCGCCTCGACCGCGGTGTCGTAGGCGTCCCGGAACGCGTGCTCCCCCAACACTTCCGGAACCTCGAGGCCCGCGCGGCGCAGCTGCGCCACGGAGATGATCTCCATCGCGTGCGCCCTGGTCTCCTCCGAGACCATGAGGTCGACGTACTCCCAGCGACGCCAGGTCGAGCGTTCCAGCGCCGCGCCCGGCGTCTCCCGGGCGCGCGCGACCTCGATGTGGATGGCGTGATGGATGAGCGCGGCGGCCTGCTCGCCGTCGGTGAGGCCGATGTCGAGCAGCACGCGGCGCTGGGACGGGCGGTAGCCCTGCTCGTCCGGATCGGCGGTGTGCCGCACCTCCACGCCCTCGTCGGACAGGACGCGGGAGACCCATTCGCCCACGGGGGTGGCGTCGAGGGTTTCCCGGATACGGGTCAAGCGTTCGCGGCTGGCGGTGTCGGCCAGATATCGCGGGGACACCTTGCTCGGCGCGGGGAACGGTATGGGTGGTTCGGGGGCGTCGACCTCGCGGACGTAGACATTGCCCTCGGCGTCGACCGTGACGGTCCGGTAGTCGACATCGTCCGCGCCCACTCGGGCCAGCGCCGCGGCGATGTCCGGATGCGCCAGCGCGATCTCGTGGCCGCCGGGTTCGGCGGCGACGATCAAGCGTTCGGGGTGGCCGGGAAGCAGAATCGCTCTGTCGCCCAACGGGATAGAGCCCGGATGATCTCGACGCACCGCCGCGAGCACATCGGCGGCGGCCAGCTCGTGGGCCGCGCGCATGTGCTGATCGAGGCGATACTCGTAGTCCGCGCGCCGATCCAGCGCGTCGGACAATTCGCGCAGGGTGTGTTCCTCGCGGTGGAGGTGGGCGGCGGTCTCCGGGTCGATGCCGGGTTCCGACAGCCGTTCGCCCACCTCGGCGAGCCGATCGGTGACGGTGCGGCGCGCCTCGGCCTCGGGCAGATACGGTTCGGCGCCGAGGAGTTCGGACAGGCGGGCGACCTCGGCATAGGCGTCCTGGGATCGGCGCACGTCCAGGCCCCAACGCAGGCCATGGGTGCGCAGGCGCTCGGCGGCCTCGGGGGTCGTCGCCTCGTGCGGCGGACGCGTCTGGTGTTGTCCCGCAAAGGGATTGGCCTGGTCCCAGGCCTTGCCGTAGTAGTCGTGGTAGTTGGTCTCGCCGTGGCCCCAGTCGACGAATTCGATGACCTCGCGCGCCTCCGCGCGGGCCGCGGCGTCGGCTCGATCGTGGATCTCATCGGGGGACAACGCCGGATCGGTGCGGAGCCGGTCGGATTCGACGCGGTAGCGCCGTGTGTACGCGTTCTCGTAGGCGGTCGACGGGACCACGTGGCCCTCGTCGAGCGCGCGCAGTTCCCGGGTGAACAGCATCTCGGTGTGGAAGCAGGCGGCCTCCTCGTCCACCCGGTCCCGGATGAACTCGTCGCGACCGAGCGTCCTGGCGTCACCCGCGCGTCCCGCCACGAATCGGGAGGCGTGGACCAGTTCGTGCACCATCGTCATGGCCTGCTGCACATGGTCGTTGCCCGCCGTGTACACGGTGGCCGTGTGGTCCTCACCGCTGAACGTGCCGGCCACGTGGAGGGTCGGGTGCACGAGTTCGAACCGCTCCTCGATGGGCATCCGTTCGCGCAGTTCGAGCATGGCGCGCCCGGTCTCGGTGCGCCGCACCAATTCCCGCACCTGATCGGGATAGGCGTCGAGCGACCGGCCCACGCCCACCCAGTCCGCTTGCCCCAACCGCGCGGCGCCCGACTCGGCCAACGCGTCGCGCGTGTCCTCGTCGATGCGGTCCACCGGGTTGCCGTCGCGGTCGAAGACGATCGCCTCCGTACCTCGCACATCGCGAGCCAGCCGCGCCAGATCCTCGTGCGCGGCCCGCGTCGAAGGATCGCGAACCACGATGTGCCCGTTCTCGTTCACCAGCAGATAGGCGTGCGCACCAACCCCATACCGATCGGCCGGCCCCCGATAGGTGTCCACCACCAGCGCCGCCGCGCCATCGCCCAATTCCGACAGCCGGTCCGCCACCGCCGCGTGATCGGCGAACTCCCGCAGCCGCCCACCCGCGGCCGCCATCAACTCCTCCCGCGCCATCCCCTCGACGCCGATCAGCCGCTCGGGCAGCCGAATCCCACTGTCGCGTCCGAACATTCGCCGCAGCTCGTGCAGGGAGAGTTCACCGCAGTGCCCGCGAGTATCGACGAATGTATCGGAGCGCCCATGATCCGCCCGCGGTCCGGCGGCCTCCGCCGTCGGTGTGGGCGAGACGGTGCCGCGCGCCGGCCGGGACACCGACTCGGCATCCGCGGACCTCGCCTCGACGGGCCGCGACCCATCGACCACACCCTCCCGCGCCGCACGCCCGCTCCCGTCCGAAACACCCCGCGCCGCATCCCACACCCGGCTGTGCGGCGCCTCCCCGACGGCCCCCAACGACTCCCCCAAAGCCCGCACCCCGACCCCATGCTCCCGAGGCGGCGCGAACAACGGCCGAGCATCATCCCTACCCCGCCGCGGCAACCCCTCACCCGCACTCGAATCCCCGAGTGAGACAGACCCGTCCCCGCGCGGCACATCCCGTCCGCTCGGCCGAACCGCTGACCCCTCGGAGAGATCCCGCCGCGTCTGCACGGTGGGCGAGTCCTCCGACTCCGACGGCGCGAAACGGCGGCGCGTCGGAGTCGTCGGCGAATCCTCCAGCTCACCCAAATCTTTACGCGACGAGGGTTCCTCGGTCCCCGGCTGCGCGGTCCGCCGAGTCGGCCGCGTGGGCGGATCCGCCAATTCATCCGACTCCCGCATCGACGGCTGATCGGACTCCGGCTGCGCGGAGCGGCGACGGATCGGGGTCGTGGACGGATCCTCCAGCTCCTCCGAATCCCGCCGGGCCGAGGGATGCTCGGACTCCGGCTGCGCAGAACGGCGGCGCGTCGGCGTCGTGGGTGTGTCCTCCAGCTCCTCCGAATCTCGCCTGGCCGAAGGCTGTTCGGAGTCCGGCTGCGTGGATCGGCGACGGATCGGGGTCGTGGACGGATCCTCCGGCTCCTCCGAATCCCGCCTGGCCGAGGGATGCTCGGACTCCGGCTGCGCGGAACGGCGACGGATCGGGGTCGTGGGTGGATCCTCCGGCTCGTCCGAATCTCGCCGAGCCACGGGGTCCTCGGACTCCGGCTGCGCAGAGCGGCGGCGGGTCGGCGTCGTGGGTGGGTCCTCCAGGTCCTCCGAATCTCGCCGGGGCGGGCGCTGTTCGGACTCCGGCTGGGTGGGGCGGCGGGGGGTCGGGCGGGTTGGCGGGTCTTCCGAGTCGCCCAGGTCTTTGCGGGACGTGGGCTCGTCGGTCGGGGGGCGGCGGGTGTGGGCTTCGAGTTGGGTGAAGCGGTCCATGACCAGGTCGTGCCAGGACTCGCGGCCGTGGGCGGCGAATTCGGGGCGGAGGCGTTCCAGGGCGGGGCGGTACCGGGCGAGTTGGTCGGGGGTCAGGGTGTGGGGGATGAAGTCGACGCCACCGTCGGGGCGGACGCGGAGGAAACGTTCGGCGTAGGGGGTGACGGTTTCGCGGGTGAGGATGCGGGATTCGAAGGCTCGGTGGTGGTTGTGCCAGCTGGTCTTGCCGTCGGGTTCGACGACCATGCGAACGGCGTCGCGCGGCAGACCGGCGAGCGCGTCGTGCAGGGCCGCGGCCACCGAGTCGAAGTCCGGACGGCCCAATTCCATTCGCAGAGCGTGGGTTTCGTGTTGCAGGTAGACGACGTTGCCGTCGACGACCGCGTGGGGAGCCGGGAACCCGACCGCCCGGGCCAGCGCCGAGGACAGCGCCTCGGCCTCGGCGTACCGAGCGTTGAGCATGGTCTTGCGGACGTACTGCTCACCATTGCCGAACGTGACCAGTTCGGCCTTGCGCACCCCGGGCACCCGCACCTCGTTGCCCAGGAGCCGCACCGAGCGTTCGCCGAGCAGCATGGCCGCCTGGAGCCGCTCCGCCACCGGACGGGCCCCGTTCGCCCGATCCCAGGCCGCGCCGTACTCCTCCCGATACGAACGCCCGTCCGGCGCATGGTTTTCCACCTCGGGCCGCAACGCCGCCAGACCGGCGTCGTTGGCGATCCGGTCCAGCTCCCCCGCGATCCGCGTGGGCACGGGTTCGGTCAGCCCGAGTTCCCGCAGCCGCTCGTGCCGCGCCCGTTCGTACGCCTCGGTGTAGGCCCGCTCCCCCAGCACCTCCGCGACATCGTGGCCCGCGTCCCGAAGCTGGCGCGCGGCAAGGATTTCCATCGCGTGCGCGCGGGTCTCCTCGCCGATCCGGCGTTCGATGTAGGGCTCGCGCTGCAAGGTGACGATCTCGCGGAGTTCGCCGGCGTCGCGACGGGATCGTTCGAGCTCGACGTGGATCGCGTTGTGCACCAGATCGGCCATGTGCTGGGCGTCGGAGGCTCCGACGTCGAGCACCAGGCGGTTCAGCGCCGGTCTGAAACCGGCCTCGGCCGGGTCGGCGGTATGCCTGATCTCGACGTCCCGCAGCGTCTCCAGCGCCCAGCGGCCCACATCGGTGCGGCCCAACTCCGCGCGGATGGTCTCGAGCCGTTCCCGGGTCGCCGTGTCGACGAGGTCCAGCCGGTGCAGTTGCGGCGGGTGCGCGGGCTCGGCGAGGCCGGGCGCCCGCCAGACGTGGATATCGCCGTCGTCCTGCAATCTGACCACGTGGTATTCGACTTCGGCCCCGTCACGTGCCGCGGCGACGCGCGGATCCGCGAGCACGGCGTGGTGCTCGCCGGGCGCGCCCACCAGTAGCAATCGCCGCGGCTCGCCGGGCACCAGCACGGCGTTGTCCGAAATCCGTTGCGCGCCGGGATTGTCCGCGAGGGCACGGCCGATCACATCGCGAATCACGATGTCGTGCTTCGCGGCCGTACGATCCCACTGGATCCGCTTGTGCAGTCCGTCGCGCTCGTCGACGAGATCCCACAATTCCCGCAATCGGTGCTGTTCGCGCAGCATGCCGGGCATATCCCTCGGCGCGGCGTCGACCAGCGCGAGGTCGAGACGGGCGAGCCGGACCGCGATCTGGGTTCGCATCCGATCGGTGTCGCCGGGCGTGACTCCGAGTTCGGTCGCCTGCCGCCCGATGCGCCGGATCACCTCGTTGGCCTGGTTCATATCGTCGAGGCGGTACATCTCCGCCTCGCGCAGCCGGCGCGCGCTCTCGGGCGTCGGATCGTAGCTGCGGGAGGAGCGAGCGGGTGGCGACGTCGGATGCGCCGCCTGCTGCGAGCTGTGCGCGTGGTCCCACGCCTCCTGGTAGTACTTGGTGTAGTTCTTGCCGTTGGGCCACACCATCTTCCGCAGCTCGTGATGCACCGCTCGACGCGCGGATTCCTGGGCCCGCGCCTCGATCTGCTCCGGCGTGAGCGTCGGGTCGGCGCTCGCGCGCTCGACGGCTTTGCGATACGCCGCCGCGTGCACGGTTTCGACGGGCGCCTCCCACACCCGATACCCCAGGTCGCGCAGTTCCCGGCCGAATTCCATCTCCCGAATGAAGCACTCGGTCTCCTCGTCGACGCGAGCGCGGACGTAGTCCTCGCGCGACGGGTAGTCGAGCGGATGCTCCTTGGCGCGCCCTTCGACGTGGTACTCCGCGTGCACCAGTTCGTGAACGAGCGTTCTCGCCTGCCACACATGGCCGTTGCCCGAGGTGAACACGCTCGCACGGAGTTCTTCCTGGACGAATTCACCGCTGCGCCCGTCCCGGGCCATCAACACGAACCGCTCCCGGACGGGCATCCGTTCCAGCGCCGCCAGCGCGCGCCGCCCGGATTCGGTCTGCCGCAACAACTCTCGGACCTGGTCCGGCGCCGCGTCCAGCGACCGTCCGACGCCCTCCCATTCCGGCTGTCCCAGCCGCTCGGCCGCCTCCCGCGCCAGCCGATCGCGCGTGGCGTCGTCGACCCGATCGATCGGAGTGCCGTCCCGGTCGAACAGGATCGCCTCGGTGCCGCGCACATCCCGTCCGAGGACCGAAAGATCCTCGTGCGGCCGGAGATCCCCCGGATCCCGCACCACGATCCGGCCGTCCTCGTTGACGAGCAGATAGGCGTGCCCGCCGACGCCGTGTTCGTCGCGCGGCCCGCGATAGGTGTCGACGACCAGCGCCGCGGCCCCGTCCCCCAGTTCCCGTAGTCGTTCCGCGACAACCCCGTGATCGGCGTACTCCCGCAACCGCCCACCCGCGGCGGCCACCAGCTCCTCCCGCGCCATCCCCTCGGCACCGATCACGCGCTCCGGCAATCGGATTCCGCTGTCGTCCCCGAACATGCGTCGCAGTTCACGCAGCGACAGCTCGCCACACCGCCCCTGCTCCACGACCTCACGCACCCGGGCATCCACCTCGCGCGCGGCGATGTGCTCATCACCGCGCACCGAATCCGCCTCGCCCACAGGGTGTTCCGTGCGCGGCACCGGATTCGACCCGTCTCGCACCGGCGTCTCCGCGGCGCGTGGCGTCACCCCCGCGCCGTCATCGCCACGCGACGCCCGCAGGGAAACCGGCGAATCCCGTTCGGCGAACCCACCGAACGTCTTCTCCCGCACCGACTCGCCGGTCGAGCGACCGGGCCCGTCCTCCCACGGCGGCCGCGTCACCTCGGCCTGCGCCAAGCGCGTGGGCCGCTCCGGGGCCGACCCGATCCGGCGGTCGTGGAACTCGCCCTGCGCGTGGGGTTTCGAACCTGCCGGGGGCGGGTTGTCGTGCGGGCGGGGATCCGAACTCCCGAAATCCTGCGCCCTGCTCGCCGAGGACCGATCGCCGGGCGCAGGGGGCTCCGAACCCGCCGAGCGCGAGTTGTCGTGCGGGCGGGGATCCGAACCCGCCGGGCGCGAATTGTCGTGCGGGCGGGGCGTGGAGCCGTCTGGGGCCGCATTCGCTCGGTGTCTGGGTGCGGGTGGGGTGTCGGGGCGGGCGTGGGCCTCGATCTGGGAGAGGCGGTCGAGGATGAGGTCGTGCCAGCGGTCGCGGCCGCGGGCGGCGAATTCGGGGCGGAGGGATTCGACGCGGGTTCGCACCCACTCGACCTGGGAGCGGGTGAGGTCGTGGTCGATGAATTCCACCGAGTTGCCTCGCGCGCGCAGGAAGCGTTCCGCGAAGCGGCTGACCATGGCCGGGGTCAGCGCGTTGGTTTCGAAGGCCAGGTGGTGGTTGCTCCAGGTCAGTTTGCCGTCGGGTTCGGTCACCAGGCGTTCGTCGCCGCGCAGGCCGATCAGGGCGTCGTGCAGGCCGGTTCCGACGCCGCCGAATCCGGAGCGTGCCAGTTCCCCGGCGAGTTTGGCCGAAACGGGTTGCAGATACACGGTGTTGCCGTCGGCGTACGCGTGCGGCATGTCGAGGCCGAAGGCGCGACCCAGATGGGCGGAGAGCACCTCGGCGTCGGCGTAGCGCGAGTTGAGCATCGTCTTGCGGATGAACTGCTCACCGTTGTGAAAGGTGACCAGTTCGGCCCGGCGCACACCTTGGACGGGCGTGTTCTCGCCCAGCGGTTCGACCGTGCGCACGCCGGAGTCGATGGCGGGCCGGAAGGTGTCCTCCATGCCGCGCACGCCGTGGGCCTCGTCCCAGGCCCGGCCGTAGCGGTCGCGATAGGTTTCGCCGTGCGGCGCATGGGCTTCCACCTCGGGCTGCAAGGCCGCCAGCCCCGCCTCGTTGGCGAGCCGGTCCAGCACCGGCCGCAAGCGCTCCGGAATCGGTTCGCCGAGCCGCTCGACCGTCTCGGCGCGAGCGCGATAGAACGCGTCGGTGTAGGCGTGCGTGCCGACCGGCTCGGGCACCGGATGACCGGCGGCCCGAAGTTGCAGCGCCGCAACGATTTCCATCGCGTGCGCCCGGGTCTCCTCGTCGAGCATCCGGTTGATGTAGTCCGAGCGCCGCAACGCCGACCGTTCCTGCGGCGTGACCCGGTCGTGCGCGCCGAGCGGTGTCTCGTGCCCGCCGGTGGCCGCAGCGTGAATGGCGTGATGGACCAGCGCCGCCATGTGTTCGGCGTCGGACAGGCCCGCGTCCAGCACCAATCGGTTGCGGTAGGGCTGGTAGCCCTGTTCCGCCGGGTCGGCGGTGTGGGTGATCTCGACATCGCGCAACATGTCGACGGCCCATTCGCCCACGGGGGTCGCGGCGAGATCCGCGCGGATTCCGGCGAGGCGCTCGGTCGTCGCCTTACCCGCCGCGTCCATCGGGACCACCGGCACGGGATGCTCGATCGGGCCGGACGGCGTCGTGACGCGCATGATCTCGACCCGGCCCGTATCGTCGATCGTCGTCTGGAGGTATTCCACTCGGTCCGTGCCGATTCGGACGATCTCCTCGGCCACGCGCGGATGCGCCATGGCCTGCTCGTGTCCGCCGTGCCGGGCGATCACCAACAGCCGCTCCGGTGGGCCCGGGACCAGTACGGCGTGATCGGAGACGCGGGCGCCGCCCTGCAGGCGGGCGATCGTCTCGACCTGATCGGATGCGGCCAGCTCGTGCATCCGGTCGGACATGGTGCGGGCGCGGGCCTCCAGATTGTTCGTGTGGTCGGCCAGATCCGACAGTTCGCGCAGCCGGTGTTGTTCACGCCGGAGTTCCGGCACCTGCTCGGGCGCGCTGGCGGGGTCGGCGAGCCGGGTGTCGAGATCGGCCAGACGCTGCCGCACCTGGTCGTGAATCTCGTGTGTCGCGCCGATCTGAATGCCGTTGTCCGCGCACAACCCGCCCAGCCGGGCGAAGGCTTCGACGAACCGCGAGTCGACGTGGAAGTGCGCCAGCGCCTCGGTGCGCAACCGCTGGGACACCTCGGGCGACATCGTCTGATAGTGCACGGTCGACGTATGGCCTTGCAGCGCATGCCAATCGGCCTCGTAGCGATCGGTGTAGCTCCGGCCGTCATTGGCCTTGAAGGTGGCGATCTCGGCCTGCGCGGCGCGGAAACCGGCGTCGTGCGCCTGTTCGTGGACCTGCGCTTCGGTCAAGCCGGGCGACTGGCGGCGCAGCCGGTCGGCGGTATCGCGATAGGCGTTGTCGTAGGCCAGTTCGCCCGACTGCGGCCCGATCTCGTAGCCGAGCGCGCGCAGCTGTTTGGCGAGTTGGCCCTCCCGCACGAAACACTCGGTCTCCTCGATGAGCGTTTCGCGCAGGTACTCCTCGCGCGTCATCGTGTGGGCGCGGCCGTGCGCGGTGCGGCCGTCGACGAAGTGCTCCGCGTGTACGAGTTCGTGGGCCAGGGTCAGGGCCTGTTGCAGGTGGTTGTTGCCCCGGGAGAGCACGACCATCTCGCGGCTGTGGCTGTCGAAGTATCCGGCCCGGACGCCGTCGCCGCCCTCGCTGTCGAAATGGTCGCGCACGGGCAGCCGGTCCAGCGCCTCGAGGGTGCGGCGTCCGATCTCGGTCTGCCGCAGGATCTCTCGGACCTGATCCGACGGGGCGTCCAAGGCGTTCCCGATCCGGCCCGCGGCCTCGGGATCGAAACGGTCCTGTGCCAGCAGGGCACGCTCGGGTTCCGCGAGGGGTTCGACGGCGTGGCCCTCGTGGTCGAAGACGACGGCGTGGGGGCGGCCCTCCAGTTCGTGCGGTACGCGGGGCGGAAAGCCGTGCTGTTCGCCGGTGGACGGATCGCGGACGACGATCTCGCCGCCCTCGTTGACCAGCAGATAGGCGTGGGAGCCGACGCCGTGCTCATCGGCGTGGCCCCGGTAGGTGTCGACGACGAGGGCCGCGGAACCGTCACCGCGGGCGAGCAGTTCGTCGGACATGGACTGGTGGTCGGGGAACGACCGCAGCGCGCCGCCCGCGGCCGCGACGAGTTCGTCCTCGCTGACGCCGCGCTCGTCGACGACGCGGTTGGGCATGCGAATGTCGGTGTCGTCCCCGTGCATACGCATGAGTTCGGCCAGAGCGAGGGCCGCGCATCGACCACCCGGATGCGGGGTGACACCGAAACCGCCCCGGTCGCCGAGGATTTCGAGGATCATGCGGCCGGATTCGCTCTCCGACAGCAGTTCCCGGATCTCACGGAGCCGGGTGGGGTCGCCGTCGGGGCCCAGGGCGTGCAGTACCTCGCGGCCGAATTCGGTCTCGCGCAGGATGGCGCGGACCTGATCGGCCCGGCGGGTGAGCTGGTCGCCGAGTTCGTGAGCCTTTGTCGCGGATTCGGCGCCCTGCCGCATCAGGTATTCGCGCGCTCGGTTGCCGACGCGGTCGACCGGGCGGCCCCGGTGGTCGAGCACGATCGCCTGGGTCCGGCCGAGTTCGTGCGGCACGCGCGGGGGGAAGCCGTGTTCCGCGCCGCGCGCCAGGTCGTGGACCACGATCCGGTCGCCCTCGCGCACCAGGAGGTAGGCGTGCGCACCCACGCCGTATCGATCCCGTGGGCCTCGATAGGTGTCCACCACGAGAGCGGAGGCGCCGTCCTTCATCGACCGCAGCACGTCCGCGATCTCGGCGTGTCCCCCGCCGAAGTCGCGCAGCCGACCGCCGATCGCGGCGACCAGTTCGCCGGTGCTCATACCCTCGGCGCCGACGTCGCGATCGGGGAGCCGGAAGTCGCGATCCGGGAAGCGGTTCCGCAGCTCCTCGATCGATAGCACGCCGCATTGGGCGCTGTCGTCGCCCTTGCGTGTCGAGGAATCCTCGCCGTCGGCGCGACGGGTGGGATTCGGCCGTGTGGAGGAATCCTCGCCGTCAGCGCGACGGGTGGGCTTTGGCCGTGTGGAACCGTCGCCCGCCTCGTTTCGGGACGGGCGGCTGTGCGGCTGTGCCTCGTCGTGTGCGTGGAGGGGGGCGACGCCTACCAGAGCCGGGTCGTCTTCTCCCGCATGACGATTCGGTGTCGGGTCGTCGTCCTCGTGGGCTCGCGGACGCTCGGCGTCGCGGTCCGGCGCGTCCGCGTCCGCGCGGCGGTGGCCCTCCTCGTAGGGACGGAGGGGGTCGTGCCCATCCTCGCTTCGATCATGTTGCGCGGCAGGGTCTTCGACGCGATCTCGATCGGGCCTGAGATCCGCTCGCTCGTTCCCCGCCCGTTCCGGCGTTTCACCGTCGCGTACGGGACGGCCGTCCGCGTCACCGTCCCGCTCCCCACGCTGACGCGGCTCATGTCCGATGCCCCGATCCCCCAGCGTGTCCGCGTCTCCCACATGCCGAGGGCTCCCCTCCGCCCCACGCTCGCTCCGGCCTTGCAACTCATCGGGATTGGCTCGATCACGGTGCGCGGTCTCGTCCTCATCGCGTGCCGGGCGGGCCGCATCCGCGTCGTCCTTGTCGCTGGCCCGGCGTGTTCCGTCAGCATCGTCACCATGACGGGCGGGGCGTGTGCCGTCCGCATCGTCCTCATCACGAGCTGGGCGTACGCGGTCTGGATCGTCGCCATCACGAGCGAGGCGTCCGCCGTCCGCATCGTCACCGTCACGCGACGGACGCGCCGCATTCGCGTCGTCGGCATCGCGAGCGGGGCGCGCCTGGTCCGCATCGTCCCCATTGCGAGTCGGGTGCGACGCGTCCACGTCGTCGTCGCGACGAGGGCGTGATGGATTCGCATCGTCTTCGTCGCGGATCGGCCGATCCTCGGCTTCTCGGGTTCTATCGCTGCCGCGGCCCTGGTCGGCGTCGTTCGAGCGGACGTCGGAGGCGCGCGGCTCCTCCCTGGTGCCCGCGCGACTTCGGTCGGGGGTCGAGCGTGTGTCCTCGTCCGCTCGGGGTGTGGTGATGTCGGTGCGGGCTTTGGGGCCGTCCGGGGCGGGCTTGGCGCGGTCGGGGGTGGGTTTCTCGTTCGGGAGTCCGGCGCGGTCGGTGGGTGGGGCGGAGCGGTCGGGTGCTGTCGCGCGGGGCTTCTCGGCGGTGGGGGTGGAATCCGGGCGCGGGGCGGGCTTTTCGGGGACTCCCGCGCCCTCTTGGCGAGACGGAGTAGCCGTGTCGGCGGCGCGGGCCTGGAGGCGTTCGCCCGGGTCGGCCGTTGCGCGGGTCGCGGCGCGGGGGGATTCCGAACCGGTGGAGTCGGCGCGCAGCCGGGGGGACGAATCCTGGAGTGCGCGAGAGGTATTCGGATCCGCGACGCCCGCGCGGGTGGGGGTGGTGGAGCGCTCCGCGCCCGGACGCGCGTCGGAGGAGCGGGATTCGCTCGCGGTGGAGCGGGAGGTGTCACTCGATGACGCGCTGGAATCCGAACGCGTGGACGAGGAGACGGTGTCCGAGCGGGCCGGGGATGCGGCGTCCGAGCGCATCTGCGACGCACCGGAGTCCGAACGCGCGGGAGCGGCGGAATTGGACTGCGCCGCGGGCGAGTCCGCGCGTGCCGGAGCGGTGGTATGCGACTGTGCCGCAGCGGAATCCGAGCGAGTGGGTGTGCTGGCCGAAGAAGCGCTGCCGTCGGTGGCGGCCGCCCCTGCGGGACGGGTGTCGGTCGATGTCGTTTGCTCGTGCGGGACACCGGCCTGTGGCCGCATGGTTTCCGTTGTGCCCGAAGGGATTTCGGCCCGAGTGAGGCCGCCTTCGGTCTGGACCTTGGGCGTGGAACCGTCCCCTGCGACCGGACGGGACGAGGTATCGGTTCCGGCCGGACGCACCGCGGTGCCGTCGTGTGAGTCCGCGATGCTTGCCCGAGGGGACGAACCGCTACGCTCCCCGCCCGGGGAAAGCGTTGTGCCGGAATCGGTTCGGGAGGGGACACCGCCGCCTCGCACGCCGCCGTCGGTGCCGCCCGGAGCGCTCTCCGCATCGACCCGTGGCTCCGCGAAACTCGTCGTCCCCACTCGCGCGGCGGCGGGATCTGCGCCGACACCCGCACCGCGCCCCCAGTTCGGTGAGGTTTCGTAATGCCGGGTGATGGACCCCTTGAACATGCCGGTGATCGAGCCGCTGAGCACACCGCCGGTCAACATGCGCGGATCGAATTCGGTCACACCGCGTTTCAGGTTCTCGACCGCGTAGTCCATGCCGTGTTCGGCGACGTCCAGGCCGAATTGCGTGCCCAGGCCGGCGACCCATCCGGCGCCGCCGCCGACCAGGCCGCCCGCCTTGGCGGTGATGATGTCCTTCAGCAGCGGACGCATGGCGACGTCGGCGAGCTTCTCCCCGACCAGCTCGCCGAACTTGCCGCCCGCCGCGCCGCCGACAGCGGACGAGACCGTCGTGACCAGGAACCGATTCCAGTCGAAGCCGCCCTTGCGATGCCCCTGCAGGATCTGGATGGCCTGGATGGTCGCGTCCTGCCCGGCGCCGATGAGGGTGTTGATGAAGACATGGCGCAGAACGAAATTCAGGATGATCTTGGCGATCCGGTTGCGCACCCAGCCCAGGATTCGCTCGCGGACCTGCATCATGAACAGCCGGATCGCGAAGCGGGTGGCCGCGATCGCGGCCGCCTCCTCCGCGGGCGCGGTCGGCGGAAACGCCCACGCCGCGGCGATTTCGATGGCCAGCAGACCCAGCGACGACTCGACCATCCACTGCCCGGACTCGATCTCGTCGGCGGTGCTGTCCGCGCCCTCGGCGATGCTGTCGAAGTCGTGCGCCAGCCGCGCGACGGATCCGTTCTTCGGATCGTCGAGCGCGAGTCCCGGTGCGTCGCGCAGGGAGTCGAAGGCGGCGGCGATCTCGTCGCGCGCCTCACCGGCCGGATAGGCGTCCAGCGCCGCCTTCTTGGCGGCCTCGATATCCTTCTCGATCTCGCGGAATTCGGCCGCCGCCTCGCGCCACAACCGCGCGAGCTCGCGCATCTGGTCCGGGTCGCCGTTGGGCCACTCCGCCCCGGCTACCCAGCCGAGGCCGTCCATCAAGTCCATGGGCCGTCAGTCCCCGATTACCAACCGGAATCGGTGACACCCGGTTTGCCGTCGGTCCGGTCGCCGAAGATCTCCTGCACCGGCTTGGTGACGGGGGCACGTTCCTGGCCGGGCATCCGGTCGCGCAGATCCGGCATCCCGGGCACGAGGTCGGACAGTTTCGGCAGTCGGGCGCGCTGTTCCTCCAGCGGGGCCATCAACTCTCTGGCCTTGCGTCCGACGTCGGCCGTCGCCTCCTGCGCGGCCTCGACGACCGCGCGAGCGAGGTCCGCGTAGTCCAGATCCTCCACATCGCGGCCGAATTTCAGATCGACCAGGACGCCGTCGGCGTTGACGGTCGCGGTAACCCTGTTGCGCCGCACCGATGCTCGCCCCACGAGCCGGAGGCGCTCGCGCTGCAACCGCGAGATGTTCTGCAGGGTCGACTCGATGTCCTCCCTGAGGTCCGGACGACTACCCGGACCGAGCGCTCCGGTCATCGCCGCCTACTTCCGCGTCTCGAAGCTCTGGCGGTTCTGGGCCTCGAGTTCGCTGCGCACCTTGTCGCCGGTCTTGCTCTGGCCGTCGGCGAGGTTCTCGATGCTCTTGGTCATGCCCTCGCCGCCGACGATGCCCTTGCCGACGTTCGCCTTGGTCGTCACGTAACCGTTGCCGCCGTCGCCCTCGGCGAATTGCCTTCCGGTTCGGTCGGTTCCCCACGGCGTGCCCAATGCGGCGAGCCCGGTGTCGAGCTTCTGCCAGACCTCGCTGATCCGATCGGCCACGTGCTGTGTCTTTCCGGCAGCCTTCTTGAAGGACTCCGGGTCGATCTCCCATTTCTGGGTCCCCATCACGCACCCCTCTCCTGCACTCCGGCCCGGGGAAGCGCGCACCCCGAGTCGACAACCGGGCGAACCCGACTGGGCCGATTCTGTCATCCGAACGGACGGAGCAGAATTGGTTACCAGTTGTGAAAGCCAAAGGAAATGTTAAGTATTCGCCCCAGGTACGAGGCGAGCAAGCCTTCGTGGGTTCCTACTCCAGTGAAGCACAGAACGTGCCGCCGGACAACGGCACGATGGAACGGTCAGTGCGTGGGGTGTTCGGCCTCGGGCAGCAACTCGGCGAGCTCGGCGGTGTCGCGTTCGAGATAGCGCGCCACATACCGGTCGACCAGTTCGGCGGCCACCCGGCCGGGCGCGACCCGGGCCTCGGTGAGCCGCGAGGTCAGTTCGGCCACATCGGCGGTGGTGCGCTCGGACTGCTGGAACGACTGCCACGCCGTGCGCTCGAACAGGTCCACGAACCGTCGCGCGATGCGGTCGCAGTCGGCCGCCAGCCGCTCCAGCTCGTCCAGCACCTGAGCCTGCGGCAAACCCGCGGCGGCCAGTTGATCGGCCACCCCTACGATCTGGCGATCCACCACGCGGTAGGTGGACGCGTCGACCGGTTCGTACATGCCCGCGGTGATCACGCGGGCCAGCCCGTTCGGCACGTCGCGATAGCGCTGCGCGAGTTCCGTTGCGGCGACGGTGATCTCACCGACGCCGCGACCCTTCTCGGCCGTGAACACGAAATCGGTGCGCGGCTCGTCGGCGGGCGCCGCGGCGCCCTCGTGCTCGCCGACGCCCAGGATGTCGCCGAGATCGTCGCCGCGATCCCAGGCCTCCAGCAACTCCCGGATGCCGTTCAGCTTGATGCCGCGATCGAGCAGCCGACTGATGGTCCGGACCCGGTTGAGGTGCTCGGGTCCGTAGAACCCGGTGCGCCCCTTGACCTGTGGCGGCGGCAGCACGCCGCGCTCGTGGTAGACCCGCACGCTGCGCACGGTGGTTCCGGCCTCGCGTGCCAGCTCGTCGATCGTGAACTCCGCACCCGCTGACATACCTCAAGGAAACCACACCGCAACATGCGCGGCTCCGGTCCGCGAGCGTGTGACGACGGTCGAAACATGAGATGACAACCGTGCACAGGTATTGAACGTGCCATTAAGTAGCGGTACGTTATTCACCGATATGATCGCCATCACATGAAAGGCCATCGTCATGACCACAGTTCGACCGCCCGCGGCGGAGGAGCACTCCGCGGCCCCCGGCTTGCATGCGGAGGACGCCGGCTACCACAAGGCCCTGCGGCCGCGTCAGTTGCAGATGATCGCGATCGGCGGCGCGATCGGCACCGGGTTGTTCCTGGGCGCGGGCGGTCGTCTCAAAGACGCCGGAGCCGGCCTGTTCCTGGCGTACGCGGTCTGCGGCATCTTCGTGTTCTTCATCCTGCGCGCCCTCGGCGAGCTGGTTCTGCACCGCCCGTCCTCGGGTTCGTTCGTGTCCTACGCCCGCGAGTTCTACGGCGAGAAGCTGGCTTTCGGCGTCGGCTGGATGTACTTCTTCCACTGGTGTATGACCGGCATCGTCGACATCACCGCGATCGCCACCTATGTGCACTACTGGGGTTCGCTGCAGGTCATTCCGCAATGGGTGATCGCGCTCATCGCGCTGGTGCTGGTGGTCTCCATCAACATGGTGTCGGTGCGGTGGTTCGGCGAGATGGAGTTCTGGGCCGCCCTGATCAAGGTCGTCGCGCTGGTCAGCTTCCTGGTCGTCGGCACGATCTTCCTCGCGGGCCGCTTCACGATCCAGGGGCAGAGCACCGGCTTCAGCGTCATCTCCCAGCACGGCGGGCTGTTGCCCAACGGCATGATTCCGCTGGTGCTGTGCACCACGGGCGTCATCTTCGCCTATGCCGCAGTCGAATTGATCGGCACCGCCGCCGGTGAGGCGGAGAACCCGGCCAAGATCATGCCGCGCGCGATCAACTCCGTCATCGCCCGCATCGCGTTGTTCTACGTCGGTTCGCTGGTGCTGCTCGCGCTGCTGCTGCCCTACACCGCCTTCAAGTCCGGCGAGAGCCCGTTCGTGACGTTCTTCTCCAAGCTGGGCGTCGAGGGCGCGGGCACGATCATGAACCTGGTGGTGCTGACCGCCGCGTTCTCGAGCCTCAACGCCGGTCTGTACTCCACGGGCCGCATCCTGCGCTCGATGTCGATGAACGGCAGCGCCCCGGCCATCGCGTCGCGGATGTCCAGTCGCGGTGTGCCTTACGTCGGCATCCTCGCCACCGGCACCATCGCCCTGGTCGGCGTCGGGCTCAACGCCGTGGTTCCGGAGAAGGCGTTCGAGATCGTGCTGAACATGTCGGCCCTGGGCACCATCACGGCGTGGGCGGCGATCGTGCTCTGCCAGCTCAAGTTGTGGCAGTGGGCGCGCGAGGGCCGGCTGGAGCGGCCGTCGTTCCGCCTGATCGGCGCGCCGTACACGGGCATCGCGACGCTGGTGTTCCTCGTGGCTGTGGTGGTGCTGATGTTGTTCAGCAACAGCGACGTTCAGCGCGGCGCCGTCATCGCCATGCTGGTGATCATGCTGCCGGCCCTGGTCGGCGGATGGTTCCTGGCGCGGCGGCGGGTGCTGCGGATCGCGGCCGAGCGCGAGGGCTACACCGGGCAGTTCCCGGTGCTGGCCGAGCGGCCGATGGAACATCGCGAACTGCACCACACCGATCCCACCGGCGGCACCACCGACGATGGGGCACAATCGCGATGAAACGCGGCCGATCGCTCCGCGACACGGACACCCACCCGTGTCGCGGAGCGTTTCGGAAGGGCAACGGATTCGTGGGTCTGAGAGGGTCTATGTCGGAACACTCCAGTGCGTCCGAGCAGCCACGCCCCCAGACCTGGGCGACGCGGCGGATGCGGGAGCCCGAGCCGAACGGCAACTCGCCGACCTGGGCGGGGCGCCGCGCGGTCTCCGACACCCGATCGTGGGTGGTGGAGGTCAGCGAACCGACCGCGGCCGACGGCGATCCGGGATCGGGCGCCAGCGTTCGTTCCCGGCCCAGCGTGCGCCGATTGGGCGCGGGCCTGGTCACGTTGCCACGGATCGCGCCGGTCGATCCCGCCGCCGCGATGCTCGTCGATCCGCTGGTTCCCGAGGCCAAGCGGTTCTGCTGGAAGTGCGGCAAGCCGGTCGGCCGCTCGGCCGACGGCGAGCCCGGCCCCACCTCGGGCCGCTGCGGAAACTGCGGCTCGCCGTTCAACTTTCGGCCCCTGCTCGATCACGGCGAACTGGTGGCGGGACAGTACGAGGTGCAGGGGTGTCTGGCCTACGGCGGGATGGGCTGGATCTACCTGGCCCGCGATCGCAATGTCAGCGACCGCTGGGTGGTGTTGAAGGGCCTGCAGAATCCGATGGATTTCGAGGCCCATGTCGTCGCGCTCGCCGAACGCCAATTCCTCTCGGAGATGACGCATCCCGGCATCGTCAAGATCTTCAACTTCGTCAAGCACCGCACCCCCGACGGTGTCCAGGCCGGGTACATCGTCATGGAGTACCTGAGCGGGAGCTCGCTCAAGACGATGCTGGATCGCCGTGCGCCGGAACGGCTTTCGGTATCCGAGGCGATCACCTACGTGATGGAGGTGCTGCCCGCGCTGGACTATCTGCACTCGTTCGGGCTGGCCTACAACGACCTCAAGCCCGACAACATCATGATCGGGGAGGACGAGGTCAAGCTCATCGATCTCGGCGCGGTCGCGGCGCGCGAGTCCGGCGGGAACCTGTACGGCACACCCGGCTATCAGGCCCCGGAGTTCACCCGGACCGGGCCGACCATCGCGTCCGACATCTACACCGTGGGCCGCACCCTGGCGGCGCTGACCTTGGATCTACCCACCGACGCGCACGGGCACAAGCTGCCCGGCATCCCGGACGACGATCCGGTCCTGACCAAACATCCGACGTTCCGGCGGCTGCTGGTGCGCGCCACGGATTCCGATCCGACACACCGGTTTCCGTCCGCTTACGCGATGTATCGCCAGTTGTCCGGGGTATTGCGGGCGGTGCTGGCCGAGGAGTCCGGGCGCGAATATCCGCAGGTCTCCTCGGTGTTCGGCGCGCCGCGCGGTGAGTTCGGGATCGACACGCTGGTGCGCCGGACCGATGGCCTGGTCGACGGCCGCCATCGCGAGCTGGTGCTGGACGCGCCGAGTGTGGTTGCGGCGCTGCCGGTTCCGCTCATCGATCCCGAGGATCCGAGCGCGGAGTTGCTGTCGCCGCTGTTGCACGGCGATCCGCGCCTGGCCCTGGACACACTGCGGCAGAGCGGTGAGAGCATGCGAGCGGGCACGATCGACGAACCCGCCACCTTCGCGCTCGAGAGCGCCCTCACCGCCGCCCGCGCCCACCTCGACCTACGCGAAACCGACGCCGCCCGCGCGAGGTTGGCCGCGCTCGCCGACGGCTATCGCACCGATTGGCGCGTCGACTGGTACATCGCGATCGCCGAACTCGCCAGTGGCAACTACGAAAAGGCGTACAACCGTTTCGATCTCGTGCACGGCCGGGTTCCCGGCGAGATCGCCCCGCAGCTGGCGCTCGCCGCCACCTCCGAGTTGCTGATCCAAACCCTCGACGAACCCGAGGATCTCGAACTGTGGTGCGAATCGGCCACCCAGTACTACCGCGCGGTCTGGCGCACCAACCGCGGCATCACCAGCGCCGCCTTCGGCCTCGCCCGACGGCTCGCCGCCGACGGCGACACCGCCACCGCGGTCGCGACGCTCGAACAGGTCCCCCCGACCTCGCGCCACCACAACATGGCCGTCCTGACCGCCTGCCTCCTCCTGGTCTCCCGCTCCCCCGCCGACACCACCCAGGCCGACCTCGACCAGGCCGCCGCCCGCCTGCAAACCCTCCCCGACGAACCCCGCCTCCTCCAGCTGGAGGCCATAGTCCTCGGCGCGGCCCTGAGCTGGCTCCGCGCCGGAGGCCACCCGACCTCCCCCACGGCCACCATCCTCACCGCCCCCTACACCGAACCGGGCCTACGCGAGGGCCTGGAATCCGTCCTCCGCGCCATCGCCCGCACCAGCCCCCACCGCCTCCAACGCTATGCCTTGGTGGATTTGGCCAACTCCCTACGCCCCCGCTCCTGGTGGTAGCCGCCCTGGGGATCGAGGCCCACAGGCCGTAAAGCATTCGCGCCCAACCGAATCAGACCGAACCGCCCGACCTCACCAACCCGAATCGGTCGCCCGATGATTACGGTCGCGCTCGTGGTCGAACGCCTCGACATCCGTGAAGCGCATACTGCCGTCGGAGGCGGGGCGGCGGCGGGGTGGGTCGATCGACGCGCGCGGGGGTTCCGGGAGGGAGAGGTCGGGCATGCCCTCCACCAGTTCGGTGAGTTTGGGTAGGCGGGCGCGTTGGTCTTGCAAGGGGGCGAAGAGGTCTCGGGTCTTGCGGGCCACCTCCGCGGAGGCCTGTTGGGCGGCTTCGGTGATGGCCTTGGCTATTTCGGGGTAGGTGAGGTCCTCGATGTCGGGGCCGAAGGTGGTGTCGATGATGGTGTTGTCGGCGTTCACAGTGACGGTCACGCGCTTGCGGACCGTCGCGGTGGCGACGAGTTCGGCGCGTTCCATTTGCAGGCGCGCGATCGTGCGCAGCTGTTCCTGTACGTCATCGATGAGTCCGGCCAGATCGGCCCTGCTCGCTCGTTCATTGGTCATGCGACGGTCACTTCCGTTCCCTTGCTTGTCCGACGACCATGGCAGCCGAGTTCGAATCTATTGTTAAGGGAATGTGAATGCCCGCTGCCGTGACAGTTGCGCGCAAACCACCGGACATAGTCGGCGACAAGGTTTTTCAGCATGCGCCGCTGGTCGAGAACAGAAGCGAACAATCGGTTTATCGAACATGAACAGTGGATGATCTACACCCGAGCTGAAAGGATGGACCACCGTGCGGGTACTGGTGCAGCGAGTGACGTCGGCGCGGGTGCGCGTCGGCGACGAGATCGTCGGCAGTATCGATCCGAGCGCAAGCGGCGCGCCGCACGGCCTGCTCGCGTTGGTGGGCGTCACCCATTCCGATACCGAGGCGACCGCGAAAGCGTTGGCGGACAAGATATTCCGGTTGCGTGTTCTCGACGGGGAGCGGTCGTCGGCCGATCTGGGGGCGCCGATCCTGGTGGTCAGTCAGTTCACCCTCTACGCCGACACCGCCAAGGGACGGCGGCCCTCCTGGTCGGCGGCCGCGCCGGGTCCGGCCGCCGAGCCGCTGGTGGATCGCTTCGCGGAGACCCTGCGCGAACTCGGCGCCACCGTCGCGACGGGAAGATTCGGCGCGCATATGCGCATCGAACTGGTCAATGACGGGCCGGTGACCCTCCTGCTCGAGGCGTGAGGAGTTCAGCTCTGCGCGAACGGTCTCGGCGAACAGATCAATTCATTGTGAAATCTCCAGCGCGAGCGGCAAAGCCGCCGTACCGTACTCCACACCCGGCTACCGTTCGGTCCGCCCGCCTCGCAGCACGCCGGGACGGGGAGGAAAAGGAGACCATCATGACCAAGCGCCGCGGCCCTGCGGCTCCCGAAATCCATGAAATATTGGACTATTTCGGCAAGTGCCCCGAATGCGGTTATCCCGCACGGGCATCCATGTCCGCCCAGGACACCACCATGGTCCACGCCTCGTGCGACCGCCCCTGCGGCTGGACCGGCACCGTCCCCCTCACCACCATGACCGGCCGCAACGGACGCACCCGCACGGCCTGACCCAGCCGCACCCCTTGTTCCCACACGCACACCTTCCAGGGCACTGAAGGGGGTGCGGATCCGAATAGAGGGTGCGGCTGGGTGGGAGTGCTATTCGGGGCGGGGGGTGAGGATTCGGGGGCCTTGTTCGGTTACCGCTACCGTGTGTTCCCAGTGGGCGGCTCGGCTGCCGTCTTCCGTGACGACCGTCCAGTCGTCGGCCAGGACGCGGGTTTGGGTGGTGCCGAGGGTCAGCATGGGTTCGATCGCCAGGACCGAGCCGACGACCAGCTTCGGGCCGCGGCCCGGGTCGCCCTCGTTGGCGAGGAAGGGGTCCATGTGCATCTGGCGGCCGATGCCGTGGCCGCCGTAGCCGTCGACGATGCCGTAGGCGCGGCCGTGGTCGCGTTCGGCGGCGCGGGTCCCCAACTCGATGGCGTGGGAGACGTCGGTGAGCCGGTTACCGGGCAGCATCGCCTCGATACCGGCCTCCATCGACAGTCGCGTGGCCTCGCTGAGCAGACGGTCCGCCTCGATGACGGTCCCGATGCCGAACGTCCACGCCGAATCGCCGTGCCAGCCGTCCAGGATCGCGCCGCAGTCGATCGATACCAGATCGCCGTCGGCGAGCACCTCGTCGGCGGACGGAATGCCGTGCACCACACGGTCGTTCACCGACGAGCAGATCGACCCGGGGAATCCGTGGTAGCCCTTGAACGACGGAACCGCACCGGCGTCGCGGATGACCTGTTCGGCGATCTCGTCCAACTCGAGCGTCGAGACGCCCGGCTTGGCCGCGGTCCGCACCGCGACCAGGGCCTGGCCGACGATCGCGCCGGCCGCGGCCATGGCGTCGAGTTCTCCGGCGGTGCGGAACGGCACCACCTTCTTGTTCTTGCGGCCGAAGACCATTCCGTCAGCGACCCAGGGCCCGCAGGATGCGCTCGTTCACTTCCTCGACCGAGCCCACGCCGTCGACGGAGACGACCGAACCGTCGTAGTGATCGAGCAGCGGCTCGGTCTCCTCGCGATAGACGCGCAGCCGGTTGCGGATGACGCCCTCGTTGTCGTCGTCGCGGCCGCGGCCCAGCATCCGCTGCACCACGACGTCCTCGGGCACGACGATGCTGACCACGCCGGCGAGCTCGCCGCCGGACTCCTTGAGCATCTTCTCCAACGCCTCGGCCTGGTCGACCGTGCGCGGGTAGCCGTCGAGGACGAAGCCGTTGGCGGCGTCCGGCTCGGCGATGCGCGACTCCACCATGCGGTTGGTCACGTCGCTGGGCACCAGATTGCCCGCGTCCAGGTACTTCTGCGCCTCACGACCCAGCGGGGTCTGCTGAGAGATGTTCGCGCGGAAGAGGTTCCCGGTGGAGATGTGCGGAACACCCAGCTTGTCCGACAGCAGTTCAGCCTGCGTGCCCTTGCCGGCACCCGGCGGTCCGAGCAGTACGAGTCTCACTTGAGGAACCCTTCGTAATTTCTGTTCATCAATTGGCTCTCGATCTGTTTGACCGTATCGAGGCCCACGCTCACCACGATCAGCACCGAGGTGCCGCCGAAGGGCAGGAAGTTGGACCCTCCGGCCGCGCCGATGTGCAGGAACACATTCGGCAGCACGGCCACCAGACCCAGGTAGAGCGAACCCGGCAGGGTGATGCGGCTCAGGACGTACTGCAGATAGTCCGCGGTGGGCTTGCCCGGGCGGTACCCGGGGATGAACCCGCCGAACTTCTTCATCTCGTCCGCGCGTTCCTCCGGATTGAACGTGATCGCCACATAGAAGTAGGTGAAGAACACGATCAACGCGAAGTAGATCGCCACATAGACCGGGTTACCAGGGTTGACCAAGTATTTCTGGATGATCTCCTGCCACCAGCTGCCCTTGCCGCCGGAGGTGTTCTGCGTCAACTGGGCGACCAGGTTCGGCAGATACAGCAGCGAGGACGCGAAGATCACGGGAATCACGCCCGCCTGGTTGACCTTCAACGGCAGATAGGTCGACGAGCCGCCGTACATCTTGCGGCCCACCACGCGTTTGGCGTATTGCACCGGGATCCGGCGCTGACCCTGTTCGACGAAGATCACCGCCACGATGACCAGCAGCGCCGCGAAGCAGACCAGGCCGAAGATCAACCCGCCCTTGCTGTCGAGAATCTGCTTGCCCTCACTGGGGATTCGCGCCGCGATACCCGCGAAGATCAACAGCGACATGCCGTTTCCGACGCCGCGCTCGGTGATCTGCTCGCCGAACCACATGACCAGCGACGCACCGGCGGTCATCACCAGCACGATGATGATCATGCCGAAAACGCTTGTGTCCGCGAGGATGTCCTGCGGGCAGCTCGGCATCAGCTGCTTGCGGGCGGCGAGCGCCACCAGACCGGTCGCCTGCAGCACCGCCAGCGCGATCGCGAGATACCGCGTGTACTGCGTCATCTTGGTCTGGCCGGACTGGCCTTCCTTGCGCAGTTCCTCGAAACGCGGAATCACCACGGTGAGCAGCTGGATGATGATGCTCGCCGTGATGTAGGGCATGATGCCGATCGCGAAAATCGACAGCTGCAGCAGCGCGCCGCCGGAGAACAGGTTGATCAGCTGGTAGATGCCCGCGTTGTCACCGCCGGAGACGATGTCGACGCAGTGCCGGACCGCCTTGTAATCCACACCGGGCGACGGCAGTGTCGCACCGATGCGGTACAGCACGATCAGGCCCAGCGTGAAGAGAATCTTCCGCCGTAAGTCCGGGGTCCGGAAAGCCGATACGAAGGCGGAAAGCACAGATCCTCCTGGCTAACGACATGGGGCGATGGCAGACAACAATTGAACTCTAACAGCGGCGCCGGACGGGCTCTCACCCGTCCGGCGCCCACTGTCTATTGACCCTTACTGTCAGCCCAGCTCGGTGGCGGTGCCACCGGCGGCGGTGATCTTCTCCTTCGCGGAGCCGGAGAACTTGTCGGCGCTGACCTGAACGGCCACACCGATTTCCCCGTTGCCGAGCACCTTGACCAACTCGTTCTTGCGGACCGCGCCCGCCGCGACGAGTTCGTCCTTGCCGATGGTCCCGCCCTCGGGGAACAGCCGGGCGATGTCGCCCACGTTCACGACCTGGTACTCGACGCGGAAGGGGTTGGTGAAGCCCTTCAGCTTCGGCAGCCGCATGTGGATCGGCATCTGGCCGCCCTCGAAGCGGGCGGGCACGTTCTTGCGAGCCTTCGTACCCTTGGTACCGCGGCCCGCGGTCTTGCCCTTGGAGCCCTCACCGCGACCGACGCGGATCTTCTCGGTCTTGGCGCCGGGGGCCGGACGCAGATGATGCAGTTTGATGGTCATGCGTTGACCTCCTCAACGGTAACGAGGTGGCGCACGACGTTGATCAGCCCGCGGTTCTGCGAATTGTCCTCGCGCACAACGGTCTGGCGGATTCCGCGCAGGCCGAGGGTGCGCAGCGACTCGCGCTGATTCTTCTTGGCGCCGATCGTGGACTTGATCTGGGTCACCTTCAGCTGTGCCATGTCAGACTCCCACTCCCGCGCGCGCACGCAGCATGCCCGCAGGAGCGACGTCCTCGATCGGCAGACCGCGACGGGCCGCCACCTCCTCGGGACGCTGCAGCTGCTTGAGGGCCGCCACGGTCGCGTGCACGACGTTGATGGCGTTGTCGCTGCCCAGCGACTTGGCCAGGATGTCGTGGATACCGGCGCACTCCAGCACGGCACGGGCCGCGCCACCGGCGATCACACCGGTACCGGGCGAGGCCGGACGCAGCATGACCACACCGGCCGCCGCCTCACCCTGAACCGGGTGGGTGACGGTCGAGCCGATCATCGGGACGCGGAAGAAGTTCTTGCGCGCCTCCTCGACACCCTTCTGGATGGCCGCGGGAACTTCCTTGGCCTTGCCGTAGCCGACGCCGACCAGGCCGTTGCCGTCGCCCACGATCACCAGGGCGGTGAAGCTGAAGCGCCGGCCACCCTTGACGACCTTGGAGACGCGGTTGATGGCGACGACCCGCTCGAGCTGGTTCTTCTCGGCCTGGGTCTGCTCGCGACGATCGTCGCGGCGACCGCGACGCTCGCCGCGACCGCCCTCGTTGCTTCCGTTCTGTCCGGCGGGTCCGTTGCCGCCGTCACGCCGCTGACGTCCCGGCATCAGACATTCCTTCCGTTGGTGAGCTTGGTCATCAGAACTTCAACCCGCCTTCCCGAGCGGCGTCCGCGAGCGCGGCGATCCGGCCGTGGTAGTCGTGGCCACCGCGGTCGAACACCACGGTCTCCACACCGGCGGCCTTGGCGCGGGCGGCGATCAGCTCGCCGACCTTCGCGCCCTTGGCGCTCTTGTCGCCCTCGACGGCCCGGACATCGGGCTCGATCGTGGAGGCGGCGGCGACGGTCTGGCCGATCGAGTCGTCGACGAGCTGGACGTGCAGGTGCCGCGAGGAGCGGAACACGACCAGACGCGGACGCTCGGCGGTGCCGAGGACCTTCTTGCGCAGACGGAAGTGTCGGCGGGTCTTGGCAACACGACGCCGAGTCGACACATCCTTGCCGAGCGGCTTGCGCGCGGCCTTCTGGGTTTCGGTTTGTGCCATGGCTTACTTACCCGTCTTTCCGACCTTGCGGCGAACGACTTCGCCTTCGTACCGGATGCCCTTGCCCTTGTACGGGTCGGGCTTGCGCAGGCCGTGGATGACCGCGGCGATCTGGCCGACCTTCTGCTTGTCGATGCCCGACACCGAGAACTTGGTGGGGGTCTCGACCTTGAAGGTGATGCCCTCGGGGGCCTCGACCGGAACCGGATGGCTGTAGCCCAGGGCGAACTCGAGGTTCGAGCCCTTGGCCTGCACGCGGTAACCGACGCCGAAGATTTCCATCTTCTTCTCGTAACCCTGGGTCACGCCCTGGATCATGTTGGCGATCAGGGTCCGGGTCAGCCCGTGCAGCGACCGGTTCTGGCGCTCGTCGTTGGGGCGGACGACCTCGATCTGGCCGTCCTCACCCTTGGCGACGGTGATCGGCTCGGCCACGACGTGCGACAGGGTGCCCTTGGAACCCTTCACCGTCACGCTCTGGCCGTCGATGGTCACCTCGACGCCGGTGGGAACCGGGATCGGCTTCTTGCCGATACGCGACATTGCTCCTACCTCCCTTACCAGACGTAGGCGAGGACTTCCCCGCCTACACCCTGCTGCTTGGCCTGACGGTCGGTGAGCAGGCCCTGCGACGTGGAGATGATGGCCACGCCGAGGCCGCCCAGCACCTTGGGCAGGTTGGTGGACTTCGCGTACACCCGAAGACCGGGCTTGGACACCCGGCGCACACCGGCGAGCGAGCGCTCGCGGCTCTGTCCGTACTTCAGGTCGACGATCAGGGTCTTGCCGACGGGCGCGTCCTCGACGCGGTAGTCGGCGATGTAGCCCTCACGCTTCAAGATGTCGGCGATGTTCGCCTTCAGCTTGGAGTGCGGCGCCTTCACCTGATCGTGGTACGCCGAGTTGGCGTTGCGCAGACGGGTCAAGAAGTCTGCAATCGGATCAGTCATGGTCATGGGTAGACCACTCACCTTTCTCGCCGCGGTTCCCATGCAGCACCGGCATGTCCCTACGGGCACGCCGATCGTGGGCCTACAGCAATTCGGCTGGTCCGGCCGGCTTTGGCCGGTCGGTTGAGTGCTTGTTGGCGGGGGTCGTGTGCGGACACAGAGCTCCCCAGGCAACCGGTTCAGTGTAAAGGGGGGCGTGAGCTGGGCAAAATTCGGGTGGGGTGGGTTGGGACACAGTCGGGGTCTGGTGCGCCTAAGGTGTCACGCAGCACGACAGCTCGATATATCCGCCCTCGAGAGGAGAGCTTGTGCGTTCCGCGATCTTCGCGTTCTCGGTGTTCGCCGCGGTGGTGACGATAACCGGCTGCGCCGACGACAAACCGACGGTCACCGCGACCCCCAGCCACGCCGACGCGGCACAGAAGTCGGAGCCGTCCGGCCCCGGCGGCCAGCTGACGGTGCAGGCGGGGACGGGCACCGAGCGGTTCCCGGTGCCTGGGGTGGCGGTGCGGGTGACGTCGTGCGAGAACGATTCCGAACTCGCGACGATCACCACGGGCAAGGATGGCAATGCGTCGCAACAGGTTTCGGCCGGGTGTTACCGGGCGACGGTGACGACGGTGCCGTCGGGGTGCCAGCCGGACGCGGTGGCGAGTGAGACGGCGGATATCAAGGTGGATGAACCGGCTACGGTGAAGTTCTTGATCCACTGCGCGTAGGCGGGGTCATTCCAGCCAGCCGGTGCGGCGTTTTCGGGTGAAGTATTCGTCGTCTTCGGTGTGGTCGAAGACGGGGCCTGGGGGCCAGTGGCGGAGTGGCTCCGGCCGGGTTCCCGGATCAGGTGACTTGTCTTTCGCCTGTTCCAGTTCCGACGGCGACAGCGGAGGTCTCACCCGCAAAGAGCCCGCAACGGCATCGCCGTCCCTGATCGATTCGACTCGGGTCGTGACCGTGAGCTGCACGAGGAACTGCTGGCGGGTGACTCGAAAGAGCAGGTAGCGGTTGGACGACCAGAGCCTCAGCGCGCCCGCTGAATACCGGCCGCTGATCACAGCGGACGGTTGTCCGCCGAAAGTCCCACTGCCGCTGTGCTCCTCGGACCAACCAGGCAACGCGCGGGAACTCGTGAATGCACAGCTCAACAAGGCCGCAGCATCCACTTCACCGGTCAACCTGCCGATCAGTAGCACCGCGTTGTCCGCCCAGCCCTCTCCTTCCGCGGGCGGTAGCGCCCACACCCCGTAGGCATGCGGGAACGCGGCCGCCGCCACTCGACGCCAGCCGACCGGCACCAGAACCTCCGCGATCGGCGCACCCACGGTGTCTCGATGGGCGACCACGAGACCAACCCCGGCGCGGTTCAGATACTCGGCCACAGAGAGGGGCATGCCGCCCGGCGATCCGGAAGTCATTGCGCCGCATTTCCTTCGGGGTACAACTTGGACAACCTCTGCTGCTCTGCCAGCGGGGGTGGGGTGAACCACGCCGGGGCATCCGGATGGGCCAGACAAACTCGGGACTCGGGCTGCGAAACCAGGATCCGCACGACAGCCAGAATCGTATTCGCCTCTCCCGCAAGGGCATACACCGGCAGCGCCACTCGGTCCGGCCGGTCCAGCCGCAGCTCCAATCGGGTAACCGGGGGGCAGGGCGTTCTGAGGTACAGATCGATGGTCGGTAGCGGCCCCGCTTGGGCCGACGAGCGAAACTCTCCTTTCGCGACCGACGCCACGTCGTCCCATTTCACGAACCGATCCTTCCGGTCACCACCCGGAAATGCGCTGGGCCTTTTCACGCCGAGGGGATACAGCTCGACCGACAGTTTCCAACGAAGCAGGACGGCCAACACCAGCGCGCACAGGGCGCTGACCACACCGAATATTAGCGCCAATGTCGCGCCACCCTGATTGTTTTTCGACAACGGCAGCAGACCGTCGTCATAGAATCCGTTCCGCCAGGCGAGCCACGCGGCGATTCCATAAACCGCGACGCCACCGAGCGCGAGGTACAGTATCGGATTGGTCCGGCGGGGTCGAAGCACAACTCCGGGACCGTGTTCACCGTCCAGACGGCGAAATGCCTCGGCGCGGGGTTTGCGACGCACCAAATCCGCGTTGCCGATGAGCACGAATCCGATACCTCCGACCATCGAAGCGCCGCCAAGGCCACCGATCACCGTGATGGTGTGCCGCGCGCGCAGCCCGTCGACAATCACGATGGCGATCCAAACAACGGCGACGATCAGGAGCGCCCCACCTGTGACCGCCGCGAGAACCCGGGTACCGAGCGAGCGGCCCGAAACCGGCCAAGCCGGAACCCATTGCCACTGCGGAAAAGCCACCTCCGACCGCGACGCCGAGCCGTTCGGTTCGGTCATTCCCATAGCCATTGAATCCCTTTCGACCCCAAGTAGGACGCACCGGCGCCCACCGCGGATCCGACGACGAGACCCACCACGTTTCCGACGCCTGGAACCACGCTCCCGAGTTCTGTCCCGGCGACCGCTCCGCTGGCCATACCCCCGAGCACACCACCCGCCAGCAACCCCGCCGCAGTTCCGCCGCCCTCACTCACGACCGCCTCGGTCGGGTCCATCCCGCCATGAATATCGTCCACGATGGAAGGGACCGTCCCGATCGCGCTACCCACGACTCCCAATCTGCTGAACCCGGACGAGACATCGCGAGCCCAGGTGCCGTCCTTTCCGACGTTTCCCCAGTTCTCGACCCATTTGAGCACCCCCGCGTCACCCGCGTCCTTCGCCGCATTCTCCAACCCCAGCCGGGTCCCCTCCGTCATGGCTCCCGCGATCGTGGACGCGGTCATTCCCGGCACATCCGGCGCCCAGAACGAGGTGGGATTGGTGGCGATACTGTCCGCGATCGCCTTGGGATCCTCCTTTTTGATCTTCTGAATCTCCGCGGACTCCGTTTTCAGCGCCGAATCCGTTGCCAGCATCGCGAGTTCATGACGCGCGTGGGAGAGTTTGGCGCTCCATTTCACGTCCGCGGACACCAGCGTCGCGACGAGGCCGGACAAGCGGGAAAGCTGCTGTCCCGCATCGGAATTCCAATCCTCGACTCCGGTGATGGTCCAATCGTCGGCCACGGCGACCGGAGCGACGGCATAGAGTTGGAGGATGGTCTTGATCTCCGAGAGCGGGTGGGCCATTTCGTCGTGGGCACCCGAGCAGGCCGCGGCGATATCGTCGTAAGCCGTCGCCACGGCACGCATCTGTTTCTGCTCCCTGTCGGCCTTGCCTTCGGCGGCGTCCTTGGCCGCGCCTTTCCAGACCAGGCCGTCGTGAATGGTGGTGTGCATCGTGTCGGCCGCCTTGGCGATCGCGTCCGCCAGCGCGGTGGCGTCCGCGGCCAGACCGGCCAATCCGGCGACATCCCAATTGCTCACCTGACTCGGCGTCGCCATGGTCACCGCCCCGGAAACGAGGTCGGCAGTGCCGGTTCGGCGGGATTCCCGGAATTGAAATCGGCGACGGTCGCGATCCGTTGAGCCGCGTCCACATCGCTGCCGTGGAATTTGTCGGCGGACAACGCCAACGCCCCGGAGAACTCGTTGAACCGGGCCTGCAACACGGCCTTGGCCAACGAACTGACCGCATCCAAACCCGCCAGCACATCCCCCACGGCCGATCCCTTCAGCGCATCCGCCACCGGCTGCGATTTCACCTGTGGCGCATGATCGATCTCTTCCGGCAGTAGGGCCAGAGCCGCAGCAGCTTGCCGGAGACTATCGGGATTCACTTCGAACGGCATGGGATACAGCATTCCGGACACCTACTGTCCACCGCCACAGCAAGTCCGACTTGTCCCTTTACGAGTGGTAGTCCCACATATCGAACCGTGCTGGAAGGGGCTTTCACCGACGGCCGCGGAGGGTGCGTGAGCTTCGGCAACCGAGCCCGCGATCACGACATGACCCGCGACTGATTGGGCGGCCGCGAAAGCCCTTTGGTAAGTTGACCTCTCGTCGTCACATGCGGCTCGACGGGCTTCCGCTGACGCGGATACGCCCCCACCGCACGATCATTCGTGCTATCCGGGGGTTCCTGCCTTGCCGAACCAGGTGTACCGTTCGACCGCCGAAGAGGTGCTGGCGCTGTCCGCGCAGAATCAGCTGTCCGCGATGGTGACCGAGCATTTGGGTCGTACTCGGCGGGAACGGCCCACCGCCGAACAACGGTCCTGGGATGTGAGTTTGCCGTGGATCGCGCGGGATCTCGCCGAGATCGGCCTGGAAAAGACGCAGATGCTCATCGAGTACCGGCTGCCCGAATCCAGCCGCCGGGCTGATGTGATTCTGGCGGGCGCACATCCGCAGACCGGCGAGGACAGCTATGTGGTCGTCGAACTGAAGCAGTGGAGCCGGGCGGAGACCGTGTGGAATTTGGACCGCATCGTCCGGGCCTCGGGAATTCCGAACGAACAGTTGCATCCGATCGATCAGGTGCGCGGCTACTGCCGGTATCTCACCCAGTTCGTCGAGATCCTGCACGCTCGTCCCCATGCGGTGAGCGGAGTGGCGTATCTGCACAACGCCACCGAGAATTCGGTGACCGCGCTGCGCGCCCGACAGCCGGACCGAATGGGCCGCCTGTTCACCGGTGATCAACACGACGAGTTCCTGGAATTCCTGCGGAGCCAGCTCGCCCCGCAACCCGCGGGCGATGCCGCCGAACGCCTGCTCAGCAGTCCCCTCAGACCCAAGCCGAATCTGTTCTCCTTCACCGGGGCCGAACTCCGGGCCGCCACCGAATACACCCTGCTCGACCAGCAGAAACTGGCCTACGAGACGGTGATGAACCAGGTGCGTGCGGCACACCGGTCCAATCACAAGAGCGTCGTCATCGTCACCGGCGGACCGGGCAGCGGTAAGAGCCTCATCGCGGTTTCCCTACTCGCCGAACTGCATCGGGACGGATATCGCGTTCGGCACGCCACCGGATCACTGGCTTTCACCGAATCGCTTCGCAAGTTCCCGGCGAAGGGTTCGACCGAATTGCAGGGCCTGTTCAAATACTTTCGGAACTTCGCCACCCTGGGCGAGAACGAACTCGACGTCCTCATCTGCGACGAGGCCCACCGCATCCGCGAGGTATCGACGAACCGCTTCACCCCCAAGGCCGCGCGCACCGGCCGCCCGCAACTCGACGAACTGATGTCGGTCGCGCGGGTGCCGGTATTCCTCCTCGACGAACATCAGGTCGTGCGTCCCGATGAAGTCGGACGGGTCCAGGAGATCAAACGCCATGCGGCCCGTTCCGGGCATATCGTGCACGAGATCGAATTGGACGGACAGTTCCGCTGCGGCGGCAGCGGGGCCTACGACGAATGGGTTCGACGCCTGCTCGGCCTGCGGGAAGGCGGCCCCACGCCCTGGACCGGCGATCCCACATTCGAGGTCCACGTCGCGAACTCGCCCCGAGAGATGGAGGATTTCCTCCGCGCCAAGAACGCGGAAGGCCTCACCGCCCGCATCGCCGCGGGTTACTGCTGGCCGTGGAGTTCACCCAAGGATGACGGCACCCTGGTCGACGACGTCGTGATCGGTGAGTGGAAACGGCCGTGGAATCTGCGCGGCGATCGTGCGGTCGGCGACGCCCCGCCGAGCCCGTTGTGGGCGACGGATCCGCGGGGGTTCGGGCAGATCGGGTGTGTGTATACCGCGCAGGGATTCGAATATGATTGGGCGGGAATCATTTTCGGACCCGATCTCGTCGTGCGCGACGGGCAGTTCGTCTCGGTCCGAGAGGGCACCCGCGATCCCGCGCTCAAGGGTAAGAAGAATAATCCGGTCTCCGATGAAACCTTCGACACGTTGGTGCGCAATGTGTACAAGGTGCTGTTGACCAGAGGGATGCGGGGTGCCGTCGTCTACTCGGTGGATCCGGAGACTCGTGCCTTTCTCTCCGAGTTGGTGGGTTCGACCGTCTAGATCGCGGCCTACTCGCCGATGATTCCGAGCCAGGCGTATTCGCGTGCCCGGGTGATGGCGACGAATCTCTGGTTCGCCGACAATTCGGCCCGGTCCCGCTCCGAATCGGTCGCGGGCTCCAGCGGCCCCGACCTGGTGAAATACGGATGGAGAACCGCCCTGAAATCGAGGCCCTTGGCTCGGAACACGGTTCCGATCTTCACCGACTCCTCCGCGTCGTCGCCGCAGTAGTCCTGAAGGTCCTGGAAGGGAATGCCCCAGCGCCGCAGGGCGTTTCGGAATCGGATGGTCTCGTGATTGGTCCGAGTGATGAGGGCCGTCGCCGAGAGCGGGATGCCCTTCTCCCGAATCCGCTGGAGTTGCTCGTGAATCGCCTCCTCGACCTCGGCATCCGTACCGGACCAGGTGACGGCGTCGCCGCCGGAGAGCGCGGTCTGGGCGCGGCCGAGCGTGACGGCGGGAATACCGTCGAGATCATCCACGAGATTGCGGCCTTCGAAGGACGCGGCCAGCCGCATGACCTCAGCGCAATTGCGATAATTGACCTTCAGCAATTCGCCGCGGCCGACGATTCGGATCCCCGCGTCCGCGATCCGCCAACCGCCCGCGTAGATCTTCTGCTGTCCATCGCCGACCAGCAGGAGCGCATTGGGCGCGTCACCGGGGATGGCGTGCACGAGCCGCAATCCCTGCACCGTCATATCCTGCACCTCGTCGACGACGACCATGTCGTACCGGTCGTCGAGCGGTTCACGCTGAAGTTCGCGCAGGGCCGCGGTGATCAGGTCATTGGCGTCGAGAAAATTCATTTCTTCGCGAATCTTCTCGTATTCGCGGAAGAGCTTCCAGACGGCCGCGCGGGCGTCACGGCGCAACACTCCGCTGCGGCCCCGTCGCACGACGGACGCGTACTCCTCGAAATCCTCGGTACCCATACCACGGCCCTTGATCAGCCGGTCGATCTCGGCGCGCCAATAGCGGTTGTCCGGTTCGATCGCACCGAGCGGTCCCCGGCTGCCCACTCTCGACCACGCGAGATTGAAGGCGTTGTCGGCCTTGGTCAGGTTCATCGTGACGTGGTGATTTCGACTGTCCAGCAGCTGCCCGGCCCAGGCATGCAGGGTCATGAACTGGGCGCGGTCGGCGGCGAAGGGCGCCAACCGCGCGAAGGCTCGTTCCTGGCAGCGCGGCAGATTGCGAACGAAGGTGGTGAACAGCAGTTTTCCGGTCGTACGATGTGCGCGGCTCGCCATCCGATGCAGCGCGACGACCGTCTTTCCGGTACCGGCCGGCCCGGCGATGCGAGCGGGGCCGCTGTAATTCTTCGTCACCAAGGCGCGCTGTGCGGGATCGAGGAATGTCATCCAGGACGGAAGCGGTTCGCGCAGCGCCCGTTCCCGCTCCTGGTCGACAAGTTCATCGACTCCGATCAGCGCGTCGGCGCCGGTGGTCTCGGGCCGGTCTTCGACAGACAGCGAGACCAGTTGGCGGTCGCGTTGCGCCGCTGCCCGAGCCAATCCGTCGGCGGCTCCGCGAGACAGGCGTTTGGGCCCGGCGATCGCCCGTGGATAGTCGATCTCACTGACCACCAGGAACCGGCCATCACTTCGAACCCGCTGGTGCGGTGCGGTCACCAGAACCAATCGCACTGTGTCCGTGACGAATTCGTGTGGCGACCCGCTCACCCTCACACCATCCAGCAGTTGCTGGAGGTGGGCCCGCAATCGTGCGATCTCGGTCCCGTCGAGCGGCTGATCGCCGAATACAAAGGCAAAGACGCCGCCCGTGCCGATCAGCAACAGGCCCACTCGATCGCTCGTCGACTCCGGCCGATCCCGTACCAAAACATGCCAGCCGCGCCGATCGGCCAGCAGACCGGATATGACGTTGCGCCGACGTGTCGGCATCGGCCCCAACTCGCTGATCGCCCGCTCGACGGCGAGTCGCCGCCGCTCCTGATTGAAGCTCGTTCCACCGCTCACGTACGAACCCCCACATTCGTCGACGCTGGTTGACGAAGACAGTTCCAGAGTGACGGGTTCGGGAGCGGATCGCAATAGTGGCTGAAATCGACGTGGTCCAATGGTCCTTGATTAGCGCGCACGGCCGCGGCATGGATGACAGACCGAAAGGCCGGTTCTACCGCGCCTCGTGATACCGTTGCCAGCTCTCCGACAGGTAATCGCGCAGACGCTCCTCGAGCCCTTCGAATCCGGGCGTCCCGTCCGTGAGCGGAGGCAGGCATGGAATGAACGGCTCCATCTCCGGCGGATAATCGAACTCGGCATACAGCTTTTCGATTGCTAGAAAGGGCTTTCCCTCGAAATCGGAGGGGTGCTCATAAACCCAGGCCACGGTCAGATAGACCCAGACCGCGCGCCCATCGACGACCAGACGATCAACCAGATCATCGACCTTGCCGAGCTCATCGGAGAGAAGCAACGAAAGTGACTCGACCACCTCCATGGGCTCGGTCTCCGGCACAACGTCCGTCATCGCCAAGCGAACCACGTCCAGGTCCGTGATCCACCCATTGCGGTAGCCGTAGCCGAGTTCGCGCGGGGTCAACTTGGCCCTCGACTCGATGAACGATGCCGGTAACTCGAACCGGATCAGCGCTTCGCTCATTTCACGGCTCCATCTCGGAAAGAATCAACCGTACAACCGCTCATAAACCTCTCGAGCCCGGACCTTCAGCTCTTCCTCATCCAAATCCCCAGTGCGCTCATGAAGATGAGGGTCTCCGACGTAGTCGTGCACGAAATCCAGTGGCCCTGAGAACCCGCGACTACAGCCGCAGGTGACGTTGCCGGACACTCCGGGAGGAACAGCTTCCAACCGTTTCGAAAAGCGACTCTAGCCCCGCCGGATTTGAAAAACACCGGCGAAAGAATCTCGGATTTCAGTGCATTCTCGACTTCGTCCCGACGCCAATGTCCGATCTGGTGACGCCCGATCGCATCCTTGGCAACCGATTGCGGCGACAGCTCAGCGTCGTAACCGATCACAATCAGGAAATCCGTGTCCAGAAGAAGGCCGACCTCCTCCGGACGCCAATCCACCCCCACCACGCGACCGCCCCGCAGCGGCAGGAGGATCCAACGGTCCTCGTGCTCGATGATCTCCGGATGCATGCTCTCGCTTTCGCTCATTCCCCGAGCTCATCGAGGATGTCTCTGAGTCCGTACCGGTAACCCGACGATTGGGCGATCTGCCGTCGAAGCTGCAGTACGTCGCCTCGACCGCTGACCTGACCCGCGCGATCACGATCATGGTGCGCCACAACTTCTCTCAGGTCGCCGTTATCGATGACAACGGCACCGATTATGGCAAAGCACACGTTGCAAAGGACCCGACGACGCGATTGTGTGTGTTGCGGCCGTCGACCACGACGCGCTGCTACTCGATCAGATACGCACGATCGACAACGGTTTCGTCTTGCGCGCTCGACCGAACGCCGTTCTCGCCAATTGTGTCCGGCGCACCCTGAATCAGTCGCCACTGAACCAGAGGTAGCCATGAAGGAGAATAGCCTGCTCTGCGGCTGCGGAGAGGACCGCAATCATTTCCCCCTCATGATCGTCCTTCGGCCTCATCCCCGCTAGCTCCTTGAGAAAGAACTTGAGCTGATACGAATTGAACATGGTATCCGCGTACCTGTGGATCCCCCTCATCATCGATCCCAAGGGAACCTCGAGCACCGAATCGGAAAGCCATTGCCCAACTGGACCCGAAACGTATTCCAACCGTTGATGATTCATGTCTTGAATCGCGACATCGATGGCCAAGCGTCCTCCTAGATCGGGTACATGTTGATGATGGTCCCCCAGCGGTCGGTGACCACCTTGTAGCGGGCACAACCGTCCCACGCGGGTGATGTCGATCGCGTCGGCTCTGCCGAACCCGCACCAACACGGGCCAGTCACGCCGGTCGGCCAGCAGGCCGGATATGGCACTCTGCGACCGTGGTCTCGGCGCGGGAGAGCGGTGGCGATGCAGCGGTGGACGCCGTGGCCGAAGGCAATGTGGGTTTGGAGGATGGGAACGTCATCGTCGCGCCCCCGGCGCCACACTCCCGAGAATCAGGAATCGTCCGACATTCGTGCCATGTTCTGCACGATCAGCTCGAAGTCCAACACGGCCTGTCGGCAGAAATCTTGGTCGTTTCGCATGAGTAGGGCCACAGCGCTCGCATCGGTGGGCAGGCTCTGCCGTTCTTGTTCTTCGAGCACTCGAGCCGGGACAAGAACCCAATTCCTTCGACTCGTGTCGAAGGCCCAGTCGATCAGAAGATCCTCCGCACCGACGAGCTGCTGAATCTTTTCCGCGACCCATGACGGGCGTGGTTCCGCGTACCGCCACACAATCAGCGGCGGGTCGTAGATCCCGGATTCTGTGATACCACCACCAAAGCGGTACCACTCCAATGTGCCGAAGCGTTTCAGCGTGGCAATGAACTCTGCGGGTCCTGCGGTCATCAGCGCACCGTCCTCACCTTGGCACCGGGATTGTCACCCAACATCTGTCTCTCCCATTCGGTTTTCGGAACGGGCTGCGGACTCAACCGCGGGTCGTAGACATAATTTCCGTCAGTGTACACTTCGTGGTACATGTATTCGGTCGAGTGCTCCTGCTCGCGTACGGACAGCGATGGCTTTCCGTCGGGTGGATCGACGCGAATGATCTCCCCCTCCCCATCGGCGGCCTCCTCCAGATCTTCTGCAATTTCCGAGCAGTCATAGTTCGGATGAATTCCGTTGGCCAGCATCTGCGTCATCTTGTCCGTGACAGCCTGATTCGGTGCAGGCATCGCCGCGCCACCGGCGTGCGAGTCGTCTGAGCCCGAATCGCTGAGGTCTGCCATTTTCACGGTGATTGCTGCGATCGCGGCCAGCCCGGATCTTATGGCCATGTCAGGCACATCTTTGAAGGCCTGCGTGGCTACCGCAGCGGTCGCTACCCCGCTTACCACCCCAGTGACTTTCATCAATCGGCTCACGCTGATGGTATTTCGAATGACATTGACAGCATCGGCCACAATGACGGCAATACCGCCGGCTTCCGCGACAGCGCTCACCCCGGCGGTGAAAATCGAGAGGGCTACGGCCACCGCAACACTGGCCGCCAGCGCCTTGACCGTCTCTTCAACCTCCACGGCGACCTGGCTGCGCATCTCGCCGAGGGCGGCGTTGAAGTCGGAGACCGGCGGGCCGAAGGCCAAGGCGCCCTGCGCGATTCCCGACGCGCCGGTTCGCAGCGTCTCGAGATTACGAAGAATGTCGTCGACATTCGGGTGCCCGTGATCGAAAAGTTCCTTGATCGCCTGAATTTTGTCGGCCGCCGAATGGATGCCATCGTGTCCTGCGGCAGCGGTCCATGCGGTGGCGGCCTTGGCCAGCTTGTCGCGATCACCATTGGGAATTTTGCCGAGAGCCTTCACCAGTTGATCGAATGTGTCGACTCCGGGACCGTTATCGCCGGTGGCGGAGGGAATTATGTGATACTCACGTCCGGAGAAAATCGCACCTTGGAGACTGGGAAGGGGTGGCTTCGAATGGTTGCTGGTGCCGTAGTTGAAACCGGTGGCCGCAAGTGCATCACCATATTTCGCCAACGCGTTGCACAGGGTCATCCACGTCGAGATGACATCCTCGGCGTGCCTGTCGTACGCCTTCGACCATTCGACCGTTTCCCGTGAATCGCCCGCCATTCGCTCGCACTCTTCGAGTGTGCTCAGCAATCCACGCAGAACATCGGCGATTTCACTGGCTAATGTATGACATCGATCAGCCGCGTCGTAGTAGGTCTGCCAGTCGAGTGCGATGGGGTTGCCCACACCGTCACCCGCCCCCGTGCATCTGCCTACTCAGTTCGACCGCACGAGTGTAGCGCTCGTGAGCTCTTCTTGCCGCATGACTCACCTCGGCGACGCCCCGAGCGAATTCGCGTGCGGCCGAACTCCATTGCGCGTGGGCTTCGGCGTAGGCGGAAGCAGCCAGAGACTCCCAGCTACCGTGCCGCAGCGATCCGATCTTGTTATCCAACTCGTCCAGATGGCTCGTGACAAAGCTGGACAAGCCGTTCAAGCGAGAGGCGATCTGGTCGAGCTGCTCGAGGTCGACGCGGAATTCCGAACTCATACCACGGCCAGACGGTCGAGTGTCGGATTCATTGCGCCGAGAACGAAAAGAAAGCCTCCACCCCATCTTCCCCCTGCACTCATAGCTCGTGACCATATCGAGGTCCCGAGCCCGTGTCCACCCTCATCGAGATACGCGAGTGCGGTGGTCCGTCCTCGGATGGACCACCGCACTCAGCGTAGTGAAGTCCTACCAGGAAGCCTTGTGCACCCCGGGCAGCTCACCCTTGTGCGCCATATCCCGCAAGCACACACGGCACAACCCGAACTTGCGGAACACCGCGTGCGGCCGGCCGCAGCGCTGGCAGCGGGTGTAGGCGCGCACGCCGAACTTCGGCTTCCGGTTGGCCTTGTTGATCAGAGCTTTTTTAGCCATGCTCAGTTCTCCTTGAACGGGAAGCCGAGGTGACGCAGGAGGGCGCGGCCCTCTTCGTCGTTGGTGGCCGTGGTGACGACCGTGATGTCCATGCCGCGGGGGCGGTCGATCTTGTCGACGTCGATCTCGTGGAACATCGACTGCTCCGAGAGACCGAAGGTGTAGTTGCCGTTGCCGTCGAACTGCTTCGGCGACAGGCCGCGGAAGTCGCGGATTCGGGGGAGGGCGATGGACACGAGGCGGTCCAGGAACTCCCACATGCGGTCGCCGCGCAGGGTGACGCGGGCGCCGATCGGCATGCCCTCACGCAGCTTGAACTGCGCGATGGACTTGCGGGCCTTGCGGATCTCCGGCTTCTGACCGGTGATCAGGGCCAGGTCGGCGACGGCGCCGTTGATCAGCTTGGCGTCGCGGGCGGCGTCGCCGACGCCCATGTTCACCACGACCTTCACCACGCCCGGGATCTGCATCACGTTGGCGTAGTTGAATTCCTTGTTCAGCGCGTCCTTGATTTCCTCGCGGTAGCGCAGCTTCAGCCGGGGCTGGATCTTCTCGGTGGTGGTCATCAGATGTCCTTCCCGTTGCGACGGGAGATACGCACCCGCTTGCCGTTCTCGTCGGTGCGGTAGCCCACGCGGGACGGCTTGCCGTCGGAGTCGACGACCATCACGTTCGACACGTGGATGGGCGCCTCCTGGGTCACGATGCCGCCCGAGCTGGCGCCGCGCTGGTTCGCGGAGTTCGCGACGTGCTTCTTGATGCGGTTCACGCCCTCGACCAGGACCCGCTGCTCCTTCGGGTAGGCCTGGATGACCTTGCCCTTGGCGCCCTTGTCCTTACCCGAGATAACGATCACGGTGTCGCCCTTGTGCACCTTCATGTCAGAGCACCTCCGGGGCCAGCGAAACGATCTTCATGAAACGCTTGTCGCGCAGCTCGCGGCCGACGGGGCCGAAGATGCGGGTGCCGCGCGGATCGTTGTCCGCCTTGATCAGCACCGCGGCGTTCTCGTCGAAACGGATGTAGCTGCCATCCGGACGCCGGCGCTCCTTGGTGGTGCGCACGACGACGGCCTTGACGACATCGCCCTTCTTGACGTTGCCGCCGGGGATGGCGTCCTTCACGGTGGCGACGATCACGTCGCCGATACCGGCATAGCGACGCGACGAACCGCCGAGCACGCGGATGCAGAGGATCTCCTTGGCACCCGTGTTGTCGGCGACGCGCAGCCGCGACTCTTGCTGAATCACTTCAGCTCTCCTCCTGGACCTGGACGATATGCACGCCGGATTACCGACCCGACGGGCATGGTCAGCTGCCCCTCGAACGCGCGCCTGCCAGCGGATTCTCGCGATCGAAGCGATCACCACTGGGGGTTCACGGCCGAAGTGCGGGCACAACTGTCCCGCAGGCAACCTGGCCAGTGTAGCGAAGGCGCAGGTGGTCCCCAAATCCCGGCCCGAGAGCGCGGCCGGGAGCAGAGAGAAGGGAGGCGCGGGCGATGCCCCTCGACGGCCCGGCGGGATGACGCGGGAACGCCGGAGACATTAGCCTCGATCGCACAGCCAGATCGCCATACCGTCGGGAAGAGGTTGCCTGTGACATCTCGAGGCCGGGCCCGCCTGGATCGTCGTTCGTTTCTGATCGCGCTGGGGGCGGTGCCGGTGGCGACCGCGCTGGTGGCGTGTTCGAAACAGTCGGCGCCGGTGCAGTTGCACGGGGCCGATCTGTCGGGGGTGGATCCGGCGGTGCGGCCGCAGGACGATCTGTACCGGCACGTCAACGGGAAGTGGCTGCGGGAGTATCAGCTGCCCCCGGACAAGAACAGCTTCGGCACGTTCGACGAGGTGTCCGATCGGGTCGAGGGGCAGCTGCGCGAGATCGTCGAGGCCATCAAGGACCCGAAGGACGGCACGCCCGAGCAGCAGATCCGCGACCTGTACGACGCGCGGATGGATCTGGACACGATCGAGAAGCTCGGCATGTCGCCGTTGCAGGACCTGTTCGACAAGGTGGACAAGGCCCCGACGAAGGCAGACCTCGCGAAGGTGATGGGCGAGCTGCCGATCGCCGGGCTGATCGGGCTGAACGTCTCGGTCGATCAGAAGGATTCCAACGCCTACATCCCGTACGTGAGCCAGTCCGGCATCGGCCTCGGCGAGCAGTACTACCGCAAGCCCGAACAGGCCGACAAGCTCGCCGCCTACCGCACCTATCTCGAACGCATCGCCACCGGCGCGGGCTTCCCCGATCCGGCGGGGATGGCGCAACGGGTGTTCGATCTGGAGAAGCGGATCGCCGCGGGCTTCTGGGACAACGTGCGCACCCGCGACAGCGACGCCACCTACAACCTCAAGTCCTGGAACGAATTGGTCGCTCTCGCACCGACTTTCGAATGGGACGCCTGGCTGGCGGGCACGACCGACCGGCCCAAGAACCTGTTCGACAAGATCGTCGTCGGCGAGCCGTCGTTCGTCACCGCGGCGGGCAAGCTGTGGACCGAGACCGATATCGCCGTGCTGCGCGAGTATCTGAAGCTCTATCTCGTGCGCGAGTTCGCCCGCTTCCTGAAGAAGGACATCTCCGACGCCAATTTCGACTTCTTCGGCAAGGTGATGAACGGGACGCAGCAGCGGCCCGAACTGTGGAAGTCGGCGATCGGAACGGTCAACCAGTACGCCGGGGAGCAGCTCGGAAAGGCTTATGTCGCAAAGCATTTCCCGCCCGACGCGAAGGACCGCGCGAAGGAGATGGTCAACGACATCATCGCCGCCTACCGCGACAACTTCCACAATTCGAGCTGGATGTCCCCGCAGACCCGGGACGCGGCCATCGCCAAACTGGACAAGATCACCGTCAAGATCGGCTATCCCGACAAGTGGGTGGACTATTCGACGCTGAAGGTGACCCGCGGGAAATTGATCGAATCCCTGCGCGCCATCAACACTTTCGAGTCCAAGCGCAGCATGAATCATCTCGGCACGCCGGTCGACAAGCTGGAATGGGGCATGGCCCCGCAGGAGGTCAACGCCTACTACTCCGCCGCCTCCAATTCGATCAACTTCCCCGCCGCGATCCTGCAGGCCCCCTTCTTCGACAAGGACGCCGAACCCGCGGTGAACTACGGCGCGATCGGCGCCACCATCGGCCACGAGATCGGCCACGGCTTCGACGATCAGGGCTCGAAGTACGACGGCGACGGCAACCGGCGCAACTGGTGGACCCCGGCGGACCGCGCCGCCTTCGACACCCGTACCAAACAGCTCATCGACCAGTACGACGCGCTGGTCCCCGAGGGCATCGATCAGCACGTCAACGGCGAACTCACCGTCGGCGAGAACCTCGCCGACCTGCGCGGCCTGATGATCTCCCTCGCCGCCTACCGCCTCGCCGAGAAGCGCAAGGGCCGCGACACCCCCGACTACACCGACATGTTCCGCTCCTGGGCCCGCAACTGGCGCACCAAGTCCACCGCCGAGTACACCGAGTGGCTGGTCACCAACGACGTCCACTCCCCCAGCGAGTTCCGCTGCAACCAGGTCGTCCGCAACCTCCCGGAGTTCTACGCCACCTTCGACGTCAAGGAGACCGACAAACTCTTCCTGCCCCAGGACCAGCGCGTCAGTTTGTGACCCGACGGTTCAGCGCGCCAATTCCGACAACACGACCTCCCCGACCACCACATGCTCCAGCCGCAGCACCCCGCCGCGGTGGAACTGGTGGAGCCGGTATTCACCCGCGTGCGCGTCGAGGCGGAATTCCAGAACGTCCTCGATCTCGTACTTGTCGTTCAGGACGATAACGAGATAGAGCGGGATTCCCACGCGGGCGTACTGGGCCTTCTTGTCGAGGAGGTCCTCGGCGGCGGTGGACGGGGACGACACCTCGACGACGATCAGGGTGTCGCCCGCTTCGGGCTTGGCGCCGGGCTCGTCCAGGCAGCGGTAGACCACCACGTCCGGGCGGCGGAAGGTGAATTTCGGGACCCGCCAGAGGACCACGTCGATATCGGTCTCGGCCCGGACGCACGGTTCGGTGCTGGGGAGCCGCTCGAGCTCGTTGGCGAGTCGCCGAGCGATCCGATTGTGCTCGGGGCTCGGCGATTCGCACACGATGACATGACCGTGGACGATCTCGATCTCGCGGGCGATGTCCTCGGGCAGCCGACGGTACTGCTCCTCGGTCATCTGGTGCGGGAGCGAATCCACCGCCTGGATGGTCATGTCGGAAAGCTTACCCAGCCGCAGGTCCGGACCCGCTCAATGCGTGATCAACCGCCAATCCTCCGGCAGATTCGACGCGACCACCCGCTGACCGTCCACCGCCAGATCGATCATCGATCCCCCCAGCCGGAGATCCGTGAGTTCCACTCGGCCCCACCGCGACGGCAGGTGGGGTAGCACGGTCAGGGAGCGGCGGGGGACGTCGGGGTCCAGGCCGAGGAACGAGCGGACCAGGAGGAGGGGGGCGGCGCTGGCCCAGGCCTGGGGGGAGCAGGAGGTGGGGTACGGGACGGGTGCGGAGAACCTGGATCTCGGGAAACCGCAGAACAATTCGGGCAGGCGGCCGCCGAAGGCCGCGGCGGCGTCGAGGAGGCCGTCGGCCAGGCGGGTGGCCAGGTCGACCGCGCCGGGGATGTGGCGGTAGCGCAGCAGGCCCGCGACCGCGATCGCGGTGTCGTGCGGCCACACCGAACCATTGTGGTAGCTCATGGGATTGAACGCGCCCATGCCGGAAGCCAGTGTGCGCAAACCGAATCCGGAGTCCATCTCGGCGGTGGACATGCGCTCGACCAGCTGCGCGGCGTGCTCGTCGGGCACGATACCCGACCACAGGCAGTGCCCCACATTGCTGGTGAGCGCGTCCACGCGGCGTTTCCCGCGATCGAGAGCCACGGCGTACCAACCCTTTTCGGGCATCCAGAACGCCTCGACGAATTTGGTGCGCAACGCCGAGGCGCGGTCGCGCAGGCGGGCGGCGACGATGACCTCACCGAACTCGTCGGCCAGTTCGGCGCGCGCCAGGAGGGCGGCGTACTGGTAGCCCTGCACCTCGCACAGCGCGATCGGCGACTCCGCGATGTGCCCGGCGATGTCGTTGATGCCGTCGAAGCTGTCCTTCCAGCCCTGGTTGATCAGGCCGCGGTCGGTGGCGCGCTGGTATTCGATGAAGCCGTCGCCGTCGCGGTCGCCGAAGTGCGACATCCAATCCAGCGCCGCGTCGGCGGCCGGGAGCAGGGCCGCGACCGCGTCCGAGGGCGCGCCCCAGCGCCTGGTCTCGGCCAGCAGCATGACGAAAAGCGGTGAGGCGTCGACGGTTCCGTAGTACGTCTCCCCGCCGAGCGCGAGACCGCTGGCCGGTCCGCGCCGGATCTCGTGCATGATGCGGCCGGGCTCCTCCTCGGTCAGCGGATCCACCCGCTGCCCTTGGGTTTCCGCGAGTTGCTGCATGGTTCCCAGCGCCAGGCTCACGTCCAGCGGCAGGGCCATCCAGGCGGTGAGCAGGCTGTCGCGGCCGAACAGCGTCATGAACCAGGGGGCTCCGGCGGCGACGAAGGTGCGGCCCTCGCGTTCGGAGTCGTGGATCCGCAACGCGCCCAGATCGCTCTCGGTGCGTTGCAGGACGGCGGTCAGCAGCGGATCGCCGCTGGTGAGCTTGGTGGCGGTGTCGCGCCACGCCTCGATCTTGCGGCTCGGTTCGCTCACCTCGAAGTGTTCGCCGGGCGGCAGCGTGGGCTGCACGCGCTGATTGGCCATCGTCGGCTGCGCGAGGACCTCGGTCTGCCAGCTGCCCCCGGCCGGGACCACCACCCGCCACGCCAGCGAACCCGGCATGATCAGGGGCGCCTCCGACGACGAGACGGCCAGGCCGCGGGCCCGGTCGGAACGGTCGTTGAGCAGCAGTTCGCTGTCGGTGACCAGCACCTCGGCGCGGCCGTTGCCCGCCCGGCCCTCCTTGACCGCGAACAGGTCGACGAAGTCCGCGTCGGCGAGCAGTTCGAGCGAGACGGCCGTGGGTTCGCGGCCGAGGTTCTCCAGCGTGATCTTCTCCCGCAGTCCGTCGGCGACCAGGCGTTCGCGCACCACCAGCAGCGTGCTGTCGGCCGCGCCCGCGCGCGGCGGCCGCCGCAGGATGAAACGCGCGGTGAAGGCCTCGGGGCTCAGCACCGACAGCGGCTCGGGCCGCTGCCCGTCCACCCGTAGTTCCCAGCGCGAGACCACGCGGGCGTCGCGATAGAACAGCCCGTGCGCGGTTTGCGGTTCGACGTCTCCCATGCGGTTCGACAGGCAGAAGGTGCTCCCCTCCACCAGAGTGACCGCGCCACCGGGACCGCCCACGGTCGACGGCTCGGCGGCGTTGAACGCGGCGGGCGCTCCGTTCACGCAGTGTCTCCTCTCCTAGGGGGACAACGGTTTTCGGCTTCGCACAACAGAATTTCGCCCCATCGGTACGGTTCGTCGTGATCCACGCTCGCAAAGGTGAACCGACCCGGCAACAAAGCGTAGCGCGTTGTTTGCGGTTGGAAGGGCCGTTCCCCACCCCGAACCGACGTTCGGTGGAACGAGTCAGCCCTGAGCCGCCCTGCGGTAGCCGCGGATCGCCAGGGCGCCGAACACCACGGCGAGGCCCGCCGACCAGGCCAAAGTTTGCAGGAACGGCAGTAGTACCGGGCCGCCGAGGGTGAAGTTGCGCATGGTTTCGATGGCGCAGCTCATGGGTTGGGCGCGGACTATCGGCTGGAGCCAGCCGGGGTAGTTGTCGACGGGGACGAAGCCGGAGTTGAAGAACATGCCGAGGAGGGTTACGGCGGCGAAGAGTTGGACGACCTTGGCGCCGGCCTTGCCGACGCCGACGGTGATGACCATGGTGGCGAAGCCGGGGATCAGGACGACGGGGACGAGCAGGGCGCCGAGCAGGCCGAGCCAGCCCGCGTGGAAGCGCAGGCCCAGGGCGACGCCGAGGACGACGACCAGGGCGGTGGCGACGAGGGTGCGGCCGCATTCGGCGATCAGGCGGCCGAGGAGGCCCGCGCCGCGGTGCACCGGCAGCACCCAGAAGCGCCGCAGCAGACCGCTTTCCACCTCCGCGTGCAGCGACAGGCCGGTGCCCATCGCGCCGTACATGGCGCCCGTCACCGCGATCATGGGGACGAAACCGTAGATGGCATCGGTACCCGACGACGCGGTCAGCGCCCGGTTCAACACCAGCTGATACATCAACAGCAGCAGCACCGGCAGCACCAGCGTGGAGGTGATGACCTCCTGTTCGCGCGGCCAGCGCCGCATCAACCGCCCGGCCTCGACCAGGCTCTGATCCACCAGGGTCCTCACGAGCGCCGCCTTTCCACCAGCACCGACACCGCGGTGAACGCCACGATCATCCCGGCGATCCAGGCCAGCGAAATGCCCAGTGCCGCGGTGAATTTCCCGTCCGCCAGCTCCCGCAGCGCCGCCGCGGCCTGGGAGACGGGCTGATTGCGCACGAACGGCTGAATCCACCCCGGAAACGCCTGCGCCGGAACGAATCCCGTCGACATCATGATCAGCAACAGCTGCGGGGCCAGCAGCGCCGACGCCCCGACCTCCGGCTTACCGGTCGCCACCCCGAGCGCGTCGGCCCCGATCACCAGCGCGACCCCGAAGGCCAACGCCAGCCCGACGAACGCGAACGCCCCGGCCACGTCGTGGAAACGGAACCCGAACGCGCCGCCGATCACCAGCGCCCCGGCGACCGCCGCGACGGCCCGCACCAGATTCGCCGACATCCGCGCCGCCAGCGGCAGCCACGCCCGCACCGGCATGGACCGCAGCCGGGTTCCCATTCCGCTGAACGTGTCGCGCGCGGCCCGGTCCCCCGCCGACATGGCGGTGAAGAACATGCCCTGCACCACGATCACCGGCAGCAGATATTGCGCGTAGCTGCCGCCACCCAGTTCCATCGAATGTCGCAGCGGCACGAAGAAACACACGAAGAAGATCATCGGCGCGACGAACCCGAACGGCAGATCCCCCTCCCGCACCGCCGCGCGAATCGTGCGCCCGCTCAGTGCCCGCCATTGCAGCCCGGCCGGAACCCGGTGCTCGGCAAGGGTTTCCGCGCTCATGCCCGCCCCCCCACCGCCGGGCGGGTCAACTCGATGAACACCTCGTCGAGCGAGGGGCGGCGCAGCGCGATATCGATCAGCTCCACCTCGGCCTCGGTGACCCGGCGCAGCACCTCGGCCAGGGTGGCCGCGCCGTCGGGCGCGGGCAGCGACACGCGGTCGGCGGATGCGGCGACGGTCGGCTCGCCGAGCTCCGCGAGCACGGACACGATCTTGGCGACATCGCCAGCGTCGACCGGAACCACCTCGCAATAGCTCGCCCCCGACCGCGCCTTGAGCTGGTCGGCGGTGCCCTCGGCGATGACGGTGCCCCGGTCGACCACGATGATGTTGTCGCTGAGCGCGTCGGCCTCCTCGAGGTACTGGGTGGTGAGCAGGATCGTCACCCCTTGCTGTTTGAGGTCGCGGATCAGCGCCCACAACCGCTGGCGGCTGACCGGGTCGAGTCCGGTCGTCGGTTCGTCCAGGAACACCACCTTCGGCAGGCGCACCAGCCCGCAGGCGATATCGATGCGGCGGCGCATCCCACCGGAGTACTGGCCGACCCGGCGGTCGGCGGCATCGGTGAGTTCGAACTGGTCGAGCAGTTCGGCCGCGCGCCGCTTGGCCGGTTTCGGCCGCAAACCCATGAGCCGCCCGAACAGGACGAGGTTCTCCCGCCCGGTCAGCACCTCGTCGAGCGCGGCGTACTGTCCGGTGAGCATGATCGATGCCCGCACCCGATCCGCTTGAGCGACAACGTCGTAACCCGCGACCGTGGCGCGTCCGGCGTCGGGCCGGATGAGCGTGGACAGCACCGACACGGTCGTGGTCTTCCCGGCGCCGTTGGGCCCGAGCACGCCGAGCACGCTGCCCGCCGGGACGGTGAAGCTGATCCCGCGCAACGCCTGGACCTGTCCGAACGATTTCTCGACCGATTCGACGACGATCGCCGAATCCGTGGCTTGCGACACCTGATCCTCCGTCCTCACTGTGCGTACCGCGCGTTCGTCAGCGCGGCGACGGCGCGCTGCCAGATTTCGATGAGCCGCTCGATATCGGCGGGGTCGAACAGCTCGGCGCTCCACCGCCACAGCGTGACCACCCGCGGGCCGTCCGGTCCCGGCTGCACGCCCGCGATGACGTCGAGCGCGTAGCGCAGCGGGAGATCCGGTTCGGGTGCGATCGGAAGGTGCTGGTGCAGTGCGAGATCCGAGATCGGCGACCAGGGGCCGTCGGGGTCGGCGCCCAGGTCGAGGCGGCCGAGGTAGTCGAACATGACCTGCGGTTCGGCCACCGGTTCGACTACGCCCCCGTAGCGCAGCAGTCCGTAGTCGAAGCCCTTGTTCGGCACCGCCTCCGTCTGCGCCGCAATGGTTTTCAGCAGTTGCCGGGCGGCGTCCGGATCGGTCTCCAGGGTGGCGACGTCCGGTTCCAGTCCGGCGGCGAGCCGCAGCGGGTAGACGGTGGTGAACCAGCCGACGGTGCGGGCGGTGTCGGTGCCGAGGAGGTGATCCTCGCGGCCGTGGCCCTCGAGCGCGACGAGCGTGCCCGCCGTGGTGTCGCGACCGTGACCGGACTGCCAGGTCGACAGCGTCGCGCAGAGGGCGGCCAGCAGCAGTTCGGGCAGGCCGGTGTGGGCCAGCAGGTCACGCGTCCGCTCGCCGGGCACGATCGCCGGGGTGATGCGGTAGGAGGCCCAGGTGTCGCGGCGGGGGTCGGGCGCGCGGTGCCCGATCGGCGGATCCGGGTGCGCGACCTGTTCCGCCCAGAACGCTTGCTGCGCAAGGACTTCGGGATGTCGTGCGCGCGCGGTGAGCCGTTCGGCCCAGTGCCGGTAGGTGGTGGGCTCGGGTGGCACGGCGAGGGGCGGCCCGCCGGAGGTCGACCGGTCCCACGCCTGCGCGAGATCGCCGATGATGATCTGCCACGACACCGGATCCACCGCCAGGTGATGCACCGACAACAACAGCACATCCCCGCAGTCGCGCACGAAACGCACCGCCCGAATCATGCTGCCCGCGTGGGGATCCAGCGCGTCGATGGCGGCACGCGACGCCGCCGCCAGCACCGGACCCAACTCCCCCTCGACCCGTACCTCGGTGAGGATGTCCCCGGCGTGCACACAGCCCGGCGCACGGGTGACGAGCCGCGACCCGCTCGCCGTTTCGCGCAGCTCCGCCCGCAGCATGTCGTGCCCGTCGATGACCGCTTGCAGCACCGATTCCAGTGCGCCCCGGTCGATTCCGGCAGGCAGCGCGACGAGGGTGGACAGCGCCAGCCGCCGGAAGCCGCCGAATTCGTAGAGCCACGACATGATCGGGGTGACCGGCACCTCGCCGTATTCGGCGGGCCGGGACGAAACAGTCTGCGCCGCACGGGCATCCACCGCGGCGGCGAGATCCCGCACGGTCGGCGTCGCCAGCACCATGGCGGGGCTGATCGACAATCCGGCGTGGCGCGCCTTGTTGACCAGCGCGATGGCCACGATGCTGTCGATACCCAGATCGAGGAAGTCGTCATCGATGCCGAGCGTCCGCCCCAGCGCCGCCGAGAACGCCTCGCACAGCGCGCGTTCGGTGGCGGTGCGCGGCGCGGTGCCCCCGCCGCCCGCGCTCAACTGCCGCGTCCCGATACCGACCAGCTCCCGGACGTCCAGTTTCCCGTTCGGCGTCAACGGCAGCGCCGACACCAGCACCAGCCGCGCGGGCACCATATAACCCGGCAACCGCTCGGCCAGCGCACCGCGCAACGCCCACCCGTCGGCACCGGACTCGGCGACCACGAATCCCACCAGCGCGGGCCCGCTCTCGCGCGGCACGACCACCACCGCGGCCTCGCGCACCCCGGGCAGTCGCAGCAGCGCGGATTCGATATCGCCCAGCTCGATCCGGTAGCCGCGGATCTTGACCTGATCGTCCGCGCGCCCGAGATACGACAGCTCCCCGGTCCGCACCCGCCGCACCAGATCCCCGGTGCGATACATGCGCTCCCCCGGCCGGAACGGATCGGCGACGAACCGGTCCGCGGTCAGCGCGGGTTTACCCACATACCCGCGGGTGACCTGCTCTCCGGACAGGTACAGCTCACCCACCACCCCGTGCGGCACCGGCCGCAGCAGACCGTCGAGCACATACCCGGACATCCGGTCGGTGGGCCGCCCGATCACCGGCGTCGGCGACGAATCGGCCTGTCCCGCACCGGTGTTCACGGTCGCGACCACGGCCTCGACGGTGGTTTCGGTGGGTCCGTAGCAGTTGAACACGGCCGTGTCCGGCAGCGACCGCAGCCGCTCCCACACGGCCGGGCCGATCGCCTCGCCGCCCAGGGCGAGCACGGTCAGATGGTCGCCGTCGACGAGTCCGGCGGCCGAGAGCTGGGTGAACATCGACGGCGAGGTGTCGATCATATCGACGCGGTGCCGCCCGATCCCGTCCACGATGCCCTGCGCGTCGCGCATCTCGGACTCGTCGAACAGATGCAGCGCATGGCCGTCGAGCAGTCCGACCAGCGGCTGCCAGGACGCGTCGAAACTCAGCGACCAGGCGTGCGCGATGCGCAGTTTGCGCCCGAGCCGCCGCTCGGCGGGCCGGTAGACGCGGTCGCGGTGATCGGTGAAATAGCTGAGCAGCGCGGCGTGGGTGCCGATGACACCCTTGGGTTCGCCCGTCGACCCGGAGGTGAAGATGAGGTACGCCCGAGCGAGCGGCGACACCGGCCGCGCCTGGGCCTCGGGCCGCTCCGCGATGCGGCGCTCGGTCTCCGGATCGTCGAGTACCAGCGCACCGGGAAACAGCGCGGCGTGTTCCCGATCGGTGACGACCAGCAAGGGATCCGCCTGCCGCACAATCGATTCGATTCGGGCGGCCGGTGCGGAAAGGTCGACGGGCACGTACGCGCCGCCCGCCCGCAGCACCGCCAGAATCGTGACGATGGACCGCGCCGATCGCGGAAGGGCAAGGGCCACCGTCGTTTCCGGACCCACACCGCGGTCGGTCAGTTCGGCCGCGAGCCTGCCGGACGCCGCGCCCAGCTCCCGATAGGTGTATCGCTCGGCGGCCGTCGACAGCGCGACCACGTCGGGCCGCTCCGCGACCTGCCGCAGGAACAGCTCCGCCACACCGCCCGTGCTCACCGGCGCATGGTCCTTGGCGCGCAACGCTTCTCGCTCGCCGGGTAGCAGCACCTCGAGCGCGGCCGGGGAGTGTGCACCGTGGTCGGGCAGCTGCCGCAGCACCGCGAGCACGCGTTCGCCGATCTCGGGCACGCCGAGGTGCGGCAGCGCGTGTTCGACGGCCTCCAGCATGACCACCAGCACCCCGTCGTGCAGATGCGACACCACCGACAGCGGATAGTGCACCAGGCTTTCCATGGCGACGGGCAGGAACCGCGTCCCGTCGGCGGCCACGATCGGATCGGTGGCCGCCCCGATCGGCGCGTTCTCGAATACGAACAGCACGTCGAACAGCGCGCCCCGCCCGACCGCGCGCTGAATCGTGGACAGGCTCAGATATCCGGCGTCGCGCATGGCGGCCTGCTCGCGCTGCGCGCGACGGCACTGCTCGACCACCGATTCGGCGGGGTCGAGCACCAGCCGGGCGGGCACGGTATTGATGAACAGCCCGATCATGGATTCGACGCCGGGCAGCGAATCCGGGCGACCCGAGATCGTCGTCCCGAAGACCACGTCCGGACGGCCCGACAGACGGGAAAGCACGACGGCCCAGGCGAATTGGACGACGGTGCTCATGGTGAGGCCGTGGCCGCGCGCCCAGCGCACGAGCCGATCGGTGTCGGCGGCGGACAGACTCGTTCGGGTGCGGCGCGGAATCGCCTCGCCCACTTCGGCATTCGCGTCGGCCAGCAGGAGCGGACCCGACACCGGGCGCAGGTAGTCCCGCCAGGCGCGTTCGGCCGCGGCGGTGTCGCGGGCGGCGAGCCAGGCGATGTAGTCGCGGTACGGGCGGGGTGCGGGAAGGGCGTCGGCGCTGCCCCCGGCCTCGTAGACGGCGATCAGTTCCCGGAAGAACACCGCGACCGCCCAGCCGTCCATCAGGATGTGATGCGCGGTGAGGATCATGCGGCGGCGGCCGTCGGGCAGCGTGACGAGGGTGACGCGCAGGGCGGGGCCTTGGCCCAGATCGAAGTTTCGCCGCCGGTCCGCCTCGGCGAGGGCGTCGAAATCGTCGGGGCGCGCGTCGATCTCGGCCCAGGGCAGATCCGCGACGGTGGGGATGATCTGCACCGGTTTGGGCAGGTCGCGATCCCAGAACGACGCCCGCAGATTCGGATGCCGACGCAGGATCGCCTCGGCGCCGCGGCGCAGCCGCGCGGTGTCGACCGGGCCGCCGATATCGATGACGAACTGCATGGAGTACAGGTCCACCCCGTCGGCGGCCAGCCGGGCCAGCGAGAACAGGCCCTCCTGGAGGGGACTGAGGGCGAGCACGTCCTCGATCTCGGGCGCGCTCACCGCGACGCCTTCCAGGCCGCACCCAGCGCCGCGAGCGCGCCGTCATCGAGACCCGAAAGATTCTCCACCGCAACGGGTTCCGGTTCCCCCGCTGTCGCGGCCGCGTCGACCGCCGCGGCGAGTTCGGCGATGGTCAGGTGCTCGAACACCAGCTGCGGCGACAGGGGCAGCCCCAGTTCGGCCGCGCGCGCCGACCATTGGATGGAGATGACGCTGTCCCCGCCCAGGGCGAAGAAGTTGTCCGCGGCGGTGACGTCCTCGATCTCGAGCAGCTCCTCGAGCAGGGCGATCAGCCGCTGTTCGGTATCGCCGCCCGCCCTTGTGGATTCGCGACGCGGCGCGGGAGCGGATTCGTCACCGGGGAACGACAGCCTCCCGTCGGCGGTCCAGCGGGCCCGGTGGCCGGTGCGGTGGAGGTCCTGCCCGGTCGCCAGTCCGGCGCCGCCGATATGGATGTCGCCGAAGACGCCCGGCGGCACCGGATTTCCGTGCTCGTCGAGGATCAGGACGCGCGCCCCGGGCACCGGTCGGGCCCGGGCGGTGAGATCGAGGGGGCCGCGTGCGACCGGGCCCGCGTAGCCGCGGGTGTGGTAGGCGAAGGTGGCCAGCGAGTCCGGGGCCAGGGCGGGCAGCAGATCCGGCAGCGACGCGGGCCAGCTCGTCGCGGGAACGTCCCAGCGCAGCACCGACGGGAGCATGGACACCCCGGTCTGCACGACGCGGGCCAGCGTCGCCGGATCGGCCACGACATGGGTGACGGCGTGGGCGCGGATCAGCTCGACCAGGGCCGTCGGATCCTCCCGCTCGGCCTCGGCGGCCACGACGAGGGTCGCGCCGTCGGCGAGGGCGGCGAGCAGTTCGACGGTCAGCTCCGGCCCGCCCCACGAGGCGGCGATGAGCCGGACGTCGGGGGCCGCGCGGGTGGTGCGCCGTTCGCCCGCCACTGCCCGGCGATCCGCGACCGCCGCCACCAGCGCCGCCTCGTCGAAACGCACGTCTTCGCTTGTCCAGCAGAGCTGCTCACCGGCCGAGCAGGCGCGTTCGAATCCCCGCACGATCGCCTTCAGACCCGCCGCGCCGGGCTCCGTCGAGTCCGAGTCCACGCCGTCGAACACCTGGCCGTAGGTGAGCGAGTCGCCGCCGTGCCGGATGGCGATCCGTTCGGGCGGCACCTCGGCGCCCCGCCGCAGCAGCCGCGCGATCGGCAGCACATCGGCGGGTTCGACGCCGGTGGCCCATTCGCCGGTGAGCCGGGCCCGCTCCGCCGGGGTCAGCACGTCCAGTTCGGTCAGCGGCGCGTCCGGGTGCTCGGCGAACGCCTCCAGCACACGAATCATGCGGCGCGCGAATGTCTCCGCGGACGCGGCGTCGTAGAGGTCGGCGTTGACGATGACGCTGGCGGCCAGCCCCGCATCGCCCTCGGCGAAGAAGTTGATCGACAGGTCCAGCAGCGACACGTCGAAATCCAGCGGCAGCACCCGCACCGACGCGTCGCCCCAGCGGATATCGCTCGCGGTCCAATCCTCCTCGCGGAAGTGGGTCATCGCCTGGAACACCGGGTTCCGGGACCGGGTGCGCGGCGGGTTCAGCGCCTCCACCACGCGTTCGATGGGCACGTGCTGATGGTTGTAGGCGTCCAGCGCGACCGCGCGCACCCGTTCCAGCACCGTGCGCACCGTCGGATCGCCGGACAGATCGGTGCGCAGCACGACCATGTTCGCGAGCAGACCCACCAGCTCCGCGGCGGCCGGATCGGTCCGATTGGCGACCGGTGTGCCGAGCGGAATGTCCACGCCCGCACCGAGTTTGTGCAGCAGCGTGACCACGGCGGCCTGATACAGCATGAACTCCGACGCCCCGGCCGCCTCGGCGACCGCCCGCAACCGCGCGCGCAGCGCGGCGGGCACCCGGAACGGCGCGACATGCCCGTTCTTGCCGAGCACCGCCGGACGCGGCCGGTCCGGCGCTACGGTGATCTCCTCGGGCGCCCCGGCGAGGCGGGCCCGCCAGTACTCCAGCGACGCCGCGTCGGCGTCGAGCGAATCGCGTTGCCAGAGCGCGTAATCCGCGTAGTCGACGGGCAGCGGCTCCCAGTCCGGCCGCTCCCCCCGAAGGCGCGCGGCGTACGCCCGGCCCAGATCGCCGAGGAGGGTGCGGAACGACCAGTGATCGGCCACCAGATGGTGCACGAGCAGTGACAGTACGTGGGAGCCGTTGTCCAGCACCAGAATTCGTGCCCGGACGAGGAGTTCGGACTCCACGGCGAAGCAGTGCCGCGCCTCGGCGGCGAGCGTGTCGCGCAGGTCCGCCGCCGCGATCGCGGTGACCGGCACCTCGAACGGCCCGGCGGGTCGGATCGATTGATACGGCAGCCCGTCGTGCTCGGGGAACACCGTGCGCAACGCCTCGTGGCGGCCCACCACATCCCCGAGCGCGGCGCTCAGCGCGGGCACGTCCAGGGCTCCGTCGATCCGCACCGCGAAGGGGATGTTGCCGACCGGCGAGTGCCCCTCCATCTTGCGCAGGAACCACAGGGCCAGCTGCGCGTGCGTCAACGGAATGCGTTGCGGCCGTGCGCGTCTGGTGAGCGCGGGCGGGGCCGCGGCGGCGGTGGCCGGGGCCGCCTCGATGAGCGCGGCCAGTCCCGCGACGGTCGGGGTGTCGAAGGGCGCGCGCACATCCAGCCGCACCCCGAACTCGGCGGCGATGAGCACGATGAGCCGGGTCGCCAGCAGCGAGTGACCGCCCAGTTCGAAGAACGAGTCGTCCGCGCCGATCCGGTCGCGGCCGAAGAGTTCGCCGAACAGCCGCGCGAGCCGGATCTCCGTGGCCGTGGCCGGTTCCCGGTACCGGCGGGCGACCGTGCGCTCCGGTTCCGGCAGGGCCCGGCGGTCGAGCTTGCCGTGCACGGTGAGCGGGATCTCGTCGATGACGGCGAACGCCGACGGCACCATGTACTCGGGCAGTGTCGCGGCGGCGTGCGCGCGCACCCGCTCGAGGTCCACGCCCCGCCCGGCCTCGGGCACGACGTACGCGGCCAGCATCGCGCCCACCGCGTCGTCGCGCACCGCGACCACCACGCAGTGCCCGACACCGGGATACGCGGCGATCGCGGCCTCGACCTCGCCCGGTTCGATGCGGTAGCCCCGCACCTTGACCTGTTCGTCGGCGCGCCCGACGAATTCGATCTCCCCGGCCGCGTTGCGCCGCGCGAGGTCACCGGTCCGGTACAGGCGGGCACCGATGTCGTCGGGTCCCGCGAAGGGGTCGGCGACGAACCGTTCCGCGGTCGGACCCGGCCGCCCGAGATACCCGCGCGCGAGTTGCGCACCGCCCAGGTAGATCTCGCCGACCACGCCGTCGGGCACCGGTTGCAGCACCCGATCCAGCAGGTAGGCGGACACATTGCGGTTGGGCACGCCGATCGGCACGATCCGGGTGCCCTGCGGTCCCGTCACGGTCATATGGGTCGCGCACACCACGGCCTCGGTGGGCCCGTAGTGGTTGCGCAACTCGGCGTCGAACACGCCCGCGAACTTGTCGGCGATCTCGCCGGGCAGCGCCTCGCCGCCGACCGGCACGTGCCGCAGCGCGCGCCACTGATCGACCTCCGGCAGCAGCAGGAACGTGCTCAGCATGGACGGCACCATGTGCAGCACGGTCACCCCGCACCGGGTGATCACGTCGGCGACGTACGGAATGTCGCGGAACGCATCGGGTTTGGGCACGACCAGCCGCGCGCCGACGGTGAAGGTGACGAAGATGTCCAGCAGCGACGCGTCGAAACTCACCGACGACGATTGCAGCAGCCGGTCCGCCGCGGTCATCCCCCACTGCGCCGCGAAACCCTCCAGATGTTCGGCGATCGCGTGGTGCGCCACCGGCACACCCTTGGGCGTGCCCGTGGAACCGGAGGTGTAGATGACATAGGCCAGATTCCCCGGCCGCAGCGGGCGCGACCGGTCCGCGTCGGTGGGGGCGTGCGCGGGCAGCGCGGCGGCGGACTCCTCGGCCGCGGCCAATTCCGCGCGCCCGAGCACCAGCAGCGGTTGCGCGTCGGCGACCAGATGGTCGATGCGGTCGGCCGGGTAGGCGGGGTCGATCGGCAGATACGCGGCGCCGGACTTGAGCACCGCCAGCACCGCCACCACGAACTCCACGGAGTTCGACAGCCGCAGCCCCACGATGTCCTCGGTGCCGACGCCCGCGCGGATCAGCCAATGCGCCAACCGATTCGCGCGTTCGTCGAGCGCGCGGTAGGTCAGCTCCAGATCGGTGTCGGGGGCCACGACCGCGACGGCGTCCGGATGCGCGGCGACCCGCCCCTCGAACAGCGCGACCATGGTCGTCGGGGTGGACGGCACCCGCTCCCCGTGCGACAGCGCGAGTACCCGGGCGCGGCCCTGCGCGCCGAGCATATCGATGTCGCCGAGGCGGCGATCCGGTCGCGCCAGCGCGCTGTCCAGCAGTCGCGCATAGTGATCGGCGAGCTGTTCGACCAGGTCGGCGTCGAGCGCGCCGGTGCGGTATTCGATATCGAGATGCGCCCCAGTGGTTTCCAGGGCGACGGTCAGGCCCAGCGGCACCTGCGCGACCGGGCTGCGCAGCGCCAGCGGTGTCGACTCGACGCCGGGCAGCGCGAACCCGTCGGCGGATTTGCGGACGCCGAAGCCGAGCCGGACCAGCTGTTCGAGGCCGTCGCGGCCGTCGTGCCGGGCCGGATTCGCCGCCCGCACCACGCGATCGATACCGACGCCGTCGTGGGCGAACGCGCCCAGCGCGGTCTCCCGCACCCGGTCGACCAGCGCGGCGAAGCTGTCGCCGGGCAGCGGGGTGGCGCGCACCAACAGGGTGTTGCCGAAGTAGCCGATGGCCTCGGTCGCGATCGCGGTGCGGCGCACGGTGATCGGCACCGACACCAGGAAGTCGGTGGCGCCGGTGTAGCGGTGGATCACCGCCTCCCAGGCGGCGAGCAGCACCATGAACGGGGTCGCCGACCGCTCGCGCGCGAACGCCTCGACCCGTTCGACCAGGTCGGCGGGCAGCGGGCGCAGATGGTGGTCGGCGGTCTTGTCGACCGTCGCGGCCGGGCGGCCGGGCAGTTCCAGCGGTTCCGGCAGCGGCCGCAGCGTGTGCCGCCAGTAGTCGAGATCCGCCTCGGTGCCGGTGATGTCGTCCACGTCGGCGAATTGCGCACGCGCAGTGGGCAGTTCACCGCCGCCGTAGGCGGTGTTCAGGTCGCGGAAGAACACGCCCCACGAGTCGTCGTCCCAGCAGATGTGGTGTACGACCAGCACCAGCGCGTACTCGTTGGAACCGATGCGCGCCAACAGGATTCGCAGCGGGGATTCCGTCGCGAGATCGAATGGGCGGCCGAACTCGCGGCGCGCCAGCACCTCCAACCGCAGCGCCCGGCTGGTGTCGGACAGGTCGCGCAGGTCCTGGGTGTGCCAGCCCGGGGCCAGGTCGCCGTGCGCGAGTTGATACGGCTCGCCGTCCTCGCCCAGGCCGTAGGTGGTGCGCAGGATCTCGTGGCGGGCGACCACGGTTCCCACCGCGCGGCGCAGGCGTTCCGGATCCAGGGCGCCCGTCAGCCGGTAGGCGACGCAGATATTGAGCGCCGTGTCCTGCGGGTCGCGGGCCTGGAGGAACCACAGCCGCCGCTGCCCCGCCGACAGCGGCAGGCGCTCGCCGACGTGGCCGCGCGCCGGCGCGGGCGCGGAATCCGGTGCGGCGACTCCGCTTTCGGCCAGGCGCCGCCGTAACAGCTCGCGGCGTCGGTCGAGGACGGACTTGTCGGTCATCGTGGTCTCGCTCCCTGAATCTCTCATGCTCACGCCCGCTCGGTCGCCATCAGCCGGACGACGTCGTCGAGCGACGCGCCCCCCAGGATCGCCGCCACGGGCAGCTCCCGGTTCAGCTCGGCCCGCACCCGTTTGCGGAAGTCCAACGCCTGCAACGAATCCAGGCCCAGCGCCACCAGCGGCACGGTGCCGTCCAGCCCGTCCAGGCCGTCGGCGCCGATCACCTTGCCCAGCTCCCGGCGCACCCGCTCGGACAACGGCGCGTCGGCGGGTGGCGGCGCGACCTGTTCCGGAACCGTTTCGGCCGCAACGGTTTCCGTGTCGCTGGTGGCGCGGACGCGTTCCAGCAGCGGATGGAAGCCGAGCGCCGACATCATGGCGCGCACATCCGACCAGTCGGCGGCGGCGACGAGGCGGTTCGCCGCCCCCGGCCGGTCCGCGTGCTCGGTCAGGCCGACGGTCAGCGCGTCGGGCGCGGCCATGGCGACCACCCCGGCGGCCTCCACCGGCCCCACCCCGACCGCGTGCAGCGGGCCGGGCAGATCCCACAGCCCCCACTGCACGGCCACCGCGTCGACGCCCTGCGCGCGCAGCCGCCGGGCCAGCACGTCGAGCATGCGGTTCACGCTCGCGTACAGCACCTGCCCGCGCCCGCCGAAGGTCGCCGCGGCCGAGGAGCACAGGATCACCCGGCAGTCCTCGGTGCGCGGCAGCGCGCGCAGCACGACGTCGGTGCCGTAGATCTTGGAACCGGCCATCTCCCGGGTGTTCTCGGCGGTGACGTCGGCCAGTTCGGCCCGCACATAGTTCACCGCGGCGTGCACGATCAGGCTCGCGGGCCGCTCGGTCACCGCCGCGACCGCGGCCGGGTCGGTGACATCGCAGGCGGTGACGACGATCTCGGCGGCCGGGGCGTCGGCGCGGATGCCGCGCAGCCGCGATGTCACCGGTTCGGTCTCGCCGGAGCGGCTGAGCAGCGTGATCCGTCGCGCCCCCGCGCGGGCGTAGTGCTCGCAGAAGGTCATGCCCAGAGTGCCGGTGCCGCCGATGATCACGACGTGGTCGAGATTCCGCGCGGCGGGCGCCGGGTGCGGGGTCGTGTCGACCTCGAGGCGCTTGGCGTACACGCCGCCGCCGCGCAGGGCCAGCTGCGGTTCCGCCTTGATGTGCAGCGCGCGCACCAGGGCCGCCGCGATATCCGGGTCGGCTCCCGCGGGCAGGTCGATGTGCCGGAACGAGACGCCGAGGTGTTCGGTTGCCAGACAACGGAATCCGGCCGACACCGCGCCCTGGAACGGATGCGGGGCGGGATCGTCGTCGGTGACCGCCTCCCCGCCCGTGGTCACCAGCCAGCATTCGCGCACACCCGTGAGATCGGGCAGCCAGACCGGATCACCGAGGAATTCGGCGAGTGCCTCGACGGCCGCGGGGCCGTCCATCTCGGGCGACTCCGGCAACAGCACCACCACGGCGTCGTAGCCGCCTCCCGAGTGCGACCGGGACGAACCGGCATCGCCGCCAGGGGCACCGGATCCCTCGGCGCGGGGCCGGGCCGAATCAGCGGCGTCGCCGGTGCCCGAAGCGGGCGCGGTGTACAGCCGGGCGGAACCGCCGTGGTCGTAGGCGGCGGCGCGGAGGGCGGCGGCGAGGTCGGCGCGAGTGCCGGTGTGGTCGACGACGAGCAGATCGCGCGGGGGCACCAGCGAGCGGCGTTCCAGTCGCGTCCAGGTCTCCGCCAGCCGCAGCGGGAGGGGGCGGTTCGCGGCCGGAACGGGTTGTGCGGCAGGCGGTTCGGTGGCGGCCCAGAGCCGCCGCGCGGCCATGACCGTGTGCGGGAAGTCGGGCAGCGGCAGCGGCACCGGACCCTCGACGCGCAGCGCCCGCCAGTCGTAGCCGAGGTCCGCCACCGCGACCGTGGCCAGATTCCGGGTGAATTCCCGCAGGCTCGTCGCCGTGCGCAGCGAGGTGCCCAGCACGCGGAAATCGCGCGGCGGCGCCGCCGGATCCGGCGGGACCAGCGTCAGATTCTCCTGCACCGCCAGTTGCAGCGTGGGATGCTCGGCGACCTCGACGAAGGTGTCCACCCCGTCGACGCCCGCGGCGACGACCGCGCGGTCGAAGCGAACCCGATTGCGCAGGTTGAGATACCAGTAGCTCTCGTGGTCCAGATCGGGGGTGATGCGCCCGCCCAGGGCCGCGCCGTAGCAGGGGATGTCACCCGGGTCGAATGTGCGCCCGGCCATCCGCCGACCCAACTGGTCGGACAGCGAGCCCATCACCTCGTAGACCAGGGAGGTGTGCGCCGGATAGGCGACCTTGATCTCCTTGGCGAACAGCCCGCGCGCGGCGCTCGTGGCGACGATATCGGTGATCGTCTCCCGATCCCCGGCAATGGCCAGGATGTGCGGCGAGTTGATCACCGACAGTTCGGCCCAGCCGCGATGGCGGGCCAGCAGGGCCTCGCAGTCCTCGCGATCCATGCCGAGCACGGCCATGGAATAGCCACGCGGAGCGAGCTTTTCGACATTGAGCGCGCGCTGGGTCACCACGTACACCGCGTCGGCGCGGGACATGATGCCCGCGATGTGCCCGGCCGCCAGCTCGCCCTGACTGTGCCCGATCGTCGCCGCCGGACGCACACCCGCGGCCTGCCACATTCTGGCCAGCCCCGCCATGTGGAACATGAGCGCGGGCTGCACCTCCCACACGGTGTCGGCGTAGCCGCCCTCCTCGCCGAGCAGATAGGCCAGCGGCTGCCGGTGCCCGAACTGCTCCTCGTGCAGGGCGGCGCACGCGTCCACCTCGTCCCGGTACGCCTGGGACAGTTGGTGATACAGCGCGCCCATGCCCGGCCGTTGACTGCCCTGGCCGGGGAAGACGAAGCCGACGCGGCGCGCGGTGGCCGTTCCCGCCACGACGGCCGGATGCTCCTCCCCCGCCGCGATCGCGTCCAGCGCGGCCAGCAGTTCCGCCCGCGTCTCGACCATCGCCAAGGCGCGGCGGCGGCGGGCGAGCCGGGTGCGGAACAGCATGTCCGCCACGCGTTCCGGCGTCACCCGGTCGTGGTCGCGCAGATAGCCCGCGATCCGGGCGGCCTCGGCGCGCAGTCCGGCATCGGTGTCCGAGGACACCAGCACCGGAATCGTGTTGTCCGGGAGGCGATATCCGCCGTACCGCTCAGACATACCGCTCCTCCAGGACGGGCATGGCGACGACGGCGTGCGCGTTGGTACCCGCGACGCCGAACGAGGAGACCGCGCCGTAGCGCACGCCGTCGGCCGGATCCCACGCGGTCAGTTCGGTCGCCAACCGCAGGCTGGTGCCGTCCCAGTCGACCGCGTCGGTCGGGTTGTCGGCGAACAGGCTCGGCGGCACCTGACCGTGCGCGCCCGCCAGCAGCACCTTGATCAGGCCCAGCGCCCCGGATGCGGCCTGGGCGTGGCCCGCGTTGGATTTCACCGAACCCAGCAGCGGCCCGCGCTCACGCTCCGGCGCGCCGTACACCCGGCTCAGCGCGGTCAGTTCCAGCGGATCGCCGACCGGGGTGCCGGTGCCGTGGCCCTCGATGACCCCCACCTGATCGGCCGAAATGCCCGCGGCGGCAAGGGTTCTCTCGATGAGCCGTTGTTGCGCGCCCGCGCTCGGCACCGCCAGCGGGGCGCCCTTGCCATTGTGGTTGACACCGGTCGCCAGGAGGCGGCCGTAGATCCGGCGGCCCTGATCCCGCGCCCGCGACTCCCGTTCCAGCACGACCACGCCCGCGCCCTCGCCCCACAGGGTGCCGGTGGCGTCGGCGGCGTAGGCGCGGCAGTGGCCGTCGGTGGCGAGGGCGTTGTTCTTGGCGAATTCGAAGAACGCGGCGGGCGAACCCATGACGCACACGCCGCCCGCGAGCGCCCACTCGCATTCGCCGGTGCGAATCGCGGTGGCGGCCAGGTGAATCGCCGAGAGCGCCGAGGCGCAGGCGGTGTCGACGCTGAGCGACGGCCCGACCAGGCCGAGGCCGTGCGAGATGCGGCCCGCCACCGCGCCCAGCGCCGTGCCCGTGGCGCGGTAGCCGCTGTGTTCGGTGACCGCCGCGCTGCTCGGCCCGTATTCGGTGATCGATACGCCCATGAAGCAGCCCGCCTCCGCGCCGTCGAGCGCGCCCGGGTTGAGCCCGGCATGCTCGACCGCCCGCCAGGCGACCCGCATGGCGACGCGCTGCTGCGGATCCATCGCGATCGCCTCGCGCGGGGTGACGCCGAAGAACTGCGGATCGAATTCCGTTGCGCCGTCCAGGAATCCACCCGCGTCGCGGACCCGGCTCCAGCCGTCGAGCCGGTGCAGCGACAGCAGCCGCTCGATCGGCCACTCGCGGTCGCGCGGGAACGGGCCGATCAGTTCGCGGCCCTCGGCCAGCGCCGCCCAGAACTGGCCGGGCGTTTCGATACCGCCCGGCGCCTCGATCGCCATGCCCGACACCACGATCGGATCGTCGTGGTCGGTCATCGGACCGAACTCGGTTCGGGGGCGAGCAGTTCCACGATTCCGGCGATATTGGCGTCGAGGTAGAAGTGGCCGCCGTCGAAGAGGGTCACCTCCACGTCCTGCTCGCTGTGCCGGTCCCAGGCGTACAGATCGCGCGGCGTGACGAAGGTGTCCTCGCTGCCGCCGAGCACGTGGATCGCGGCGCGCACCGTGACATCCGGCGGGCAGCTGTAGGCGTCGAAGGCGCGGTAGTCGGCCTTGACCACCGGCAGCGCCATCCGCATCACCTCCCGGCTGGCCATCACCTCTTTACCGGTGCCCTCCAGGGAACCGAGATGGTCGAGAATTTGCTCGTCCTCGGTCGGATGCGGCGGCAATTCGGCGGCGCGGCCCGGGGCTACCGCGGCCGAGGCGGCCAGCAGCCGTACCGGCACATCGGCGGTCTCGGCGGCGCGGACCAGTTCGAAACCGACCATCGCGCCCATGCTGTGCCCGAAGACGGTCAACGGACGGCCCGAATGATGCTCGGAGGCAACGAAATCGGCGAACGCGCCCCGGGCGATCTCGGGGATCGTCGCGCACGCGGCCTCGCGGGCGCGGTCCTGGCGTCCGGGATACTGGAAGATCACGACGTCGAAGTGCGCGCTGAACGCCTTGGAGAACGTGCGGTAGGCCGAGGCACCGGTACCGGCGTGCGGGCAGATCAGAAGGGGCGGAAGGTCGGCGGACGCCGGCTTGTGGAACTGCCGGACCCAGCCGAGTGGTGCTGGCATGACGAAGAACTCCTGCGATACGGGCGGGTCACTCGGGCGCGTCGGTGAGATAGCCACCGCGAGCGAAGAATTCGGCGGCCGGACGCTCGCCTCCGGCCGCAGTGCGCACGCGCCGGATCACCAGTCCGTGATTGCCGCCGCGGAACGCGTCCGGGCCGCAGACGACCGCGCCGCCGCCCTCCTGCACGATCACCCGGCCGGGCGTGCCGCCGTAGCGGGCCTCCGACACCGCGGCCTCGAGCACCTCGACGCGTTCGCCGCGGTAGTAGGTGAACGCGCGCGGATACGGCGCGGACAACGCGCGCACGAAACGTTCCAGATCCGTTGCGGGCCAAGACCAGTCGATGCGGCTGTCGCGATCGGAGCGCTTGTGGAAGTAGGTGCGCTCGGCCTTGTTCTGCGGACGCCAGCGGGCGGTACCGGTGTCCAGGGCGTGGAGTGCCTCTTGGAGCGCGCCCGGGATGAGTTCCATGGCGGCCACGACCAATTCGGTGCCGGTGGCGCCCGGCGGCACCGGCAGCGCGCGCTGCACCAGGATGTCGCCGGTGTCCAGGCCGTCGTCCATGCGGTGGACGGTGAGGCCGATCTCTGATTCACCGCTGATCAGGGCCCACAGCACCGGGGAGAAGCCGGTGAACTTCGGCAGCAGCGAATCGTGCAGGTTCAGCGTGCCGTGCGGCGGCAGGTTGTACAGCTCGGCGGGCATCCACGTGTACCAGCTGTTGACCACGATGAGGTCGGGCTCGGCCCGCTTGACCAGATCGATGGTCTCGGCGTCGGCCCGCTCAGTGAGGTGGACCGGGATTCCGTGCTCGCGTGCCAGCTCCTCGACCGAGTCGTTCCAGATCGCCTTGTAGGACTGGGCGCTGGTCGGATGGGTGACGGCGAGCACCACCTCGTGTTCCGAATCGATGAGGGCCCGCAGGGTTTCACGACCCCAGGTCTGATAGCCGAACGACACGATACGCATTGAACCTCCAGTTAACTAAGCTGAGCCTAACCTATCTTCGCCCGCCCAGAACAGACCTCCCCCGCGAACGCGCGCCGCGGACCGGTGCGGGCGCGAGGACGCGATCGGACAGTTCGCCCAGGCAGCTGAGGTTCGGGAAGCCGGGACCCTGGGACAGTGCGGCGAGGTTGGGCAGGTAGAGCTTGGCGTCGAGACCGGTGACGGCGAGGTCGTAGCCGATGGCCGTCTCCACGCGCTGTTGGGTGAGCGGCCCGCCCACGGCGAGTTCGAGCAGATCGGCGGCGTCGGAGTCGAACAGCTCCAGGAACCACAGCGGCTGCCCGCCGGTGGCGTCGATGACCAGGTCGAAGGTGTGAATGTGGTCCGGGCGCGGCAGGTTTCGCAGGGTGAGCGCGACGCCGTCGCCGTGACCGGCGACGCGGATGACGCGGCCGCGCAGGTGGTGGACGCGATTGTCGCTCATCAGGCTTTCCTGCACGCGCACCGAGAACACGCCGCGGTCGGCACGCCGGATGACCTCGCGGCGTTCGTCGATGCTCAGACCCGCCCACGCGGTCGGATCGCTGAACAGGGCGTTCTCGAAATAGCTTTCGCCGCGGGTGTAGATGGTGGCGTTCGGGGAGATCACCGAGACGGTGAGCACGTCGTGGCGGACCAGTTCGTCCAGGGCCGAACCGGCGGTCTCGCCGCCGCCGATGACCGCCGCGCGCGAGGAGGCGGGCAGGCCGCGCTTACCCGCGAGGTCCCAGAAGTCGGCGATGCTGAGCACCCTGGGGTGGTCGGCGAGGGCGCGGCGGCTGTCGCCGGGGCCGGTGATCATCAGGGCGTCGGCGTCGATTTCGGCGGTGCCGCCGCCGGATTCGTCGACCGTGACCAGCCAGCCGTCCGTCGCGGGACGGATGCGGCGCACGGAGCCGGAGACGATCTCCGCGCCGGATCTGGCCGCGACCCATTGCAGATAGCGCGCCCACACGTGATGGCGGGGGCTGGGTCGCCCGCGGTCCACCCATTCGGCGTAGGTGCCGTTCTCGACGAGGAACGAGGTCCAGCTGTAGGCCGTCATCGCGGCATCGATCTCGCGATTGCGGCCGCGCGCCCAGGTGGACCGGTACGGGAACCCCACATCCTTCTCCGGGCTGGTCCCCAGCCGATGCTGCCCGTCGGTCCAGCCCCCACTGGGCAGCCAATTGCCGCCCACGGCATGGCTTTCCACCACGATCACCCGCGGCGCGGAAAGCCCCATCTCCCGAAGGACCCGCGCCTTCGCCGCGACCGCCATGGCCTTCGGCCCGGCCCCGACCACGAGAAGTGTGTCCACTGGGAGCTCCGATCCCTACGAGTAAGCGTTACCTACGTTTGCATAGGCTTACCTTATATCGCTCGGCGGGGCCAGCCGAGGGGTATGGGAGATCGGGGTGGTGCTCACCACGTACCGGTGGTGCGGGGCGGGTGCGTTCCGGTTATCCCAGGTTCTCGACGGTGATCGGCTCGATGCCTTCCTCCGGGGGCAGCGGGAAACCGAAGACCTGGCTGTAGAAGCTCAATTCGGCGTCGAGGGCGCGGCGGATGTTCTCGGCGCGGCGGAAGCCGTGTTGTTCGCCGTCGAAGACGAGGTACGCGACCGGGATTCGGCGTTCGCGCAGGGCCGCCACGATCATCTCGGACTGATTGGGCGGGACCACCGCGTCCTCGCTGCCCTGGAGGACGATCAGGGGCCTGCGGAGTTGGTCGACCCGATGGATGGGGGAACGGTCGCGGTAGACGTCCCGCCGGGCGGGGTATTCGCCGATGAGGCCGTCGAGGTATCGGCTCTCGAATTTATGGGTGTCGGCGGCGAGGGCCTCGAGGTCGGCGACGCCGAAATGGTCCGCGCCCGCGGCGAATACGGTGTCGGGGCGGGCCAGGGCGGCCAGGGTCGTGTAACCGCCCGCGGAGCCGCCCCGGATAGCGAGGCGGCGCGGATCGACGCGGCCCTGGTCGCCGAGCCAGCGGGCGGCGGCGAGGCAGTCGGCCACGTCCACGATTCCCCATGCGCCCGTGAGCAGTTCGCGGTAGGCCCGGCCGTAGCCGGTGGAACCGCCGTAGTTGACGTCGACGACGGCGAAGCCCCGGCTGGTCCAGTACTGGGTCTGCGGTGACAGGGCGGGGATCGCCAGCGCGGTCGGGCCGCCGTGGATCATGACCAGCAGCGGCGGGAGTTCGCCGTCCGGGCGGTCGAAGTCTCCATTCGCGGGCGGATAGAACAGGGCGTGCGCGGTCCGCGGCGCGCCGGAGCCGTCGACCGACGGGAAGGAGATCGGCTCGGGGACCGAGATCGACGCGGCGTCGAGCCCGAGGTCACGCGGTGGGCGCAGCACCTCGATACGCGGTGTGCCGTCGGCGATTTCGACGCGATACACCCCGGGTTCGGCGGTCGGGGTGGCGGCCACCACGACGACGGCGTCGGCCGCGACCCGCGCGACGGCGGCGATCGCGGAGAACGGCACCTCCAGATCCGTCACCGAGCCGTCCGGAGCGCGCAGTCCGAGTCCGTCGTAGCCGTCGCGCCAGCGCGCGAACACAATGCCCCCGTCGCCGAGCACGGCGTACCGCGCCGAACCCAATTGCCAAGCGGGCGTGCCGATCTCGGCGTTCATCTCGATCACCGGGGCGACCTCGCCGCCCGGCGTCCAGCGGTAGAGGTTCCACCACCCGTTCCGATCGGACAGGAACAGCAGCGAACCGTCGTCCTGCCAGCGCGGTTCCTGCACCGACTCCCCCGGCCCGCCCGCGACGATCGTGTCGGCGCCGCTGGTGAGATCACGCACCCGCAGCACGGTGTCGTCCCACGGCATGGCCGGGTGATCCCACGACACCACCGCGAGCGCGCGCCCGTCCGCGCTCACCCGCGGCGCGACGACGAAGTCCGGGCCGCTCACCAGCACCTCGGGCACGCCGTCCGCCGCCAGCCGGACGATCTCGTTGCGCACATCGACCGCCCCGCGCCCGCCGACCGGATGGTGCTCCCGCACGGCCACGACGGCGGTGCCGTCCGGGACGACCTCGCCGTCGCCGTATCGATCCCCGCGCGGCGCGGCGGGCACCGGGGTCATCGCCTCCGGCGCGCCCCCGGGCGTCAGCCGATACAGGCGCTGATCGGCCCAGTTCGCGAACCAGACCACGCCGTCGCGAACCCACCACGCCGCTCCCCCGTACTCGTGCACCGCCGTCCGCGCGTCCATGCCCTCCGGCAGCAGATCGGTCAGCGTTCCGTCCGGTTCCCGGCGCACGATCTGGGTGCGCCCGCCCTCGTCCGGTCGCCCCTCCGACCAGTAGACGTCGTCCCCGTCGACCCGCACCTCCCCCAATCGCACCGCCGCGGCGACGACGAGTTCGGAGGTGACCGGGGTCGGCCACGACCCGAAAGGCGACTGTGTGCGGTTCACGGACCCAGGCTAACCGGCGTTCGAGTCGGGACGCGTGCACGAGGCGGAATGGACTGGGCGGCAAGGGTGTTGTCGGACGCGACGGCGTTCTTCTATCGAGGAGGCGATATGACGGGTTCGGCGGTCATCGACGAGGGAACCGAGTTCGGGGGGCGTGTCGTGGAGCGCCTCGGGAAGGAGGCGCTGGGGTGGCTGACCACCGTGGGGCCGAGCGGGACGCCGCAGCCCAACCCGGTGTGGTTCCTGTGGCACGGCGGCGAACTGCTGGTGTTCAGCCGTCCGGACCAGGCGAAGCTGCGCAATATCGCGGCGAACCCGCGGGTCGCCCTGAACTTGAACAGCGGCCCCGACGGCGGTGACATCGTCGTGCTGACGGGTGCGGCGCGGATCGATCCGAGCGGGGCCACCGCCGACGAAATCGACTCGTACACAAGCAAATACCGCGAGAACATGGACCGGCTGAAGTACACCCCAGAGGGCTTCTACGGTGACTACTCGACCTTGATCCGAATCGTCCCCGATCGGGTGCGCGGCTTCTGAAACGACCGGTAGCCGGATCGTGTTACCCGCCAGCTACTGTCGTAGGCGATGAGACGCAGGCAGCGGCCGCCGTTGGGTAAGCGGCACGGATTGGATCCCGCGCGGCTCCGGCTCCCCGAGGACGGCGCGTGGGTGACCATTCGCGACCATCTGGTGGAACGGCTGCCGCGGGTGCCCGCCGACCGGATCGATCAGCTGCTGGCCGAGGGCGCGATCGTCGATCTGGACGGTCCGATCGCGCCCGACGCGGCGTATGTGCCCGGTGGGGCGGTCTGGTTCCACCGGGATCTGCCCGTCGAGACCGAGGTGCCCTTCGAGATCACGATCGTCCATCGGGACGACGCGTTGCTGGTGGTCGACAAGCCGCACTTCCTGTCGACGATTCCGCGCGGGCAGCACATCCTCCAGACCGCGCTGGTGCGGTTGCGCCGCGAACTGGATCTGCCCGATCTGATCCCCGCGCACCGGCTCGACCGGGCCACGGCCGGACTCGTGCTGTTCGTCATCGATCCGGCCCGCCGGGGCGCGTACCAGACGCTGTTCCACAAGCGGCGGGTGCACAAGGAGTACGAGGCGATCGCGCGCTACGATCCGGAGCTCACCCTTCCGCGCACGATCCGCAGCCGAATCGTCAAGGAGCGCAACATCCTTCGCGCGTTCGAGGTGGACGGCGAACCCAACGCCGAGACGCGGGTCGAACTGCTCGAGCACCGCGACGGCCTCGGGCGGTATCGGCTGGTCCCGGCGACCGGGCGCACCCATCAGCTGCGCCTGCACATGAACGGACTCGGCATCCCGATTCTGGGGGACGACTTCTATCCCGAGATCACCGACCGCCCGGTCGACGACTTCACCCGGCCGCTCCAGTTGCTCGCGACCGCAATGGAATTCACCGATCCGATCACGCGCGAACCCCGTCGCTTCCGGACCACCCGCACCTTGCAGGCGTGGACCGACCCGCGGGGCTGGGCCGCGGGCCGGTCCGGGTGAGGGATCGTCAGACTTCGACCGAGGGCCGAATGTCGGTGTCCTCCTTGGGTTCCCGTACCGCGTCACCGTGGCCGGGCCACCAGGCGATGTGTCCGATCAGCGCGGTCAGCGCCGGGGTGAAGAACATCGCCATGACGAACGCGGCGATCGCGATGCCGACCGAGATGGCGAATCCCATCTGCGACAACACCGTATTGCCCGCGAGCATCATGGAGGCGAACGTGCCCGCCAGGATGACACCGGCCGCCGCGATGGTCGGACCGGTGTGCCGGACGGCCAGCGCCGCCGCCTGCCGGGGTTCGTTGCCCTCGCGGGCCTCCTCCCGCAACCGCGCCACCATGAGGATGTTGTAGTCGGTGCCGAGCGCGACCACGAACAGGTACATGATCAACGGAAGCGTGAAGATCAGCCCGGTCTGGCCCTGGAGATGCTGGAACACCAGCACCGCCGCGCCCAGCGTCGCGGCGAAGCCCAGGAACACCGAGAACATGAGGTACCACGGCGCGACCAGGCTGCGCAGCAACAGCGCCAGCACGATCATGATCAGGATCGCCGCCACGGGGAACACCACGGCGTAGTCGTGATTCATGGCGGCCTGGAAGTCGACGAACACCGACGTCAGACCACCCACGACGGCCGTGCTGCCCGGTGGCGCCGCCGCGTGCGCCGCGTCCCGCAGCGGACCCCGCACGGTGGCGAGGGCGGCGTCGGATTCCGGCGCAGACGCCAGGGTGACCTTGAAGTCGGCGACCGTCTTGTCCACGGACACAACGGGATCGGCGACCTGCCCGACGCCGTCGACGCGCAGCGCGTTGCGATAGGCCGTCAGCTGTTCGTCGGTCAGTGGACCGGGCGATTTCAGCAGCACATCGGAGGGCTGGGTGACGCCCGCGGGCAGGCCCTTGAGCAGATCCCTGCTGTACACCACCGATTCCGAGGCGTCGGAGGTCGATCCGGAGGTGAGATCGAAGGTCGGGTTGAAGCCGATCGCGATGGCGCCGAAGGCGATCAGCAGCAGGCCGGACACCCCCGCGAAGACCGCCGGACGCCGTCCGAGCGCGCCGCCGACGGCGCCGAACCGCGCCCCCTTCGGCTCGGACTTCCACGCCTTCGACGGCCAGAACACCTTGGTGCCCAACAGCGATACGATCGCCGGAACCAGCGTCAGCCCCGCCAGCAACGCCACCGCGACCGCGATCGCCAGCGCCGGACCCAGCGAGCGGAACATGCCGAGCGTGGACAGGATCAGCGCCATGAAGGCGATGATCACCGCGCCCGCCGCCGAGGTGATGGCCTCGCCGACCCGGCTCACCGCCGACACCATGGCCGTCTTCGGATCCTCGCCCGCCCGCAACCGTTCTCGATAGCGGAACATCAGGAACAGTATGTAATCGGTACCGACGCCGTAGAGCACGACGACGAGGATCGAGCTGACCGAACTGTCGATCTTCAGATCGAAACCCTTGCTGACCCAACCGATCAGGCCGTTGACCACACCGGTGACCGCGCCGATCACCACGATCGGCAACAGCGCGATGACCGGGCTGCGGAAGATCACCAGGAGCAGGGCCAGGATCAGCACGATCGTGGCGATGCCGATGATGGCCAGACCCTTGGTCGAGGACTCCTGCGCGTCGAGACCCTGCGCGGCCTGACCGGTGATGCCCGCCTTCAGATCGGTGCCGTCGACCTTGGGGTGCAAGGCCTTTCGCAATGCCTTGACCGCGTCGGCCTGGCGCGTGTCCCCGGCGCTGGTGATCTTCGTCATCTGCACCGCGGCGATCTGGATCAGGCGGTTCTCCGACGGCGGCGTCGCCTGGATCGCGGTGACGTCGGCCAGGTGGGCATCGCTCAGCTGGGTGGTGACGGCCGCGACGGTCGCGGCGTCGGCGTCGGTGAGCGGCGCGCCGTCGGACCGTTCGAAGACGATGATCGCCGCGGGCGCGGACACCTGCGGGAACGCCTTCTCCTGGAGCTGCGCCGCCTGGATCGACTCGTAATGCGAAGGCAGGAAGTCGGATTGGTCGGTGGTGGAGGTGAGCTTCGGCGCCGTGGCGACCACGGCGATGACGATCAGCACCCACAGACCGATGGTCTTCCACGGATGGCGGACGACCAAGCGGCCCAACCGTGCGAACATGTCGAAAGTTCCTTTCCCGTCGACCGGGTGTCAGATGTTCAGATCCTCGGTGTACGGGGTCTCCACCGCGGCGACGACCCGGCGATGCAGTTTCGCCGGGATGTGCTCGCGCAGTTCGTCGATCGAGTCGACGATCTCGACGGAGTAGTCCCCCCAGTCCGGCTCCTCGGGCCCGAGGCCGAACAAGTTGCGCCAATTCTTCCAGCTCGAACCCAGGTCCGCCACAACATTTTTGCGGTTCGGAAACTCGGCCCATTCGGCCATGTGGCGCTGCACGACGAACTTGCCGGTGCGGCTGCGGTAGACCTCGTGACTCTCGATACCGACCTTGGTGCAGTCGCGCGTCCGGGCCAGGAAGCGGCCCATGAAGCGTTTGCCGCGCAGGCCGTTGGGGCCGTCCTTGACGACGATCTCGCGCAACGCGTCCTCGAGCACGTTCGCGGGTTCCGATTCGGTGGTCATGACTTCTCCATTCGCGGATTGACTCCTGTGACGCACCCGGGTCCGCGCGTCGGGCTCGACGGCCGTCGCGCCCTGCGCTGACTATACGTAGACGTATACATATAGAGCAAGGGGTAGTTCGGCCCGACATGCCCGCGGCGCCCCGAGCGGATGAACGTAGACTTGCCGCGATGTCTCGAAGCGATAACGCCGACCCGCCCCGACGCCTGCACGCCTGGCTCGACGTGGCCGTCGTTGTCGTCGTGCTGGCCGGGACGAATCTGATCGCGCACTTCACCTCGGCGTGGGCGAACGTCGTCACGGTGCCGCTCGCGGCGATCGCCCTGGTGGGCCTGATGCGGCGACGTGGACTCGGCTGGGCCGAACTCGGGCTCTCGCCGCGGCACTGGCGGCGCGGGACGGTGTACGCGCTCGGCTCGGTCGGCATCGTGCTGGCGGCCGTCGGCGTCGGCGCGCTGCTGCCGATCACGCGGCCGTTCTTTCTGGCCGATCGATATGCCACGGTGTCGGGCGCGCTGGTCGCCTCGATGATCGTCATTCCGTTGCAGACCGCCATTCCGGAGGAATTGGCGTTTCGCGGCGTGTTGCACGGCGCGCTCGACCGCGCGTCGGGGGTGCGGGGCGTATTCGCCGCCGGTTCACTGCTTTTCGGGCTCTGGCACATCGCCTCGTCGCTCGGTTTGACCAGCGGCAATCGCGGATTGAGCGGCATTCTCGGCGGCGGGGTGGCCGGGCAGGTCGCGGGCATCGGCCTCGCCGTGGTCGCGACGGCCGCGGCGGGGGCCGTGTTCACCTGGTTGCGGCGTCGCAGCGGCAGTCTGCTCGCGCCGATCGCGCTGCACTGGTCGCTCAACGGCGCCGGCGCGTTGGCCGCCGCGCTGGCGTGGCATGTCGCATTTCGCTGATCCCGAAAGTCGCCGGTAGCGGGGCGTTTTCGGGCGCGTCACCGAACTGGTGTTCGGATCGAGCATTGACCACGGACAGGTCACGGATTACTCTCACCTCGATCACACATACGTTCGAGTGATCGCCCTCAGGCATTGCACCACGCGGAAACGCACACCACCCCGCCGAGCGGAGCGAGGCCATGAAAGACGAGTCCGGCACTTCCGAGATCGCGGCGTTGGCGCAGCGCGTGGCGACCGCGCGCGGCAAACTGCCGCTGCAGAGCGACCCCGCGCTGTTCGACGAGCTGTCCGAGGCGGAACTCGCCGCGGAACGCGAACTGGCCGAATGGATTCGGGCCCAGCGCCGCCGCCAGCGCCGCCGGGCCGTCGCGGCCGAGCTGACCGCCGAGAAGCGGGACCGGCGCGTCGCGCTGTCGGTGCGCCGCGCCGAGGACGCCGACCTGCGCTGGCATCGTCGCGCGCTGGCGGCCCGCCGTCGCGTGTCGAGCCCGGACGCCCGTCTGGCCCAGCTGTATCGCCGCGCCGAATGGTCCTCGCGCGCCCTGATCGGCGTGGTCGTGCTCGGGATGCTGTGGGCCGGGGTGAACGTGCAGCACAACCTCGTGCCCAGCGGCGATATGCGCGACCCGCTGTACTGGCTCAGCTACGGCTTCGAGGCGATGATCTCGATCCCGATCATCACCATCATGGTCGTGGCCACGACGGCCGCGCGCTGGGGACGCGAAATCGCCCGGGGCAAGGTGGTTTTCCTGGAGGCGGCCCTGCTCGGCGTCACCATCGCGTTGAACGCGGGGCCGCATCTGGTTTCGCATGCACCCGCTCGTGCCGCGGAGGCCGCCGTCGCTCCCGTGATGGTGGGCGTGGTGATCTGGCTGCACGCGTGGGTGTCGGCGCGGTACGCGCAGTTGATCGACGCGGTGCCCCTCGAGGATCGGGACGCGGAGTCGACGGTCGTCACCAGTGAGCGGGCGGATGTGGCGGACGGATTCGGCTCGGCCGGGCTCGCCCTCACGTCGGGATACGCCACCGGTGGCCGGGAGCTCGGGGAGGGGTACGCGGACGTCTTCCCCGGGCCGTATCGCGCGCCCGAGCCCGTGGTGGAGTACAACCCGGAGCATCGGGAAGCGGCCGAGACGACGGGGCGGAACGGCCACGCGCATACCGAGATTCGGACGTCGGTCGCCGGGGCGGAGCCGAATTCGGCCGCGTCGCACGGCCGTAACGGTCACGCGCACCCGTCGGAGCCGAGCGAGCCCGTCCTCCGCAACGGCCACCGAATTCCGAACGACCAGAACCCGACTCCCGCGAGAAACGGCTCGCACAACGGGCACCCGGTGCTGTACCCCCTCGGTGCCGAGCCGGGCGGGGACGTGGCGCCGAAACACACTGCGGCGGAACAGATTTCCGAGCGCGACGATTCGGACCGGCCGGACGCGAACGACGCGACACCCCCTCCGGGCAGCACGGGAAAAGACCGGGCGCCCAAGGAGAATCGACCCACGAGTAAGCGAACAGCCGGGGCCGAACATCCTTACACCCGGCGCCCCCTCCCCGCCCCGGAACCCGAGACGGGCAGGTCCCGCACCCACGAGGCGATCGACCGCGCGACCCAGCTCGTCCTCGACGACGCCCCCCTCGACCCGCCCTCGCCCCGCCGCGCCTACCCCGTCGCGGCCCCCGCCCCCGTCGCAGTGAACCCCGACGACGAGATCGACCCCGAACCTCCGACCGAGGACGACACCGACTACGCCGCCGAAATAGACGACGTGGAGGTGTGGGCCGTGGCTCGCGAGATCTCCGAACGCGGCCTGTCCAAACTCCCCGTCGAGCAGCTCGCCGAAATCCTCACCCTCGCCGACGAATCCTGGACCCCCGTAGCCATCGGCGCCAACATCGGCCTCCCCGGCTCCCGAATCCTCGGCATCCTCGACGCGGCCCGCAAAATCCGCCGCCCCTATGCCATTTCGGGCTGAGCGAGCGACCCGGCGGGGCGCGGCCGCGATCAGACCGCGGCGGCGGCGGTGCGGATGAGGTTCGCGACGACGTCCGGGCGGGAGACGTAGATGGCGTGGCTGCCGGGGGTTTCGGTGATGGTGGCGCCGATGCGTTCGGCCATCGACAGTTGGGCGGCGGGCGGGATCATTCTGTCCTCGGTGACGTGCAGGTACCAGCTGGGCTTGCCGCGCCAGGCGGGGTCGGTGATCGCTCCGCCGAGCGCGTCGAGACCCCAGGGGACCTGGGCGTCGGCCAGGAACGCGGCGTCCTGCGCGGTGAGGTCGCCCGAGAAGGAGTCGTGGAACTTGGTTCGGTCCAGGAACAGGTAGCCGTCGACGGGCGGCAGGATCGGGGGCTGCGGGCCGTCCTGCGGGAAGGTGGCGAGGAGGCTGTTCACCGATTCGTCCTTGTCGGGGGCGAAGGCGGTGATGTACACCAGGGCACCGACCTTGGGGTGGGTGCCGGATTCGGTGATGACCGCGCCGCCGTAGGAGTGCCCGACGAGGACCGCGTCGCCGTCGACGCCGTCGAGGATCCGACGGGTGGTCGCGGCGTCGTCGGCGAGGGATGTGGTGGCGTTCTGGACCACGCGCACGCTGAAGCCGTCGCGAGTGAGTTCGTCGTAGACGCCGCGCCACCCGGCGCCGTCCACGAAACCACCGTGGACGAGCACGATCGTCGGTTTGCTCATGGCAACCTCCTCGTCGGCAGGGCGGCGGGATTCGCGCACCCGGAACTGCCGGTCACATCGTCGGTGATCAGGGGTGGTTCCGGCGCGGACGTCCGCGCACTCGATGGGGACGAGAGCGCATCATCGCCTTCCGGGCGGCGGGCGTGCCCACGCCGCAGTGCGCCGGGGCTGATTCCGTAGGTCGCGCGGAAGACCCGATGGAATCCGCTGATATCGCCGAAGCCGTTGCGATGCGCGAGCGTCGCGATGCTCAGGTGCGCCCACCGGCGTTCGAGCAGTTCGGCGCGCACCCGCGTCAGACGGCGACGGCGAATGTACAGCGCGACCGACTCGTTCTCCGCCTGGAACAGCTTGTGCAGGTATCGCGTCGAGATGTGCGCCGCCGCGGCGATGTCGTTGGGCGACAACGCCGGGTCCGAAAGATGTTGCTCGATATAGGCTTTGACGCGCGTCGTCAGACTCCGCTGCGCGGCATCGGCGTGCCGGACCTCGCCGGGTTCGGCGAGCAGGCAGACCGCCAGATCGGTGGTGCGGGCCAGGATCTCCTCGGACCGGGACTCCGGCACGTCGGCACCGTGCCGGACGAGGTCGAGCACGAATCTGCCGACCACTGCGGACAATCCGTGCCGCCCGGACAGCACCCGCCCGCTGACGCCGCGGCGCTCGCCCTCGCCGAGCGGCACCGCGTCCGAGGGCACCGACAGCACCGATACCGACCACGGGCGGTAGAACGTCCAGGTGAACGGCCGCGAGTTCTCGTAGACGACGAAATCGCCCGGCATCAGCTCGGCGATCCGACCGTCCTGCTCCAGGGACGCGGCACCCTCGGTCAGGACGGCGATCTGGAAGTACGCCGCGTCCGATCGCCGGATGCACCGCGGCGTCCGCCGATGGATGTGCGGGCTCGCGGTCAGCTCGGCGAACAGCATCCGGCCGCGGACCGTCCCGGTCAGCCGCGCCATCGGGTCCGGGGAAAGGTCCCAGCCCTCCAGGTTCACCGGCGCGAAGGTGTCACCGAGGACGTGATGCCAATAGCCCTCCAACTCGGAGGGTTCGACCTCGTCGGTCGCCGCGGAGATATCGGGCACAGCCCCCATCCTCCCCGCCGCCGCGCCGACGATGTCGAAATCGGGACGAATTCGTCTCGCCCGCAATGGGTTCGGCCGAGCGTGCCGCCGGGTGCGGAGTGTCGGCCGATTCGACGCCGGTCGGCGCTCTACGCTGGGCCGATGCGCCTAGGGGTGTATCTGCCGCCGTTCGGGGAACTGGCCGATCCGCGGGTGCTGGCCGATCTCGCGGCCGCGGCCGAGTCGGCGGGTTTCGACGGGGTCTTCGTCTGGGACCACGTGGTCCGGCCGCGGCATCCGGGGTTGCCGGTGTGCGATGCGTGGATCGCCTCGGCGGCGATCGCGGCCGCGACCCGCACGGTGCGGTTCGGGCCGCGCGTGACGCCGTTGTCGCGGCGGCGGCCGCACGAGGTGGCACGGCAATCCGTGGCCCTGGACCAGCTCGGTGGAGGACGCTTCGTCCTCGGCGTCGGGTTGGGGTCGAACAACGGCGGTGAGCTCACCGCGCTGGGCGAGGAGGCCGATCCGCGGGCGCGGGCGCGGCTGCTCGACGAGAGCCTCGAGGTGATCACCGCCCTGTGGCAGGGCGGGGTGGTCGAGCACCGCGGTCCGCACTTCCGGGTGGACGGGTTGAGTTTCCTGCCCCGCCCGGTACAGGTTCCGCGCATTCCGATCTGGGTGGCGACGCAGTCGCTGCACCGCGCGCCGCTGCGGCGGGCGGCCCGATTCGACGGGTGCTGCCCGGAGGCGTCACCCGCCGATCTGACCGCGATGCTCGACATCATCGCCGAATTCCGGAGCGGCCTCGACGGTTTCGAGGTCGCGGTCGCGGGCACCGCCGACCGCGACCCGGACGAGTACCGCGCCGCCGGAGCGACCTGGTGGCTGGTGCAGATGCCGGAGATCAGCACCCGTTCCGAGGCCGCGGCGGTGATCCGCGACGCGGCGGCCCGTCTGATCGGCACCGGCCGGTGATCCGCGACGCGGCGGCTCGCCTGATCGGCACCGGCCGGTGATCCGCGACGCGGCCACCCGCCTGATCGGCACCGGCCGGTGATCCGCGACGCGGCCACCCGCCTGATCGGCACCGGCCGGTGATGCCGCGAGCGCAAGGCGTCAGCTGATGGTGGTGCCCGACCAGCCGAAGCTAAAGCTGTGCCCCTTCGAGGTGCAGTACAACGCACCCCGGCCGCCGCCGGTGCAACTGGCCCCGCCGTTGGTGAGGGTGCCCGAAATCTGTGGGCTGCCAGCGATTCCGTGAGGGCCGGTGAGGCCGAACGTGGGATGCGCGGGCAGGAACGGCAGATCGATCGCGAGATCGGGAACCTGGATCCCGTACAAATTGGTGCCACCGGGGATATCGCACCCCACATCGCCATTGGCGTGTATCGAACAGTTCGAACCGGCGTAGCTGAAGTACACGGTGTCGTTGTCCACGGCCTGCGCGGGAGCCGCGCCCGCGACCGCGCCGCCCGCCATGGTGAGTGCCGCGGCGAAAAGCGCCGATCCGGCGAGATATTTGATCTTCACCCGATCGAGTCAATCAAAGATTCTTCCGGATAGCATCTTTCGACGCAGGCGCGCCAATCCTCCAGCGCGCCCGCGAGATCCGCCGCCCGGCGGCCGTTCAGCCCAGCCCGAAATTCGGGCGCCCCATCCACCAATTGCCCGGGGCGTCCGGGTCGGGATTGGACCAGTAGTCGATCACCGCTCGGCGGAACTCCTCCGGGGACAGGCGGCCGTCCCCGTCGGTATCGAGGTGGGTGAATGCCTCGTGGATCTCGGCCTCGCTGAGGTTGGGGAAGTGGCCGCGTTGGAAGGCCAGGAATTCGGCGGGGTCCACGGTGCCGTCGGCATCGGTGTCGGCGATGGCGAGGAAGGCGTCGGCCAGGGCGCCCACGGTGGCGTCGGCGGCGGCCGGGTCGTCGGCGAGGCCGCGGGTGGAGGTGACGAACTGCTCCTTGGTGATCGCGGTGCCGCCGTCGGGAATATGGGGCAGGTGCAGGTCGCGCCAGATCGCCACGTACGCATCGATAATGCTGCGTTCGGCGTCGGAGCCGGGCGGATGTCCCAGCCCGGCGGCGGCGCGCTGGCCGTAGAGGACGTGGTCGTGCTCGGTCAGCCGACCGTCGCCGTCCACATCCAGATGATCGAATCCGTGGCTGATCTTCGCTGCGAGAAAATCGGGTACCGACATGACACACCTCCGCGGCAGGCCGGGTCGACGCGACCCGGATCGGGTGGAACCACACAGATGTTGCTCAGCGTCCCCAATGGTAGGGATCGAACGACTTCAGGAACCGAGAAGTCGCGCGGGCGTTACCAGTTGGTTGTGCACGACCACGTCGAACCATTCGGCGACCGTGCCGCCGGACAGGTGGTAGGAGGCGTCCTCGGCCGGATCATATTCGGGACCGATGAGCCGGGTCTTCGCCGGTCGATCCAGCCAGGACCGCACGTCGTCGCCGGCCGCGCGCAGATCCAGCAGGAAGGCGTCGGCCCCGCCGAGCGAGGCTTCGGCGAAATCCGCTGGCGGCGAGGGGAATTCGTAGGCCATGGAGGTCCCGTGGTCGAAGGTGAGCCCCACCGAGAGGTAGCCCGGCCCGAAATGCCGCCGCAGATACCCGCCCGCGTTGCGGTGCGTCACCCACCGACCCGCGAAGCGGACGGTGCGCGCCGCCGCGGCGGCCGTGTGTGCCGTCCCGCCCCAGTAGACGATCCTGTCCCCGGTGTTCTCGTGCCACCGGATCACGTTGTCCGCCAACATCCGTTCGATCTCCTCGAGCCCGCCCGTCCCCGGCCCGACGTACCGATCGGGCTCCGGGTGGGCGATCCGCACGGGATCCGCCGGATGTCGCCGATTGTGGTCCCGCAGCCGGACGAGGACCTCGAGAAGCTCCTCGGTGCGCCAGAAGCTCCGCGCGTGCGCCAGCAAGGCGCGCGGGTCGCCGCTCCCGTCACGCACATACGCGTCGGCCGCGGCGCTGACGGCGTCGTCGCCCTCGAGGACGACGGCACGGAAACCCTTGCGCTCCACCAGATATCGGACGAGCCGATGCGCCACGGCGGACAACTCGCGCGTATCCCGCGTCGCGGCGCCGAGCGCCACCACGCTCGCCTCCCCCACCATCTCGCCGAACGGTCCCAGATCGGTGAGCGCCGCCGCCGGGTCGAGCGTGCGCAGCGGATGAGCTTCCCGCTCGACCCAGGAGCCGACGGCGGTGCTGAACGTTGTCATGCGGCCAGCCTGCTACCTGAACCGAAGTTCAGGTCAAGGCCGCCGGATTCAGCGCTGCCGCCAGCTCAACGGCCCCGGCAGGTCGACGCTGTTCTTCCGGCTGCGCGAATTCCACGACCACGGCCCGATCTTGATGCCCCACGAGGACAGACCCGACCGCGTGAAGTTGAACTTCAGCGGCCCGAAGGATTTACGTTGACGGAAATTGATGGGCATGACGACCTCCTAGAACTCGTTCCCTGGATAACCGGCGGGCACGACGCTAATCCTGTGCGCGCGTGACACGGGCCACCGCCAGTCCTGGCACGACCTTGCCATTGCTAGCAAGACATTGCGCCGCAGCGGTTTTCGATAATCCTCGGCTCGGCCGCTAGGCTTTCGTCCGAGGGCCGTGAGGGAGGATTCGCATGTTCACGCGGGCGAAAATCTGTGCCGGAGTGGTGTTTTGCGTACTCGCCGTCGCGCCGTTCGGCGGTGTGGCGCAGGCGGAGCCGAGCGGGGGCAGCGGGTGCGGCAACGGCGATCTCACCTGGGCGGTGGACCAGCCGATCAATATGATTCCGCGACAGGTCACCTTCACCACGGCGGGGGTGCTGCGGGACTGCGTGGGGCTCGACGGGATCGGCGGGGCCACGGTGGCGGGGGTGCACGAGTCGGTGTCGAGTTGCCTGCGGCCCGCGAAGGGTCCGCTGACGTTCACCATCTACTGGTCGGACGGGGAGACCAGTACCGTGCGCGGGGAGTGGCCGGTGGGGATCGTGCAGCCGACCGTCGGCGAACTCGATGTCATCGACGGGCTGGGGGCCGGACGCCGGGTGCGGATCGTGGCGGACTACAACGTGCTGACGCCGGAGATGATCGGGGGCTGCCTCGGCGCGGGCGTGCTGTCGGGCACCGGGAAGGTGATCACCGTCGCCTTCGTCTGACGGTGATTTCGCTCGCGGGTGCGCGAATTCATTGCCTGCCGCCCGCGGGCGTTGTTAAGGTCCGCTGCGTACACGTTCTCAGGGCGGGGTGGAATTCCCCACCGGCGGTGATGGCATTCGGGCAGGTCCGGGTGTCCGAGCCCGCGAGCGCCACGGCCGCGAGGTCGTGGGTCGAGCAGATTCCGGTGCGAATCCGGAGCCGACGGTCACAGTCCGGATGGAAGAGAACGCGGGACCGGGGCGGTCGTGCGCGGCCGCTCGGCGTTCGCGTTGCCCTGGGTGACACCGCGAACATGGAGGAACTATGTCACCCACGTCCCACCGCATCGCCCTCGTCGCCGCGCGCTGGCACGCCGACATCGTCGACAAGGCCGTCGCCGCCGCCCGAGCCCGGCTCGCCGAGCACGGCTACCCCGAGGTCGAGGTGATCGAGGTGCCCGGCGCCTTCGAAATCCCGTTGCGGATCAAGCGATTGGCGACCAGCGGGCGGTACGCCGCCCTCGCCGGCTGCGCCCTGGTGGTCGACGGCGGCATCTACCGCCACGACTTCGTCGCCTCGACGGTCGTGGACGCGCTCATGCGCGTCCAACTCGACACCGATGTCCCGGTGTTCTCGGCCGTGCTCACCCCCCACCACTTCCACGAACACGGCGAGCACCTCACCTACTTCGCCCGCCACTTCGAGATCAAGGGCACCGAACTCGCCGACGCCATCGCGGCCACCCTCGACGCGCCCGTGGGCGTGAGTTAGCGGCCCACCCTGAGTCAGCGCGGGAACTCGGGTTCCGGGGTCGCGGGGGGTGGGAGGACCGAGCCGGGGAAGCTGGTGCAGGCGTGCAGTTCGTAGGTGAAGATGCCCGCCCGCACGCCCGGGTCGGCGTCCAGGAGTTCGCGGGCGCGGTCGAGGCCGACGGTCAGGATCGCCGCCCCGGCCATGGACGAATCGTCGCGGATCGGACAGATGATCGGCATGATGCCGTCCAGTTGCAGCGACATATTGCGGCGGCCGTGCTCCCAGATGATCGGAAACGCCTGTTGCGCATCGAAATCCGGCGCCTTCCGCAGCAGCACGAGGGTGTACGGCGCGGCCTGCGCGATCCGCGTGCGCATCATCTCGTCGCTGACGTCGGCCATCGGTCCTCCCGCGGTTGTCGAAAACGCCTCAGGCGCTGAGGTTCTCGTCCTCGTCGGTGTCCTGGTCGGCCTCGGCCGGGGCGGCATCGAGGGCGATCTGGTCGGTGGCGGCGGCCATCCGCAGACGTTCGGCGACCTCGTTGAAGATGTAGAAGTTGGGGATCGTGCCCACCGGGGCCAGCGAGATCCAGTGGCCGTCGCATTTGAGGCGGACCATGCCGTCGCGGGCGTCGATGGTCTGCACCCGTTCCCACGCGTAGGCGACGCCCTGGTAACCGATGTCGTCCAGGCTCACCGTGATCTCCCCGAAATCGACCGTGCGGCCCGCGTCGATGGCGGCGACCACGCGCGGCAATTGCGTTGCGGTGACGGCGGATTGGATGTGCGGACCCCATTCCCGCGCGTTCGCGAACAGCTGTTCGTCGAATTCGGCGTGCGCCCCGCCCGGTCCGGTGACGGTGAACGAATAATCGGTGGCCGCGGCGTCGGCGGGGCGGAAGGGGATCACCAGCTGCCGGATCTGGACGGTCTCCCAACGGAACGCGACGATCTCCTGGCCCGAGAAGTACACGGTCATGCCGTGGTCGAACAGGTCCAGCCGGGCGCCGCGGCGGCGTCTGTTGTGCTGGCCGCGCAGGCCGAGGGCCGACAGCGGCACCAGAGCCAGCACGGCGACCGCCGCACTGCCGACGAGGGATCCCGCCGTCGCGCAGATGACGCCGACGACGAGCAGTCCGCCCGCCACCAGCGCACAGCCGCGCACGACCGTGTCGTTGCTGATGGGAGCGGGCTGGAACGTCTGCCGATGTGCGCCCAGCCGCTCGTACTCGGACATGAGGTGGATGAGCTGTGTCAGGGGCACCGGTCGCCGGCCATCGGTTCCCCCGTCGCCGCGCTCCAGCGTGCTCGGGGTGGTGGTCAATATCCCTCCAATAGGCGGTTTCTCCGCGCGAAGCGTATTCCACCGGGTCGCATCGTGCTACCGGTATGCGCATTCGACGCGCCGAAAGTTCGAACTCCCGACCGGCGAAATTCTCACACGAAACAAAACGCCTGGCGAAATTCAGCGCACCGGAGCGTACTCCCGCGCCGACGGCCGCGCGCCCAGACCCGCCACCATCGCCAATCCGGCGCCCGCGCCGAGGCCGAGCACGCCCGCCGCCCCGAATCCCGCCGCCGAACCCCCGGCGTCGATCGCCAACCCGGCCATGCTGCTGCCGATGCCGGTGCCCAGCGTCATCGCCGCCCCGTGCCAGCCGATCGCCTCGCCGCGCCCGCCCTCGGGCACGATCCGGCTGAGCTGGTCGACGGAGGCGGTAATCGTTGGCGCGCACAGCAGTCCGGCCACCAGCCCGGCGACGGCCAGCGGGAACGGACCGTTCGCGAGGGCCATCGGCAGCGTCACCGCGCCGAGCCCGGCCAGCAGCAGGAACGTCGAGATCGACCGCCGCATCGCGCCGTACACCAAACCGCCCACCAGCGAACCGAATCCCCACACCGCCATCACCACGCCCAGCCAACGCTGCGCCCCGAATTCCCGGATCGCGGAGACGAAGGTGAGTTCGGCGGCGGCGAGCACCGCCACCGCCGCGGTCGCGCCCAGGCAGACGGCGACGAATTCGACGCGGAACCAGTGCCGCCGGAGCACCACCGACGATCCGTCGCCGGATTCGCCGCGCAGGGGCGGATTCCACCACCACATCAGCGCGCCCGCCAGGATCATCGACCACTCCACGCCGAACAGCACCGTCCCGGTCGAGCCGACCGTGGTGGCCGCGACGCTGATGACGGGCCCGATCATGAACGCCGCCTCCACCGACACCGACTCGAGGGCCAGCGCGGCCTGCCGGGTGCGTTCGGTGGTCGCCGCGATCACGGCCTGCCGCACCACCCCGAAGACGGGGATATCGAAAAGCCCTGCCGCGGCGGCCAATACGAGCAACGGGACATAGGAGACGAACGGGGCGATCGACCAGCAGACCGCGCCGACGACGAGCGAGGGCGCGAGGGTACGGCGCAGGCCCAGGCGATCCAGCATCCGTCCCCGCCACGGACCGCTCGCGGCCGTGCACAGGGTCACGACCGTGGCGAGCGCGCCCGCCTGCGCGTAGGAGCCGTGCAGTGTCTGCACGACGTGCAGGGCCAGCAGGACGGTGGCGGCGAAGAACGGGATGCGCACGAGCACGCCCAGCAGCAGCACGTTGCGCACCGCCGCGGCGCTCAAAACCTCTCGGTACGACCGCATTCCATCGAGCCTGACAGGTGCGCCGTCGGCGCGCCACGGAATTATCGGGCGACCGCGGCGGCGTGCACCAGGTCGTGGGCGAACAGGCTGCGGGCGGTGTCGAGCAGGGTGTCCTCGGTGGAACGCGGTGTCCAGCCGAGGGTTTCGCGTGCCTTGACATTGCTCGCGCGGCGGACCCGGCCCAGGTTCGGACCGAGTTCGGCCATGCCGGGGACCATCTTGGCAGCGGCCTTGACCATCCACAGCGGCAGCTGTTTGGTGGGGACGCGGTCGGCGTCGGGGCCGAGCCGGTCGCGCAGCAGCGCGGCGATATCGGGCATGGCGATGACGTCCCCCGCGGCGGCGATGAAGCGTTCGCCCGCGGCGGCCGGGTGGGTCATGGCACGCAGGTGCAGATCGGCGACGTCGCGCACGTCGACCACGGCGAAGGTGAGCGGCAGCAAGGCGGGCGCGGTGCCGTCGAGCAGTTTCAGGATGAGCGGGATGGTCGTCGAAAAGCGCGGTCCCAGAACGGGTCCGAAGATGCCGACCGGATTGATCACCGACAGTTCGAGACCGCCCTCGCGGGCGACGAAATCCCAGGCGGCGCGCTCGGCGAGGGTCTTGGACCGGACGAACGGCGCGAGCGCGGGCTCGTCGAGATTCGTCCATTGTTCCTCGGTGAAGGGGCGTTTCGTATCCGGGTGGCCGTAGGCGATGGCGCCGAAGGAGGAGGTGACCACGACGCGGCGGACCCCGGCGGCCCGGGCCGCGCGCAGCACCCGCAGGGTGCCGTCGCGCGCGGGGACGAGCACCTCGTTCTCGTCGGCCACCTGGCCCGCGGGTACCGGCGAGGCGACGTGCAGGACGTAGTCGCACCCGTCGACGGCCTCGGCCCAGCCCCCGTCCCCGGTCAGATCGGCCGGAACGACCTCGACCGCGTACGGGTCGGCGGCCCCCGCGGCCCCCACCTGTTCCCGAATCCGTTGCGCCGCAGCATTGTCCCGCGCGGTCGTCCGCACGCGATACCCCGCGCCTTGCGCCTGGGCGATACACCGGGTGGCCAGAAAGCCGGTCCCACCGGTCACGAGCACTGTTTCATCCGCCATACCATCGCCATCCGTTTCGTATCGGGGTCACAGGTATTCAGAAAGCGCACAACTCGGAAAGAACTCGGCGCAGTCTAGCGGACGATCCCTTTGGCCCAGAGCAACTACCTCTTGTCCCTGAGCGAAGCGAAGGGCCTACCGAGATGGGTTGCAGAACCCGCAGATTCCGCTAGCGGGCAGCTGCACGAAACACTCCCCGCACATCCGCGCCCGAGCCGGTTCGGCCTTCGGCTCCACGCGCTCGACGCTCAACCCACGCTTGGCCGCGACCTTCGGCGTCAACGGCGGAACCCCAACGGGCACATCGGTCCCATGCGCCGCGTAGCACTGCCACCGCGCGTACGCGGCATGCAATTCGATGTCCTCCGGCACCGGCAGCCCCGCCAACTCGAGCACATACCGATAACTGTCGGTGACGGTGTGGTTGGGCCGCACGCACAACGCCGTCAACGGCGGCTCCCCCGCCGCATGGCACCGCCGCGCGACCTTCCGCAACACGGCGTCCACCCACGTCCGCGTGGGCGCCCCGGTCCGCACCCCCGACATCTCCTGCACCTGCGCGCCGAGATCGTTGATGGTCACGAAATGCCCGTAACCCTTTGCGGTTTCGACGAGCACCCCGTGCGCGGCCAACGCCCACGCCACCGTCGCGTCCCGAAACGAAACCGCCGCCCCATCATCCACCCGCCAGGCCGCGGGAGAAGCCGTCACTGCCCCATTCATAGCCCGCCTACGGTAGCGAATCGAGGGGGCGACCCGCCAGTCGGCGCGCGGCGTGTCGGCCCCACGACGAAGGCCCGCTCCCCCGAAAGGGAAGCGGGCCTTCGTGTTTCGAGCCTCGGAGAACGGCCTACTTGGCCTTCTCCAGGACCTCCACCAGCCGCCAGCGCTTGGTGGCGGAGAGGGGGCGGGTCTCCATGAGTTGGACGCGGTCGCCGACGCCGGCGATCTCGTTCTCGTCGTGGGCCTTCACCTTGGAGGTGGTGCGGATGATCTTGCCGTAGAGCGGGTGCTTCACCCGGTCCTCGAGCTCGACCACGATGGTCTTGTTCATCTTGTCCGAGACCACGTAGCCGATCCGCACCTTGCGGCTGCCGCGCTCGATTTCCTTGGCCGGCGTCTTGGCCGGACCCTTGGCATCACTCATGCCGCGTCTCCCTTGTCCGCCGGGGCCGAGGCCAGGCCGAGCTCGCGCTCACGCATGACCGTGTAGATACGAGCGATCTCGTGACGGACCACACGCAGGCGACGGTTGTTCTGCAACTGGCCCGTCGCCATCTGGAAGCGCAGGTTGAACAGCTCTTCCTTCGATTCACGCAGGCGGGCGACGAGCTCCTCCTCGGTGAGCTCGCGCAGGTCTGCGGCCGGAGTTCCGGTAGCCATCAGAACTGCTCCTCCCTCGTCACGATCCTGCACTTCATCGGGAGCTTGTGCATCGCGCGGCGCAGGGCCTCGCGCGCGGTCTCCTCGTTCGGGTACGACATTTCGAACATCACGCGACCGGGCTTGACGTTCGCGATCCACCACTCCGGCGAACCCTTACCCGAACCCATGCGGGTCTCGGCGGGCTTCTTGGTGAGCGGCCGATCCGGGTAGATGTTGATCCAGATCTTGCCGCCACGGCGGATGTGGCGGGTCATCGCGATACGCGCCGACTCGATCTGCCGGTTGGTGACGTAGCCCGGCTCCAACGCCTGAATGCCGAACTCGCCGAACGACACCGAGGTGCCGCCCTTGGCCATACCGGAACGGCCGGGGTGATGCTGCTTGCGGTGCTTGACCTTGCGAGGCATCAGCATGGGTCAGCCCTCCTGGGTCTCTGCCGGAGCGTCGGCCACCGCGGTGGCGGCACCCGAACGCCCGGCCTCGGTGCTGGTCGCCGTGGTGCCCTGCGAGCCCGAACGGCGGGGACGGCTCGGCCGCTCACGACGTTCGCGACGCTCGCCGGACGGCGCGGCGGTCGCGGTGACCTCACGCTTGCCACCGACGATGTCGCCCTTGTAGATCCACACCTTCACGCCGATGCGGCCGAAGGTGGTCTTCGCCTCGTACAGGCCGTAGTCGATGTCGGCGCGCAGCGTGTGCAGCGGCACCCGACCCTCGCGGTAGAACTCCGAGCGCGACATCTCCGCACCGCCGAGGCGGCCCGAGCACTGCACCCGGATGCCCTTGACGTTCGGCGAACGCATGGCCGACTGGATGGCCTTGCGCATGGCACGCCGGAACGCGACGCGGTTCGACAGCTGCTCGGCCACACCCTGCGCGACGAGCTGGGCATCGCTCTCGGGGTTCTTGACCTCGAGGATGTTCAGCTGCACCTGCTTCTTGGTGAGCTTCTCCAGCTCGGCGCGGATGCGGTCGGCCTCGGCGCCGCGACGGCCGATCACGATGCCCGGACGCGCGGTGTGGATGTCCACCCGCACGCGATCCCGGGTGCGCTCGATCTCGACCTTCGAGATGCCCGCCCGCTCCATGCCGGTGGCGAGGAGCTTGCGGATCGCGACGTCTTCCTTCACGTAGTCCGCGTACTGCTTGTCCGCGTACCAACGCGACTTCCAGTCGGTGGTGATACCGAGGCGGAAGCCGTGGGGATTGATCTTCTGTCCCATTTACTGCGCCCCTCCCTTCCGGCGATTACGTGAGGAGGCACTGGCAGCGTTAGGCAAGCTCTCGACCTCGATGGTGATATGGCTGGTCCGCTTGCGGATCCGGAACGCCCGGCCCTGCGCGCGCGGCTGGAACCGCTTCAGGGTGGCGCCCTCGTCGACGTAGGCCGTCGAGATCACCAGGGTGTCCGGATTCAAGCCGAAGTTGTTCTGGGCGTTGGCCGCCGCCGAGGCCACGACCTTGGCGACCGGCTCGCTGGCGGCCTGCGGCGCGAACTTCAGGATGTTCAGCGCGTCCTCGACCCGCTTGCCGCGGACCATGTCCACGACGCGGCGAGCCTTCATCGGCGTCACGCGAACGAATTTCGCGGTCGCGCGCGCGGTCGTGATCTGAGTATCAGTGCTCATCGCCGCTTGCTCTTCCGATCTTCCTTGACGTGGCTCTTGAACGTCCTGGTCGGCGCGAACTCACCGAGCTTGTGCCCGACCATGTTCTCCGAGACGAACACCGGCACGTGCTTGCGGCCGTCGTGGACCGAGAACGTGTGCCCGATGAAGTCGGGAATGATGGTCGAACGACGCGACCAGGTCTTGATGACCTGCTTGGTGCCCTTCTCGTTCTGGACGTCCACCTTCTTGAGGAGGTGTTCGTCGACGAACGGGCCCTTCTTGAGGCTGCGAGGCATGTCTTGACCTCCTCCTTAACGCTTCTTGCCGCGGCGGCGGACGATGAGCTTGTCGCTCGGACGGTTGGGTTTACGGGTACGGCCCTCCGGCTGACCCCACGGCGAGACCGGGTGGCGACCACCGGAGGTCTTGCCCTCACCACCGCCGTGCGGGTGGTCGACGGGGTTCATCACGACACCACGGACCGTGGGGCGGCGGCCCTTCCAGCGCATGCGACCGGCCTTGCCCCAGTTGATGTTCGACTGCTCGGCGTTGCCGACCTCGCCGACGGTGGCGCGGCAGCGCACGTCGACGCGACGGATCTCGCCGGAGGGCATACGCAGGACGGCGTAGGCGCCTTCCTTACCCAGCAGCTGGATGCTCATGCCCGCGGCCCGGGCCAGCTTGGCGCCGCCGCCGGGACGCAGCTCCACCGCGTGGATGGTGGTACCGGTCGGGATCGAGCGCAGCGGCAGGTTGTTGCCGGGCTTGATGTCCGCACCGGGACCGGACTCGATCCGGGTGCCCTGGCTGATGCCCTTGGGCGCGATGATGTAGCGCTTCTCGCCGTCGGCGAAGTGCAGCAGCGCGATGTTCGCGGTCCGGTTCGGGTCGTACTCGATGTGCGCGACCTTGGCCGGGATGCCGTCCTTGTCGAGGCGACGGAAGTCGATGATGCGGTAGGCCCGCTTGTGCCCGCCACCGCGGTGACGAGTCGTGATGCGGCCGTGGGCATTTCGACCACCGGACTTGCTCAGCGGGCGCAGCAGCGACTTCTCGGGCGTCGACCGGGTGATCTCGGCGAAGTCGGAGACGGACGACCCGCGGCGTCCGGGGGTTGTCGGCTTGTACTTACGAATTGCCATGAGTTCTTCTCTGCTTTCTGGAATCCCCGCCGCTTACGCGACCGGGCCTCCGAAGATCTCGATGGGCTTGCTGTCGGCCGAGAGGGTCACGAGCGCGCGCTTGGTGTCCTTGCGCTTGCCGTAACCGAAGCGGGTCCGCTTGCGCTTGCCCTGACGGTTGGCGGTGTTGACGCTGGTCACCTTCACGCCGAAGACCTTCTCCACGGCGATCTTGATCTGCGTCTTGTTCGCGTCCGGGTGCACCAGGAAGGTGTAGGTGCCCTCTTCGATCAGTCCGTAGGACTTCTCCGAGATGACCGGCGCCAGCAGGATGTCGCGGGGGTCGGCTTGCACTTGGGTGGGCACGATTACTTCCCTTCTTCCTGTGCGGCCTCGGCGGGGCCGTGCACGAAGGCGTTCAGGGCCTCGACGCTGAACACCACGTCGTCACTGTTCAGCACGTCGTACGTGTTGAGCTGATCCGGGGCGATCGGGTGCACGTTCTGCAGGTTCGCCACGCTCTTCCAGGCGGCGAGATCCTCGCGGCCGACGACGACCAGCAGCTTGCGGCGGTCGGTCAGCTCGGCCAGGAAGCTCTTGGCGGCCTTGGTCGAAGGCGTCTGTCCCGCAACGAGTTCGGTGATCACGTGGATGCGCTCGCTGCGCGCGCGATCCGACAGCGCGCCGCGCAGGGCGGCGGCCTTCATCTTCTTCGGCAGCCGCTGGCTGTAGTCGCGCGGCTGCGGGCCGTGCACGGTGCCACCGCCGGTGAACTGCGGGGCGCGGGTCGAGCCCTGACGGGCGCGGCCGGTGCCCTTCTGGCGGTACGGCTTCTTGCCACCGCCGCGGACCTCGCCGCGGGTCTTGGTGGCGTGCGTGCCCTGGCGGGCCGCGGCCTGCTGGGCCACGACGACCTGGTGCATCAGCGCGATGTTGGCGGTCACGTCGAAGATCTCGGCGGGGAGGTCGACGGTGCCGTTGGTCTTGCCGCCCGGCTCTTTGACCGGCAGCGTCAGGTTGGTCTTGGTCTCGGTGCTGGTCATGCCCGGGCACCACCCTTCACAGCGCTCTTGACGATCACGACGCCGCCCCTGCGGCCCGGGATCGCACCCTTGATCAGGAGCAGGCCGTTCTCGGCGTCCACCTTGTGGACCGAGAGGTTCTGCGTGGTGACGCGGTCGTTGCCCATCCGGCCGGACATGCGCATGCCCTTGAACACGCGACCCGGGGTGGAGCAGCCGCCGATCGAACCCGGCCGGCGGTGCACGGCCTGCGCGCCGTGCGAGGCGCCCTGGCCGCGGAAGCCGTGGCGCTTCATGGTGCCGGCGAAGCCCTTGCCCTTGCTGGTACCGGTGACGTCGACGAACGCGCCCTCTTCGAACACCTCGGCGCTGATCTCCTGGCCGACCTCGAACTGCGAGGCGTCGGCGACGCGGATCTCGGCGATGTGGCGGCGCGGGGTCACGCCCGCCTTGGCGAACTGGCCGGAGACCGGCTTGGTGACCTTGCGCGGGTCGATGGCGCCGAAGGCGACCTGAACGGCGGAGTAACCGTCGCGCTCGACCGTGCGGATCTGGGTGACGACGTTCGGACCGGCCTTGACGACGGTCACGGGAACGACGCGGTTCTTTTCGTCGAAGACCTGGGTCATGCCGAGCTTGGTGCCCAGGATGCCCGCGGCCGGACGAGTCTTGTTGTCAGTCATATTCGAGGTCCCCGTCACTGAATGTTGACGTCGACACTGGCCGGGAGGTCGATGCGCATGAGGGCATCCACCGTCTTCGGCGTCGGGTCGAGGATGTCGATCAGCCGCTTGTGCGTGCGCATCTCGAAGTGTTCGCGCGAGTCCTTGTACTTGTGCGGCGAACGGATGACGCAGTACACGTTCTTCTCGGTCGGCAACGGCACCGGCCCGACGACGCGGGCACCGGTGCGGGTCACCGTCTCGACGATCTTGCGCGCAGACGCGTCGATCGCCTCATGGTCGTAGGCCTTGAGCCTGATGCGGATCTTTTGTCCCGCCACGCTGAGTGTCCTTTTCTCCGCTTTCGTCGTACTCCCGGAGTCGCCTCCCGAAGCACCCTCGTTTGCATGCCCGAACCCGAAGAAGTCACAGCAGACGTGTCCGTCTCAACCAACGACCGGGACTGGACCCGATCCATCGCCGCTGTTCATCTGTCATGGTTCTTCCGGTCCACGCGGTCGGGCGTGTCGCTTTGCCGCTCATTCTTCGGCCCCGGCATGGTTTCCCCTGGGCCTCGGAACGGTGTCCCGGACGTATGCCCGCCGGACTCGACGGGATACAAGTTGGGTACTGCTCGCCCGCTCCGATCAGGTCGAATGCCGCATGGACAGACGCCACCCGGTGCAGGCAACCCGAACAGTATGCAGGACGGCCGGGGGCGCCTCCAAATCGGGGGTGCTGTGACTCCCGCGACGCCTTACAGCGCCAGCTCGAGCCGCCCCGGTCGAGTCCGGCGCCAGACCACCGCGACGAACACCAGCAGCCCGACCAGCGGCAACGAGCCCACGACCCAGCTCAGCGCGAGCGGCGGGCCGGGCTGATCGAGCACGCGGACGTGATCGAGCACCCCCTCGCCGTGCCCCTGCGGCCCGTCGATGGCGAAGGTGAAACTGTAGTCGCCGGGATCGTCGTACGCCTTCACGTCCAATCCCCACGAGTCCAGTTTGCGGGGGTGGCGGACCAGCGGCCGGGTGCGGTCCTTCAGCCCCGGACCGCGGACCGTGAGCGTGCCGGACTTGTCCGCGATGCCGCCCTCGGGCGCGAAGGTGAAGTCCAGCGAGCGCATCGCGCGGATCGGCCAGGTGGAGAAGCCGACGGTCACCGCGTAGGGCCCCGCCTGCACGCGTTCGGTATGGACGATGTTCACCGGCGCGTAGGCGGCCGCCGGGCCCGCGGTGACCAGGGCGAGCACGACGAGGGTCGCGAGCGCGACCAGGATCCGGCGGGTCATCGGTGAATCTCCTTGTCCGGGGCCAGCATTCGCAGCATGGCGGCGAATCGGCCGCCGAGGAATCCGGCGAGCAGGCCGAGCGGGACGCCGACCACCGCGGTCGCCAGCACCTCGCGCGCGCCGACGTGCGCGCCGGGATCGGTGAGCGCGAATTGCAGCGGCATGGTGACCGCGATGATCACCCCGACGACGACGCCGAGCGCCGGAACCAGCTTGCGGGCATCGATCGCCCGCGCCCGCCCCCACCGGAACGCGCCCTCGACCACGAGGGCGGCCACGCCCAGGAACATCGGCATCATGCTCGGGAAGGTCGGTGGGCGCGACCGCAATCCGTCGCGCAATGGGAGCCCGACCGCGTGCGCGTACACCTGCACGGCCCACGGCGAGAACCACCACAGCAGCGCCTGCAACGCCCCGACCGCCAGCGCCAGCACCAGCGCCGCGCCGGGCCGATCCAGCAGGAGCGTCCCGACGATCAGCAGCAGCGACGCGCACAGCACCGCACCGGCGAACACCGGATCCACCGGCAGGTCCAGCCGATCGAAGGCCACGAACGGAATCGGCATGTGCGACACCAGGACCGCGACGGCCGCGACCACCCCGGCCCGGCCCCAGAGTTCGTCGCGGTGGGCGGCGAACACGATCAGGCTGCCGATCATGGTGATGGTCATCGACAGGAACAGCGCCACGTGCGAGGGCGTGTCCAGGACCGCGTCGAAACCGTAGATGGAATGCCATTCGAGATCGAGCAGGCCGTAGAGCAGGAACGACGCCGCGCCCGCCCCCGACACCATGTACCCCAGCGGGACCGTGAGCGCCCCGCCGAACACGCGGACCGGGGTGCCGCCCGCGCGCGGCACCGGCCGCCCGGCCCGCTGCGCGGCGGTGGCCAGCAGCACCATGGCGAGGCTGGCGAATCCGGAGATGGCGCTGCCGGAGTAGAGGAACAGGTGCGGCAGCGTGAAGAAGGTGTCGGGCCCGACATCGTTGTGCCACTGGATGTCCCAGCTCACCCCGACGGTGGTGACGACGGTGCCGAGCAGGACGATCCAGGCGCCCGCGCGGGCGGCCGTGCCGGTGTCCGGCGGCGCGTCGGTCGTGACGGTGCTCATCATCTGCCTTCCTCGATCCACAGGGGGAATTCGATTCGATCCTCGCCCCCGGCGGTGACCAGCGACAGCCGCAACTGCCAGGGGCCCGCCGACATGAAGTGCACCGACTCGGCGCGGAAATGCCCGGGGCTCAGGGTGTTCGCCATGACCGGGGGCGCGGCGTAACCCATGCGCGGTTCGATCGCCTCGAGATGGACCATGGCGTCGGTGTCGTGACCGTCCCGGTCGGTGAGGGCGATATCGACCACGCTGCCGCCGGTGCGGGGCGGACGCACGGTGACCGTGACGAGGTGCCGTTCGGTGCCCGAGCGCAGCGTGAGCGATCCGGCGGGCCGCGGCCACAGCAGCCAGGCGAGGAGCACGACCAGGGCGACGATCGCGGCGAGGCCGAAAACCGTTGCGCGCCGGGCGTTCCGGGAGACGGTCATCGCGGCATCTCCTCGGCCGCCGCCACCTCGACGACGATCGGCACGGTCAATACGGTGTAGTCGCGTTCGGCCTGGACCCAGACGCGGTAGCGGCCCGGGGCCGGGAAGGTGTAGGTGAACGGCACGTCCGGCCCGTAGGCGGCGACGGTCTCGTCCGGCGTGCTGTCCCCGTTGACGACGGGCATGAGCATCGGTCCCCCGCTCGATTCCGCCATACCGGACATGTGCCCGGCGTGCGCGGACCCGGGCATCGATCCCATGGGGTGCGCGTGACCCCACACCGGCGAATCCCGCACGGCCGCCGCGATATCGGCGGTGTCGGCGATCGGTCCGGCGACGATCAGATGGCCGACCATGCCGAGCCAGGGTTGCAGTTCGGGCCGGTCGCCGAACCGGGCGGTCAGGGTGGTCGGCGTTCCGGCGCGGGGCGATGTGGTCGTGATCGTGACCGGGACGCCCCCGACGGTGGTCGCGGCGGTGCTCCCGGCGGCGACGCGGACTGGTTCTATGGGCGCGGCGGCCGCTCCGGGGCCGACGGTGAAACCCGTTGCGGCCCGGACCAATTGCACCCCGCCGCCGCGCCGGGCCAGTTCCGCCGCCACGGCGTACCGGCCCGCGGAGGACGGCGTCAGGTGCGCCTCGTAGCGCCCCGGCCCGGTCCGGATGGGATGCAGATGCAGCAGGTCTCCGCTCGGCCCGACCACCAGCAGATGCATGAGCGCGCTGTCGTGCACCAGCAGATCGTCCACGCTCGCGCCGGTGGCGGCGTCGGTGAGCGCCAGGCGCACCTCGCCCGGACGGCCCGCCGTCAGTTCGCCGTTCTCGACCGTCAGCAGCACCGGCGGCCGGGAGAAGTCCGAAAGCCGGGGCTGCCCTTGGGCATAGGGGTTCGTGAGGTTGTCCACCGTCGGATCGAGCTGCACACCGGGCTGCGGGGGCAGGGGCATCGAGGCCGACAGCACGGCCGCCGTGGCCGCCACCGCGACCCCGGCCACCATGCCGCCCGCCGGGAGCGCGGCCCAGGCGGTGCGACGCGCCCGGACCGCCACGAGGATCGACACCGGCAACAGCACACCGGCCACCAGGAAGCCGCCGTACACCACCCGTTCGGGCGGCGAGACGACCTGGGCGGGCACCGCGAACGGAATGCGGGCGACCCGGGTGCCATCACCGAGGGTGAGTTCCCACGGTCCGGCGCGGTCCACGGTCAGATCGGTGCCGTACATGCCCGGGGCGGCGGCCAATTCGAGCTCGCCCCGCGCGGTCGGCGCGCCCGGTGCTGGCCGATCCGCCGCCGCGCCCAAGGGCACCACCGCCACCGCGAGCCGGCCCGGGGCGGTCCCGGCGTGCGTGACGGCCTCGACGCGCAACGGGCCGGGAATCGAGGTCACGCGCCGCAGCACGATGGTGAGTTCGCGGTCGCCGAGGGTCTGGGCGACCTGGATGTCGTTGCCGAACGACGGCGAATCGGCCTGGGCCGGTGCGAGGTTCGCGAGAACGAGGATCAGCGCGGCCACCAGTAGATACATCACGCGACCCGGAACGGCGCGTTGGCGGAGGGTGGTCACGGGGTCATGGTAGGAACGCGGCGGACGCGAGGGCATCACGCTCCGAGGTGATCCCGGATCCCCCGCGAGAGTGACGCGCTCTCGGGGGGATTCGGGGTCGGCGACCGTCAGTCCAGGTCCTGCACGACGATCGTGTTGTGGCCTTGGTAGACCGACGGGTTGACGAGGGCGAAGCCGATCCGGCCCTGCGGGGCGCGCGCGGCCTCGGTGAACACGGCGGGCAGATCGGCGTAGACGTAGTAATCGTCCTGCGGCAATTGGGATTTCGCGTCGACCCAGTACTGGGTGTTCGGGAAGACCCGCTGCAACACCGCCGGAACGGGGCTGCCCGCGACCGCGACCGTCTCGTTGTGGTCGAGGCCGACGCCGAGCACGATGCCGCTCTCGGTGTCGTTGATGACCGGCTTGAAGGCGGCCGCCGGGCCCGCCGTGACGGCCGCGGCGACGACGCCGCCCGCGAGGGCGGTGCCGATCGTCGCGGCGATGGTTCGAATACGCATGGCTCAACGTAGCAAAGACCACCGAACTTACTCAGAAGTAAGATAGCGGTATGACGAAAGAGACGACCACCCTCCGCGGCTGGAAGCGGCTGCCCGACAACCGGCTGGGACACACCCTGTTCTCGCTGGCGATGGTGGCCCGGGTGCCCTACTTCGGCACGGTGCTGCCGACCGTGGTGCGGCTCGAGCCGGGCCTGTGCGAGGTGCGGGCGCCCAAGTGGTTCGGCATCCACAACCACCTGGGCACCTTCCACGCCATCGCCGCCTGCAACCTCGCCGAGGTGGCCATGGGAATGCTCAGCGAGGCAACGGTTCCCACCACGCACCGCTGGATTCCCAAGGCTATGAACGTGCAGTACCTCAGCAAGGCCGAGACGGGATTGCGCGCGGTCGCCCAACTGCCCGAGGTGCCCGACTTCGACGCGCTCACCGAGGGCCGCGACCTCGTGGTGCCGGTGTCGATCTACGACGCCTCGGGCCAGGAGGTGGTGCACGCCGACATCACCACCTGGATCACCCCGAAGTAGGTCAGCAGGGCGGCGCCGCGGCATCGGCCAGGGCCGCGGCCACCAGGGCCACCGCGCGCCGATCCTCCAACAGCCCGGAGTGGTCGACCGGATGCGGCCCGGCGCAGCCGTCCTGCACCCAGAGGTTGCGGTTCGCGCCGCCCGGCGCGGCCAGCAGGGCGGTGTCGGTCGGGGTGATCACCTCGTCGTCGCGGCTGGCGATGGCCGTGTAGGGGATGCCGGGCAGCGTCTCGGCGGGCGAGTTGAGTTGTGCCAGAACGGCGGAGCCGACGGTCTGCTGGACGCCCGCGCTGCCGAACACCTGGGCCGCGATGTGCGGTCCGTCCAGACCCAGCCGGGCGAGGTCCGGATATTTCGCGGGCAGGTCGGCGAAGGTCGACCCGCGGTAGGGCGTGCCGAGGGTGACCACGCGGGTGGCCTCGTTCGGATGCGCCCGCAAGTACTGCCGGATCACCGTGCCGCCCGTCGAATGCCCCACCAGCGCAACGCGTTCCGCCCCGGTCGCGACGCGCACGCTGGTCACGAAGGCGGCCAGTTCCGTCGCCGAGGTGGCGATGTCGGCCACCCCGTACAGCGTCCGGCCCGACAGCGCGGCGCCGATCGGACCGAGTCCGGGCCACGCGGGACCGGCGTTCCCGCTGACCGCAGTGGTGAGCACGGGCGCCCGGCCGAGGTTGGCGGCGAACACGCAGTACCCCTCGGCGCGCAGCGCGGGCGCCAGGACCGCGAAACTGCGCGGCGCGTCGGTCGCCGAACCGTGCACCAGCACAACGGGATTCGGCTTGCCGGGCGCGGGGCGGCAGGCGAAGTCGTTGGCCCCCTCGAGGCCCGGGACCTCGACCGGCTGGGCGGCGGCCGGGGCCGCGAGCGCGAGCGCGCCCGTGACCAGCGACGCGACCGCCACCGCCAGGCGGCGGGAGATCGAGCCCATCGTCAGACCCCCAGCCCCGCGGCCAGCACCGGCCACGAGTCCTTCAGATCGTCCTGCCAGTAGCCCCACGAGTGGGTGCCGGTGGGCCGGAAGTTGTAGGTCGCCGGAATGCCGAGGCTGTCGAGCCGGGTGCGCATATTGCGCGAGCAGTAGTCGGCGCCCGCCTCGATGACCCCGCCGACCACGATCTGATTGGCGAACAGCCACGGCCCCGGCAGCGAGTACTTGCCGCCGTAGACGTCGTAGACGCCGGGGATGCCGGTGCCGTTGGAGATGTAGATCGCCTTCCCGCGCAGCCCCTCGGCCTGCACGTACGGGTCGTTGCGCACCCAGTTGGGGTCGTCGGGCGGGCCCCACATGTTCTGGACGTTCGCCAGGCCCCACTCCTCGACGGTGAGCCGGACGAACTCGTGGCCGATGGGGTCGCTGGTCTGCGCGCAGCCGCTGTAGGCGGCCACGGCCTGGTACAGGTCCGTGGTGGTGGCCGCGAGCGCGAGGGTGGTGGTCGCCGACATGGAATAGCCCGCGATGCCGTTGCGGCCGTTCGCGTTCAGATGGGCGTTCAGCAGGGGCGGCAATTCCTCGGTCAGGAAGGTGCGCCATTTGTTGCGGCCCAGTCGCGGGTCGTCGCGCTCCCAATCGGCGTAATAACTGAACATGCCGCCGATGGGTGTGACGACATTGACATTTTTATCCGAAAGGAATTGCCAGGCATCGGTTTTGGTGGCCCAGGTCGCGCCGTCCTCGCCGCCGCCCGCGCCGAGCAGTAGGTACAGCACCGGCCGCGGCACGCTCTGATCGGCGGCGCGCTGCACCTGCACGGGGATGTCGGCGTCCATGGCCGCGGAGTGCACGGTCAGCGTCTGATGCCGGGCGTCGTCGGTGGTGACCTGGACGATCGCGGGTTCGGCGGGTGCGGCACGGCCGGGCGCCGCGGTCAGCCCGCTCCCGGCGGCGAGCACCGCGGCCGCCGCGATCCATCCGGCGGCCCGCCACCGACGCCGGGTCCGCACCTCGTTCTTGTTCACCCGCTCAGGTTATGAACGCTCCCAACGCATTTCACGACAGAATTTGCTGGGACAAGATTTTTCGGGGCGTAACACCGGGTGGCCGGAACCCGATACGAACCGCTTGGTTGAATTGACCCATGAGTGGTCGGCGGGTCCGGGCGGATGTGTGTGTGGTGGGGCTCGGGCCCACCGGTCGGGCGCTGGCGCACCGCGCGATGCGGGCGGGGTTCGACGTGGTCGCGATCGACCCGCGCCCGGAACGGCCGTGGGTGCCGACGTTCTCCTGCTGGGCGGACGAGTTGCCGGACTGGTTGCCCGACAGCGCCGTCGCGTCCCGGATCGCCGCGCCGACAGTATGGACCACGAGCGAGCATCGCATCGATCGGCCCTACTGCGTACTGTCCAAACACGGCCTGCGCGCGGCGCTCCCGCTCGACGAGGCGACCGTGCTGACTGGCCGGGCCACCGCGGTCGGCGCGCGCCGGGTGGAACTGGGCGACGACACCGTCGTGACCGCGGCGGTGGTCTTCGACGCGCGCGGGCTGCCCTCCCCCGGCTCCCGGCGCACCGCCAGCGCGCACGGCATCTTCGTCGACGCCGAGCGGGCCGCGCCCATGGTCGGCGAGGGCGAGGGGCTGCTGCTGGACTGGCGCCCCGAGAACGGGGCGGGGCCCGACGAGCCGCCGTCGTTCCTCTACGCGGTGCCGCTCGGCGACGGCACGGTCGTGTTCGAGGAGACCAGCCTCGGCCTGCGCGGCGGGATGCCGCAACGGGAACTGCGGCGGCGCACGCTGAATCGGCTTGCCGCGCACGGGATTCGATTACGCGGCGACGAACCGAGCGAGGCCGCGCACTATCCCCTGGATCAGCCGCCGCCGCGCCCGGGTTCGTCGATGGCGGTGCCGTTCGGAGCGCGCGGCGGCATGATGCATCCCTGCACGGGCTACAGCGTGGCCGATTCGCTGGCCCTGGTCGACACCGCGATCGAGGCGGTGCGGGCCGGACGGGACCCGATCCGGGACCTGTGGCCGCTGCGCGCGCGGCTGGTGTACTGGATGCGGGAGCGGGGGTTGTGGGGGCTGGGGAGATTGACCACGGCACAGTCGGTCTCGATGTTCGAGGCGTTCTTCACCGCCTCGCCGCGCCAGCAGCGGGCGCTGCTGTCGGCGCACGAGGACTACGCCGCCCTGGGGGCGGTGCTGTTCCTGACCGTGGCGCGGACGTGGCCGTTCCGGTGGCGGTTCGATCTGGTGGGCTGGACCAACCGCGACCGCTGGGTGGGTTACGAGTACGGGCCCTCAGACCCAGTTCTCGATCCAGTACTTCCAGATGACGGGGGCGTAGGCCGCTAGCGGCGGCACCACGATATCGGTGCCCGCCAGCGCGATCGTGGTGTTGCGGCAGTCGAACCAGCAGCCGAACTCGCTGTGCTCCAGCACATCCCGGGGCACGCCCAGTCGCGGCAGCACCCAGCTCGCGCCGGGCACCCGCAGGAACAGCTCGAGGGTCTCCTTGGGCATCACCTCGACCAGGCGCGGCGCCCCGGCCTGATCGGCGAACAGGTTCAGCACGTCGGCGGCGGTCTGGCGGCGCGGATCGACGAGATGGTAAGTGCGCCCGGATCTTCCGGGCAGGTGCGCGATGTGGTCCAGGGCGCGGGCCACGAAATCGACCGGAACCATATTGGTTTCGCCGAGTTTGGGCACCACCAGCGGCAGCAGCCGCGGCAGCTGCGCGGCCATCCGCAGCAGCCGGAAGAGGTGGTACGGGCCGGTGATGCGGTCGATCTCGCCGGTGCGGGAGTGGCCGATCACGATGGCGGGCCGGTAGATCCGCCACGGCACCCGATCCTGGTCGCGGACCGCGCGCTCGGCCTCGAACGCGGCCCGCTGGAACGGGGTGAGCAGCACCTGCCCGATATCGAACATGTCCTCGGTGTAGAGCCCCTCCACCGCACCGGCCACCTCGACCGTCGACACGTGGTGCAGCATCCGGACCTCCAGCCGCTCGGCGACCTCGACCAGATGGCGCGTCCCGAACCCCGTCGCGTCGTGGCCCCCGGCCAGATGGAAGACGTGCTCGATCGAACCCCGGTGGCGCGCAAGCCAATCCGGGTCGATTCCGAGCCCGTGCACGTCCAGATCCCCGCGCACGGCACGCACCCGGTCCCCGCCCACCCACTCCCGCACGCACCGATCGAACCGGTACGCCGAGTCCACCCCCGGCCGCACCACCACGAAGACCTCGTCACCGCGCTTCAGCAACTCGGGGACGAGATATCGCCCGATCCACCCAGTAGCCCCGCTGACCAGGTATGCCATAGCGTCAGCCTATCGCCAGGGGTATGGACGAGATCACCGGCACTAGCCGAAGACGGCCTTGCGCTTCTGGAGCATGGCCGACGCGCCCTCCGTGAAATCAGCCGATGTCAAAAGCTCCATCTGCCCGGCCTTTTCGGCCACGAGCGCGGTGTCGAGGGAGGCGAGGGCGGCCTGGTTGAGGGCGCGCTTGGTGAGTTCGAGGGCGCGGCGGGGGCCGTTGGCCAGCTTCGCGGCCACCGCCTCCACCTGGGCGTCGAGTTCGTCGGCGGGCAGGACCGCGGTGAGCAGGCCGTACCGCTTCGCCTCGGTCACCGGCAGCCGCTCGCCCAGCAGGGCCAGTTCGGCCGCGACCGCGCGGCCCGCGGCGGCGGCGACCATCGCGGCGGCCCCGCCGTCGGGCATCAGGCCGATATTGATGAAGGCCAGCAGCAGGTAGGAGTCGTCGGCGGCGTAGGTGAGGTCCGCGGCCAGGGCGATGCCGACGCCGATCCCGGCCACCGCGCCCTTGACGCGGGCGATCACGGGCACCGGCGCGTCCACGATCGCGCGCACCAGGCGGTTGGCCTGATCCATGGTCATCTCGGGGGTGACCCCGCGCGCGACCTCGGCCGCCGAGGCGGACAGGTCCGCGCCCGTGCAGAAGTCCGAACCCTCGCCGGTCAGCACGATCGCGCGCACCGACGTATCGTGTGCCACCTCGGTGAAGACGTCGGCGAGCGCGACCATCGTGTCGTAGTCGATGGCGTTCTTGCGCCGGGGGTTGGTGATCGTCACGCGGAGCACCCGGCCGTCCCGGATCGCGCTGAACTTGGTGCCGGTAGTCGGTTGGTCGAGCTGGCTCATTGCTACTCCCGGAAGTGGACCGCCGCCGCTGACGCACGCGCCAGAATTGTGGTTAACTTTGCGAATTGTGGTTAACTTAGGTTGACTGGTCGGGCGCTGTCAACAACGGCGGCTCGATAGAAGGAGAGGTGTATGGTCGCGGATCGCAGCGAGGCCGGGCTCGCATCCGCGCGACGCCAACCCGTCCAGCGCCGGCCCAAGGATCGCAAGGCGCAGATCGTGCGGGTCGCGGCCCGCGCGTTCAGTGAACGGGGCTATCACCCGGTCGGCGTGGACGAGATCGCTGCCGAGGTCGGCATCTCCGGTCCGGCCCTGTATCGCCACTTCACCAACAAGTACGCACTGCTGGTCGCCGCGGCCGAGGCCGGGGCGCGGCAGCTGCTCGAGGTCGCCCAGGGCACCGACGACCCGGAACTCGATCCGGAATCACGACTCACCGCGCTGATCCGGGCGCTCGCCGAGCACACCATCGAGGTGCGCCGCGAGGGCGGGCTGTACCGCTGGGAGCGCCGGTATCTCGAGCGCGAGGACCGCGTCCGCATCCGGGAGATCTACGACGGGCTGCACGCGACGGTCGAGGGTGCCCTCGCCGCGCGGCGACCCGAACTGCCCGACGCGGACGTGCGGCTGCTCGCGACCGGCATGCTGGGCGCGATCGGCAGCATCACCGCGCACCGGACCGCGCTGGCCACGGGACGGCTGACCGAACTGCTGATCGACATCTGCCACGCGCTGCTCGTCACCGAGCTGCCGCCCGCGCCGACGCAGCCGGCCCCGCGGTCGCCCGTGCGCGGCCTGCCGCTGAGTTCGAAACGCGAACAGCTCCTCACGGAGTCGATCCGGATCTTCGGCCGCCAGGGTTATCACGAGGCCAGCATCGAGGAGATCGGCGCGGCCGTGGGCATCAACGCCTCGAGCGTCTACCGCTACTTCACCAGCAAATCCGATCTGCTGGCCGCGGCCTTCCACCGCACCGGCGAGCGGGTCGCGATCGCCAATGCCGAGGCCCTCGCCGAGGCGACCAGCCGCGCCGACGCCGCGACCCGCATCGCCGCGCGCTTCGCCCGGCTCACCTTCGCCATGCCGGAGATCCTGCCGGTCTACTTCGCCGAGTTCTCCAATCTGCCCGCCGCCGAACAGCAGAAGCTGCGGTCCATCCAGCGGCAGAACGTGCTCGAGTGGGCGCATCTGCTCGACGGCGATCCGGCCGAGGCCCGCTTCCGCGTACACGCCGCCATCGCCCAGGTGGTGGACGCCGGGCGGCGGCTCAAATTCGATCCGCGGCCCGAAAGCCTCGCGCGCGTCCAGGCTTTGATGACCGCGGTGCTGCTGGGCTGATGGCCCCCGTCTCGGCGGCCCGGCGGAGGGACCCGCTTCTCAGGCCCCCGTCTCGGCGGCCCGGCGGTATCCGCGAATCGCGGGGTAGGTGAAGACGACTACGAACCCGACCACCCAGGCGAGGGTCTTCAGCAACGGCACCGCGACCGGGCCGTCCCAGGCCAGCCCGCGCATGGCGTCGATGGCCGTGCTCATGGGCTGGTTCTGCACGGTCTTCTGCAACCACATCGGGTAGGCGAAGACCGGCACGAAGCCGGAGTTGAAGAACATCAGCAGCGTATTGATGATGCCGATGACGTTCACCAGCATCACGCCCTCGGAGAAGGTGGCCAGCGCGGTCACCAGCACCGCGAACGCCACCCCGAACAGCACCGGGATGAGCACCACCGCGATCGAGGCGAGCGGCCCGTTCCAGAACCGGAAGCCGATGCACACCCCGACCGCGATGACGAACAGCGTGGTCACGAACACCCGGACCGCCTCGGCCAGCAGCCGTCCCGTCAGCCCCGCGGCCCGATGGATGGGCATTGTCCAGAACCGGCCCAGCAGGCCCGTGTACTTCTCGCCCTTGAACCCCAGCGCGCTGACCACCGCCCCGGACATGGCCGCCACGAGCGTGATCATCGGGACCGTGCCGTAGACACTCGGCATCCCGGTCGCGCGGGTGATCGAATCGCCCAGCACCACCCGGAACATGAGCAACGTCAGCGCGGGATAGAGCAGCGTCTGAATGGTCGTCGCGGGATCGCGCGCCCACACCAGCAGCAGCCGCTTGCACTGGATCAGGCTGTGCCGCACCCACGTCGACACCGCGCGCTCCGAGCGCGGCGCCACGACCGGCAGCACGCCGACGGATTCGATTCGATCGACGGTCTCCACAGCACTCACGAACGCCTCACACTCGCCCAGATCGCCAGCGGCACGAAGCACGCCGCGAGTCCACCCAGCCACACCAACGGCACCCACAACACGTGCCAGCTCACCCCGCCCGCCGCCATATCGCGCATGGCGAAGGAGAACTGCGAGATGGGCTGATTGCGCACGAACGGTCGAATCCAGTGCGGGAAGCCGCTTTCCGGCACGAACCCGCACGAGAGCATCCCGAAGATCAGCGTCGGCAGCGTCAGCGCCTGACTCAGCGACTCCGGGCTCTTGGTCAGACACCCCAGCGCGTCGGCCCCGATCGCCAGCACGGTCCCCACCGCGAGCGAGAACGCGCAGAACAACGCGGCCTGCCCGAAGCCCGCGACGAACCGGAAGCCGATGATGTACCCGAAGACGATCGCCGCGATCAGCGAGGTCACCGAGCGCACCAGACCCGCGGAGATGCGCGAGGTGAGCGGGACCAACATGCCGATGGGCATGGTCTGCATCCGGGTGTTGAGCCCGGTCATCGATTCGAACGCGGCGATCTGCGCGTTGGACATCATCGTGAACGACATGGTCTGCAACACGATGATCGGCATGACGAACTGGGCGTAGTCGATGCCGCTGAACTTCATCACGAACTTCAGCGGCAGATAGAAACCGAGCGTGAACACCAGCGGCGTGACGACCGCGACGATCAGCTCGCCCTTGGTGGCCATGGTCCACACGATGCGCCCGGTCAGCGCCCGCCACTGGGCGAAGGCGGACAGCCGCGCGCGGGGCATGTCGCTGAACAGACGCGCCCGCGCGTCGAGGGCGGGAGCGCTCACGGGCGGCCGCCCGAGTGGCCGGTGATCGAGAGGAACACGTCGTCGAGCGAGGGCCGCCGCAGCGCGATGTCGGCCAATTCGACTCCCGCCGAATCCAATCGGCGCAGCGCCTCGGCGAGGGTGGCCGCGCCGTCGGGGGCCGGGATCGAGACCCGGTCGGACCCGTCGAGTTCGGCGCGCACGGTCTCGGGGACCAGATCGCCCAGGGCGTCGACCGCGGCGCGCAGCCGGGTCGGGTCGAGCGGAACCACCTCGCAGTAGCTGCCGCCGGTCTTCTCCTTGAGTTCGTCGGCGGTGCCCTCGGCGATGACCGTGCCCTTGTCGATGACGATGATGTTGTCCGACAGGACGTCGGCCTCCTCGAGGTACTGGGTGGTGAGCAGGACCGTGATGCCCTGGTCCTTGAGGGCGTTCACCAGATCCCACACGCCCTGGCGGCTGCGCGGGTCCAGGCCGGTGGTCGGCTCGTCGAGGAAGACCACCTCGGGCCGCACGACCAGTCCGCAGGCGATGTCGACGCGGCGGCGCATCCCGCCCGAATAGTGCCGGACCGCACGCTTGCCCGCGCTCACCAGATCGAATTCCTCGAGCAGGGTGTCGGCGCGCTGTCGGGCGGCCTTCTTGCTCAGACCCATCAGGCGGCCGAACAGTTCGAGGTTCTCGCGGCCGGACAGATTCTCGTCCAGGGCGGCGTACTGCCCGGTCATCATGATCGAGCGGCGCACGCCGGCGGGATCCTTGCTCACGTCGTGTCCGGCCACCACGGCCGTGCCCGAATCGGGGCGCAGCAGGGTGGACAGGATCTTCACCGTGGTCGTCTTGCCCGCGCCGTTGGGGCCGAGAATGCCCAGCACCGAGCCGCGTTCGGCGGTGAAGCTGATGCCCCGCAGGGCGTGGACGTCGCCGAAGGATTTGCGGACCTCCGAGACCGCCACGGCGGGCGCACCCGGCGCGGGGTGCGATTCTGCGTTGTCCAAGCTCGGCATCAACTCTCCACTATCGGGGCCCGGGGGGCGTCGAATGGTGATCCCTTCCAACCGCGCCGATGTTACTGGTCGTGCGCCTCGGTACCCAGTTCGCGAATCGGATATTTGTGTCTTTACTCACAATTCGTAATACCTGTCGGTACGACTCCGGATCGGCGCTGGTCCGGGGCCGGACCATCCGGTATGCCGCGCGGACCGCTCCTTGTCCGTGCAACGTCCGCGCCCATAGTGTGGCGGACGAGGGGAACCGACACCGACTCAGCTGTTCGAGAGGTGACCAATGGCCGAGTCCGCCCGAGCGCACACGGCGGCGCATCCGCCGGGCCGCTCGAAGGTCCTGACATCCTATGATCCGCGGACCGGCGAGGCCGTGGGCGATCATCCGATCATGGGCACCGGCGAGGTGACACGTACCGTGCGGGCCGCGCGGCAGGCCGAGAAGTGGTGGACCTCAATCGGTTTCGCCGGGCGGCGGCGCTGGCTGCTGGACTGGAAACGCGCGATCGCCCGCAATGCCTCGGAACTGGTGGAGACGGTCTGCGCCGAGACCGGCAAGCCCGAGGTGGACGCGGCCATCGAGGTCATGCTCGCGGTGGAGAATCTGGACTGGGCCGCGCGCAACGCCGAATCCGCCTTGGGCCGAAGGCGTCTGGGCTCCACCTGGCTCACCCGCAATCAGCGCGCCTCGGTCGGCTATCTGCCGTTGGGCGTGGTCGGGGTGCTCGGGCCGTGGAACAATCCGGTGTTCACGCCGATGAGTTCGATCGCCTACGCCATGGCCGCGGGCAACGCGGTGGTGTTCAAGCCCAGCGAACTCACCTCCGGCGTCGGCGTGTGGCTGGCCGACAGCTGGGCGCGGCTGGCCCCGAATCAGCCCGTGCTGCAAGCGGTTACCGGCGACGCCGGCACCGGGGTCGCGCTGTGCCGGGCGCGCGTGGACAAGATCGCCTACGCCGGGCCGGAAGCCGGTGCGCGCGAGGTCATCTCGCTGTGCGCGCAGACCATGACGCCGGTGGTGGTGGAGCGCGCGGGTAAGGGCTCGATGGTGGTGCAGGTCGACGCCAAACTCGACGATGCCGCCGAGGCAGCGGTTTTCGGGGCCATGTCCAACGCTGGGCAGAGTCCGGCCGGGATCCAGCGGGCCTACGTCGCCGAATCGGTCTACGAGCCGTTCCTGGAACGCGTTGTGGCCCAGGCCCGTAAGCTGCGGCCCGGCGGCGACCGCAAGGCGTCCTACGGTCCGATGATCCTCGAGGCGCAGATCGAGGTGGTGCGGCGCCAGGTCACCGACGCGCTCGCCCGCGGTGGGCGGGCGGTGGTGGGCGGGCTGGAGTCGTTCCGGGAGCCCTATATCGAGCCGATCGTGCTCACCGACGTGCCCGAGGAGAGCCTGGCGATCACCGGCGAGGCGGTCGGGCCGGTGCTCATCGTGAACCGGGTGGCCACCATGGACGAGGCGGTGGAGCGGATCAACGCCGCCGACCACGGGCTCACGGTGCCGGTGTTCAGCCGCGACGTGAGCGCGGTCCCCGAACTCGCCGAACGCATCAGAACCGGTGTGGTGACCATCAATTCGTCGATGACCTACGCCGGGATCCCCTCGCTGCCGTTCGGCGGCGTCGGCGAGTACGGCCAGGGCCACGCCCACGGCGAGGCGGGCCTGCGCGAGTTCAGCCGCACCCTCGCCATCGCCCGCAAGCAATACCGCGCCCCGGTCAACCTCTCCACCTTCGACCGCCACCCCCGGCATCTGCGGATCGCCCGGCTCATCTTCCGGCTCCGGCACGGGCGGATCTGACGGGTCGGTCCAGTCCATCCCCCTACGCGACGGATGTGGCGGACCGGGCGCAACTCTTCAGGGAGGCGATGTAGGCGGCCATGGCGTCGCGGTTGCGGGTGAGCAGGTCGATGCGCTGGGTGAGGCGGGCGCACTGGTCCTCGAGGGTGGCGAGGATCTCCGGGGAGGCGTCGGCGAAGTGGATGTCGTCGGGGTCGCCCAGGCACGGGAGGATCTGCTTGATGAGGCGGGTGGGCAGGCCCGCCTCGAGCAGGCCCCGGATGTGGATCACCTGGTCGACCAGGCGCTCGTCGTAGTCGCGATAGCCGTTGGCGCAGCGGGCGACTCGAATGAGGCCCTGTTCCTCGTAGTAGCGCAGCAGGCGCGGGGAGGTGTTGGTGCGCCGGGCGAGTTCACCGATTCGCATATGCTCCACCTCACAAGGATTCGGCTTGACCTTCACATCTGTGTGAGGGTTTCAGCATAGCGGCATGAGCACCGACATCACCCTCTACGACTACAGTCCCATCACCGAGCGGGAGCCGATCCACTGGCCCGACGGCAAGCGGATCGCGTTCTACGTGGGGTTGAACATCGAGCACTTCTACGTCGATCTGCCCGGCACCTCGACCTACGAGGGCACGACCGCGCTGGTGCCGGACGCGCTCAACTACGGCTGGCGCGACTACGGACCCCGGGTGGGCATCTGGCGGCAGATCCAACTCCTGGACAAGTACGGGATTCGCGCCAGCGCGCTGCTGAATTCCGATGTGGCCGAGCGTTATCCACAGATCATCGCCGCCGGGCGCGAGCGCGACTGGGCGTGGCTGGCACACGGCAGCAGCAACAGCCACCTGCACACCGGACTCGCGGAGGACGCGGAGCGCGGCGTGCTGCGCGACATCGTCGAGACCATCGAGAAGGCCACCGGGCAGCGGCCGAACGGCTGGATGGGTCCGGGCCTGACCGAAACCTTCCACACCCCGCGGCTGCTGGCCGAACTGGGCCTGAGCTACGTCCTGGACTGGACCAACGACGATCAGCCGTATCGGCTGAATGTGCCCGGGCTGCTGAGTGTTCCGTACTCGGTGGAGCTCAACGACATCGGCGTCTTCGTCACCAAGGGACTGACCGGACCGGACTTCGTGCGCATGGTCACCGATCAGGTCGATCAGCTGTACGCCGATTCCGCCGACAGCGGGCGGGTGCTGGCATTGGCCTTGCATCCGTTCGTCACCGGGCAGGCGTTCCGGCATCGGTATCTGGACGAGGCGCTGGACTACGTCGTCAATCACGAAGGGGTGTGGGTCACCACGAGCGACGACATCGCCGCGCACTTCGCGAATCAGGACCCGGTGACGGTCAAGTAGATCAGCGCACTTCGTACTCAGGACCCGGTGACAGTCAAATAGATCAGCAGCACGTTGAGGGTGCTGATGACGGCGGCGATCAGCCAGGCGAGCGCGGTGGTCACGCGATGGTTGACGTGCTCCCCCATCAGGGCGCGGTCACTCGTGAAGCGCACCAAGGGAATCAGCGCGAACGGGATGCCGAACGACAGCACCACCTGCGAGACGATCAGCGCCCGCGTCGGATCTATGTTCGCGGCCAGGATGATCAGCGCGGGGACCAGCGTGACCAGCCGCCGGGCCAGCAGCGGGATCCGGCGGCGCAGCAGGCCCTCCATGATCATGGCCCCGGCGTAGGCGCCCACCGACGTGGACGCCAGCCCCGACGCGAGCAGGCCGACGGCCAGCAGCAGCGCGGCCCACGGCCCGAGCGAATCGCGCACCGCCGCATGGGCGGACTCGATGGAGTCGACGTCCTCGCGTCCGCCCAGCGTGTGCGCGGCCATCAGCAGCATGGACAGATTCACCGCGCCCGCGATGAGCATGGCCGTGCCCACGTCCCAGCGGGTGATGCGCAGCAGGCGAATTCGCGTCGCGCGGTCCTCGGACCGGCCGTGCCGGTCCCGGGTGAGGGCCGAATGCAGATAGATCGCGTGCGGCATGACCGTCGCCCCGATCATGGCGGCGGCCAGCAGCACGCTCTCCGGGCCCGAGAAGCGCGGCAGCAGACCGCCGATCGTGTCCGGCACCGACGGCGGCGAGATGACCACGCTCGCCACGAACCCCACCGCGATGATCGCCAGCAGCCCGATGATGACCCGTTCGAACGGCTTCTGCCCGCGCCGGTTCTGCACGGTCAGCAGGACCATCGACACCACGCCGGTGACGAGCCCGCCGACCAGCAACGGCAACCGGAACAGCAGATGCAGCGCGATCGCCCCGCCGACCACCTCGGCGAGATCCGTTGCCATGGCGACCAATTCGGCCTGCGCCCAATAGGCCAGCCGCGTCGGCCGCGTCGCCCGATCCCGCACCACCTGCGGCAACGTCCGCCCGGTCACCAGCCCGAGCTTGGCCGAGAGGAACTGCACGAGGGCGGCCATCGCATTGGCCACGACGATCACCCACACCAGCAGATAACCGAACCGCGCGCCCGCGCTGATATTGGCGGCCACATTCCCCGGATCGACATACGCGATCGCCGCGACGAAGGCCGGCCCGAGCAACACGGCGGCCGAGCGCACGCGGCGCAGTGCACCCCTGGGTTCGGCCACGGTCGTACTCATATATGGAGTTTACGGGCACCCTAACTTTTTGTTGAGGGGTGTCCGGAAAAATGTGATTCGGGCTACTTGCGCGGTATGCCCTGCCCTCGGCCGCTGGGGCGGCCGAGGGCAGGGACAGAGGAGGCCGCGCTCCCGAGGAAAGGACAGGGCACGCTGCATGGGCGGGAAAGAGGAGGCCGCGAGCCCACCCTCCCCCGGGCGGCCTTCCCCTTGTCCCTGCATCCGGCCGCCCCAGCGGCCGGATGCAGGGCGAAATGAACTCGGAGACAGACCCTTTGGGCTAGATCCCCAACCCGTGGGCCAGCACGGGCCACGAGTTCATGAAGTCGTCCCGCCAGTAGCCCCACGAGTGGGTCCCGGAGTTGCGGAAGTTGTAGGTGGCGGGGATGCCCAGGTTGTTCAGCTTGGTCTGGAGGTTGTGGCTGCAGTAGTTGGTGCCCGCCTCGATGACGCCGCCGATGACGATCTGGTTGCCCAGGCCGTAGGAGCCGGGGAGGGCGTAGGGGCCGTCGAGGGTGTCGTACTGGCCGGGCAGGCCGTTGCCGCTGGAGATGTAGAGCTCGGTGCCGCGCAGCTTCTCGGCGTTGATGTACGGGTCGTTCTCCACCCAGGCGGGGTTGTCGTCGTCGCCGTACATGTTGCGGACGTCGCCGCCGCCCCACACGTTGACGGTCAGCTTCACGAATTCGCGACCGGCCGGGTCGGCGGTCTGGGCGCAGCCGGAGTAGGCGGCCGCGGCCTTGTACAGGCCGGGCTTGGCGATCGGCAGGTTCAGCACGGTGGTGCCGGAGGTGGACAGGCCCGCGATGGCGTTGACGCCGTTGGTGCCCAGCGCGCCGTCGATCAGCGGGGGCAGTTCCTCGGTGAAGAACGTCTTCCACTTGTTGCGGCCCAGCACCGGATCGTCCTGCAACCAGTCGGTGTAGTAGCTCCACTTGCCGCCGATGACCTGCACGACATTGACGTTCTTGTCGGCGAGGAACCCGTTGACGATATCGGTCTTCTTCACCCAGGAGGCGTCGTCCTCGCCGCCGCCCGCGCCGTTGAGCAGATACAGCGACGGCCGCGGCACCGAGGCGTCGGCCGGACGCTGGATGTCGACCGGGAAGGTCTCGTCCATGGCGGCCGAGTAGACGTAGAGCCGGATGTTGCGGTCGTCCTTGTAGGTCGCCTTGCTGATGTGGGATCCGTCGGGCGCCTTCGGGTCGGCCAGCAGACTCTTCGACGCGATGATCGGGTCGTCCGCCGAGGCGTTGGTCGCTCCGACTCCGGCGACCACGCCGGCGAGAACTCCTGTTGCCGCGAGCACTGCCGCAGCCCTGAGACCACTACGCCGGAAGTGTCGACGAATCAATGTTCACACCTTCGCTATCCGCTCGATTGCCTGTTCAAAGCGCCGTTTGGCCCGGGTCGGACAGCCGACCCCACGGTTTGCTAGTCGTTCGTTCAGTGGCGCTCGTTACGTGACGCCCGCCCCATCATGCCATCGCGGCCGCGCTGGTTCGCGACCGACAGCACATGTCCCAATCGCGGACCGAGATCGGCCAGCGCCTCGGCCGAGGTCATCTGGTCGTGGGTCGCGGCGACGGGGTGATCGGTGATCTCACCGTCCACGTAGAAACGCCAGTTCCGGGCGGCCGTGTCGTGGCCGAGCGCGCTGAAGTAGTCGAGCCGGCCCCGGAACACCGCGGGCGAGTACTCGGCGATGAGTTCGGCCGAGCGGACCGCGCTGCGATAGATGCGCCGCACCCGATCGGGCGTCAGCACGGCCATATCCGGCGGGATGGTGGCGTGCAGCGCGGCCACCGCCTCGTCGCTCAGCTCGTGGATGTCGCCCTCGCCGACGAGCGCCTCCGCGCCGATCCCGATCTCCGCCAACGCCTCTCGAATGGCGGTGCGGAAGTCGGCGACGTCGATGTCGGGGTGGCTGTCCAGCATGGCCAGCAGTTCCACCTGTTCGCCGCTGCCCTGGAGCGCGGTCGCGACGGCGTGCGCGAGCACCCCGCCCAGCGACCAGCCGAGCAGCCGGTACGGGCCGTGCGGCTGTACGGCGCGGATCTCCGCGGCGTAGCGCACGGCCATCTCGGTGAGCGAGTTGGGCAGGTAGCCGTCCTCGGTCAGTGCCGGGGATTGCAGTCCGTAGATCGGGGTGTCGTCCAGGTAGCGCGCCAAACCGGCGTAGCACCAGGACAATCCGTACATCGGATGGATGCAGAACAGCGGATTGCCCGCGCCCTCGGCCCGGATCGGCAGCAGCACCGACAGCGCCGCGTCGGAGTCCTGGTCGAAGTCGTGTTCCCGCGACAGCGCGGCCAGGATCCGCTCGCTCAGCGTGGCGACGGTCGCGCCGGTGAAGAACCACTGCACCCGCACCTCGGCCCCGGTGAGCGTGCGCAGCCTGCTGACCGCGCGGGTGGCGACGAGCGAGTTGCCGCCGAGATCGAAGAAGTCGTCGTCCAGCCCGACCCGCTCGGCGCCCAGCACCTCGGCGAACACGTCGGCCACGGTCTGTTCCAGCGGTGTCGTCGGCGCTCGGTACGGCCGCCCGGCCGCCCGCGGCACCGGCAGCGCCTTGCGGTCGAGTTTGCCGCTGGCATTGAGCGGCAGTTCCGCCAGCACCACGACCGTGGCCGGAATCATGTACGCGGGCAACGATTCCCGGGCCCGCCCGAGCACCGCGCCCTCGTCCACCGTCCCACCGGGGGGCGGCACGAGATAGGCGACGAGCCGATCCCCCGAGCCGTCCCGCACCAACGAGACCACGGCGTGCCGCACCGACTCGTGCGCGGCCAGCACCGATTCGATCTCCCCCAGCTCGATCCGCTGCCCCCGCAGCTTCACCTGAAAGTCGGTGCGCCCCAAATACTCCAGCACGCCGTCCCGCCAGCGCACGATATCGCCCGTGCGATACAGACGCCCGCCGCCCGATGCGCCAGCCGCGCCCCCCGATTCGCCAGCAGCACCCCGCGATTCGCCAAGCGCGCCCCCCGGTCCGCCAGCAGCGCCCCTCGATTCGCTAGGCGCGCCCCCTGATTCGCCAAGCGCGCCCCCTGATCCGCCAGGTGCGCCCCCCGATCCGCCAAGCGCGCCCCCCGATCCGCCCGTCGCACCCCCCGGTACCCCGAAGGGGTCGGCCACGAACCGCTCGGCCGTGAGCGCGGGCGCGCCCAGATAGCCGCGCGCCAATTGCACACCGGCGACGTACAGTTCGCCCGGCGCGCCCGGCGGCACCGGCCGCAGTTGCCGATCCAGCACGTGGACCCGGGTATTGGCGACGGGCAATCCGATCGGCACGTTCCCGGCTGGCGCGGTGTCCACCGGGTACGCGGTGACCACGGTGGCCTCGGCCGGGCCGTACCAGTTCACCAGCTCGGCCTGTTCGAAGCGGGCCGCGAAGGCCGCCGCGGTCTCCCCGGTCAACGCCTCCCCCGCGGCGAACACCCGGCGCAGCGCCGGAAGTCCCTGCGCCACATGCGGATTGGCGGCCGGATCGAGGAACGCGTCCAGCATGGACGGCACGAAATGCACCGTGCTCACCGAACGCTCCTCCATGAGCCGCGCCAGATAGGCCGGATCCCGGTGCCCGTCCGGTTCGGCGATGACGACGGCCGCGCCGGTCTGCAAGGGCCAGAACAGCTCCCAGGTGGAGATGTCGAAGGTGATGGGCGTCTTGTGCAGCACCACGTCGCCGGTGTCGTGCGGATAGGTCCGCTGCGCCCACCGGAACTGGTTGACCATCTGCCGGTGCGTGATCACCACGCCCTTGGGGCGGCCGGTGGAGCCGGAGGTGTGGATGACATAGGCGACGCCGTCCGCGCCGACCTCGACCGGGGCGACGCTCCGATCGGTCGACAGGTCGGTGACGTCGAGCACGAGAGCGCCGGTGTCCGTGGCGAATCCGTCGCGCCCGGTGGTCAGCACGCACACCGGATCGGCGTTGGCGAGCACGAATTCGTTGCGCTCGGCCGGATGGTCCGGATCGATCGGCACGTAGCCGCCGCCCGCCCGCAGCACCGCGTAGATCGCCAGGACCAGTTCGATCGAGCGCCGCATGGCCACCGCGACCAGTTGCTCGGGCCCGACCCCGCGCGCGGCGAGGGCGGCGGCCAGCGCGCGGGAACGCTCGTCGAGTTCGCGGTAGCTGAGCGTGGTGTCGCCGAAGTGCAGCGCGGGAGCGTGCGGGGTGCGGGCGACCTGGGCGTCGAACAGCGTCAGCAGCGTCGCGTCGTCGTCGACCAGTTCGGGGGCCGCGGTGGCGTTGCGTTCGGCGAGGGCGGCGCGCTCGTCGTCCAGCAACGCGTCCACCTCGGCGACACGAGCCTGCGGGGTAGTGGTGAAGCGGCCGATCAACCGCGAAAGCCGTTGCGCCAGCGCCTGTGCCGTCGATTCGTCGAACACGTCGCGCAGATACTTCAGCGACACCCGCAACTGCTGATCCAGCACCACCATCACGGTCACCGGATAGTGCGTGCCGTTGACCGACCCGACACCGGAGACGCGCATGCCGTCGATGGCGCTCGCCCGGTCCAGTCCCTCGCGGTCCACGGGGAACGATTCGAACACCACCAGCGAGTCGAACAGCCCCTCCACGCCGACGGTCTCCTGGATATCGCTCAACCCCAGGTAGTGATAGTCGAGCAGATCGGCCTGCTCGCCCTGCAACTGCCGCAGCAGCCCGGCCAGGGTGTCGTCGGCGCGCAGCCGCACCCGCACCGGGATGGCGTTGAGGAACAGGCCCACCATCGTCTCCACGCCCGCCAGTTCCGGCGGCCGTCCCGAGACGGTCGCGCCGAACACCACGTCGTCGCGGTCGACGCTGCGCCCGATGAGCAGACCCCACGCCGCCTGCACGACGGTATTGACGGTGACGCCGAGCCGGGCGGCCAGCCGGGTCAGGGCGGTGGTGTCGGCCACCGGTAGTTCGAAGCCGACTTCGCCCACGCCCGAGGCGATTTCGCGGCCCGGATCGACCGGCGCGAGCGGGGTGGGTTCGGTGATCCCGGCCAGCGCGGTCCGCCACGCGGCGCGCGCGGCGTCCGGATCCTGGGCGACCAGCCAGCGCAGATAGTCGCCGTAGGAGTGCACGGGCGGCAGCTGCCGCGAGCGCGGCCCGAGCGCGTACAGGATGAGCAGATCCTGCATGAGCAGCGGCATCGACCAGCCGTCGATGAGGATGTGATGGCTGGTCACCAGCAGCCGGTAGGCGTCGGCGGCGGTGCGGATCAGGGCGAAGCGCAGCAGCGGCGCGGTGCGCATGTCGAAGCGGTCGGCGTAGTCGGCGGCCTCGATCCGGGCCAGCTCGGCGCGCGCCTCGGCCGGGCTCAGATCGGCGAGATCGACAGCGCGCCAAGGCAATTCGACCCGGTCCAGCACCACCTGCACCGGCCTGCCGTCGGCGTCGTCGGCGAAGGCGACGCGCAGATTGTCGTGCCGGTCCAGCACCGCCTGCGCCGCCTCGCGCAGCCGCCGCTCGTCCACCGTGCCGTTCAGGTCGAGGCTGAACTGGGTGGTGTAGACGTCGACCGACGCGTCGGCGAGCAGCGCGTGGAACAGCATCCCCGACTGCAACGGGGTGACCGGCCACACGTCGATCAGATTCGGGTACGCCGCGTGCAGCCGATCGATATCGGCCTGCGCCGGACGCACCAGCGGGAAGTCCGAGGGCGTGAAACCGCCCACGCCCGAACGGGTTCCGTGTTCGGCGAGCCCGCCCAGCGCGCGCACCCAGTGCCCGGCGAACTCCTTGATCCGCTCGACGTCCAGCACGGCCGTGGCGTAGTCGAACCGGGCCAGCAGCCCGTCCTCGGTGGCGTCGACGGTCAGATCCAGGAACAGGTCCGCCGCGGGGGTGTCCGGATACGCGTGCGCGGGACGCAGATCGCGGTAGCGCAGCGCCGCCCGGCCGTGCGCGAGCGCGGCGAGAGCGTCGGCGGTGCCCGGATTCAGATAGCGCAGCAGGCTGTAGCCCACCCCGTGGTCGGGCACCGCGCGGCGCGACTCCTTGATCTGGGCCAGCGCCCGGCCCGCGGCCGGTCCGCCGACGAGCGCGTCCTCGACGTCGACGCCGTCGAGGCCGAGCACCAGCGGGAATGTGGTGGTGAAACCGCCCACGGTGCCGAAGGATCCGGGCCCGGTGACGGTGCGGCCGTCGGCGGCCAGTTGCACGACCGGTCCGATCAGCGCGGCCGCGGCCCCGTGCAACGGCGGCCGCAGCGCGAGCGCGAAGGCCGTGACGAGCACGTCCTCCACCGAGGCGTGATAGGCGTCGGCCACCGCGCCCACGGCGGCCGCGCCCTCGGCGGTGATGACCAGCGACACCCGCCCGCGCGCGGTGAGGTCGACGCCGTCGATCGGCTCCTCGGCGGGGACGGACGCGAGTTCGGTGCGCCACCAGGACAATTCGCCGGTGGTGGCCGGATCGGTGGCGCGCTCGGCCAGGGCGCGGGTCACCCGTGCGGGTCCGGCGTCGAGGGCCGCGGCGGCGGCGTGCCCGCCGGACCAGGCCGCGGACAACTCGTCCACGATCACCCGCCAGGACGCGTCGTCGACGACGATGCCGTTGGCGACCACGACCAGCGTGCCCGGCGCGGGGTCGGCGTCGGGTTCGGTCGGGGCGATCAGGCCGAAGCCGATATTGCGACCGGCGAACGGATCGAGTTCGGCGGCGAGCGTGCGCAGCGCCACCTCGGCGCTGTCGTCGGCGGGCACGAATCGCCGCAACTCCGCCGGTTCCGGCCGCTCCGGAAGGGCAAGGCGCGGTTCGGGTTTCGCGGACGCCTCGGCGGCGGGCGGCATCGGCAGCAGCCGGGTCTCGGGATCCGCGGCGACGGGCAGGATCTGCGTCTTGGCCTCGGCCCAGTCGGTGTCGAGGACCTCGCCCGGCGCGGCGACCGTCGGCACCGGCAGGAACCGGGTCGCGTCCGTCTCGACCGGTTCCGCGGCGACCACCGGCGGCGACCCGTCGGCCGGTTCCAGCCGGGCCGAGAGCATCGGATGCCGCTCCAGCACCGAGTCGACGGCGGCGGCGATGCGGGCGGGCGGGCAGTCGCTCGGGATGCTCAGGGCGATGGCGCGGTTGTCGCGACCGGCGGGGTCGATCTGCAACAGCCGCACCGCCATCGGCGGCAGCGGCAGCGGACCGGTGGCCGCGGCCGGTTCGGCGGTGTCGGCGTCGACGGTCGCGGCGCGGGCCAGCGCCTCGACCGTGCGGTTCTCGAACACGTCGCGCGGGGTGAGGTGCACGCCGCGCCCGCGCGCCCGCGAGACCACCTGGATGGAGACGATGCTGTCGCCGCCGAGGGCGAAGAAGTCGTCGTCGAGCCCGACGCGGTCCCTGCCGAGCACCTCCCCGATCACCTCGGCCACGACCTGTTCGGCCGGGGTACGCGGGGCGCGGTAGGCGCGGGTCTCGAGCACCGGCTCCGGCAGCGCCCGGCGGTCCAGCTTGCCGACCGGGGTCAGCGGAATCTCGTCGAGCACCACGATCGCGGTGGGCACCATGTATTCGGGCAGCACGCGGCCCAATTCCTCGGTGAGCGCGGCGGTGTCGAGCGTGACCCCGGGCGCGGGCCGCACATAGGACACGAGAATCGTTGCGCCCGCGTCGGTTTCGTGCCCCACGGTGACCGCGAAGTCCACACCCGGCCGCGCGGCGAGCGCGCTGTCGATCTCGCCGAGCTCGATCCGGAACCCGCGCACCTTGACCTGGAAGTCGTTGCGGCCCACATACTCCAGCACACCTTCGCCCCGCCGCCACCGCACCACATCGCCGGTGCGGTACAGGCGTCCGCCGCCCTCATTCTGGACCCCGAAGGGGTCGGCGACGAAACGGGCGGCGGTCAGCCCCGGCCGATCGTGATACCCGCGCGCCAACTGAATACCGCCGAGATACAACTCCCCCGCCACGCCCTCGGGCACCGGCCGCAGCCGCGCGTCCAGCACCAGCGCCCGAATCCCCCGGATCGGCCCGCCGATGGTCACCGGCTCGCCCGGAGTCAGCGGGTCGCTGATATTGGTCATGACCGTGGTCTCGGTCGGCCCGTACCCATTGTGGAATCGGCGCCCCGGCGCCCCGGCCCATTTCGCGGCCAGTTCGGCGGGCACGGCCTCGCCACCGGCGACGATCACCTTCATCTCGGCGAGCGCGGCGGGGTCCAGCGAGGCCAGCACGGACGGGGTGAGGAAGGCGTGGGTGGCGCGTTCGCGGGCGATCAGGTCGGCGAGTTCGTCGCCGCCGAAGGTGCGCGGCGGCACCAGCACCAGCGCGCCCGCGCCGCCGACGGCCAGCAGCAGTTCCAGCACGGAGGCGTCGAACGACGGCGAGGCGAAGGCCAGGGCGCGCGAATCATGGTCGAGCCCATAGCGTTCCACCTGTTCGGCACTGAAGTTGGCCAGCCCGGCGTGGGTGACCACGACGCCCTTGGGCAGCCCGGTGGAGCCGGAGGTGTAGATGACGTAGGCGGCGTTGCCGGGTCGCAGCGGCGCGAGGCGATCGGCGTCGGTGATCGGCTCCCCCGACAGCGAATCCACCTGGTACGCGAACTCCGGGGTGTCGAGCACGACCCAGCCGCCGCTCACCTCGGGCAGTTCGGCCACCACCGCGCGCAGCGTCACCCCGAGCGCGGCACGGGAGTCGGCCACCATGTGCGCGATCCGGTCGGCCGGATAGGTGGGATCCACGGGCACGAACGCCGCCCCCGACTTGGTCACCGACCAGAGCGCCACGACCGCCTCGATGGAGCGCGGAATGGCCACGGCGACAAGCACATCGGGGCCCGCGCCGAGTTCGACGAGCCGCCGCGCCAGCTTGGACGAGGCGAGGTCGAGCTGGGTGTAGCTGTAACTGCGGCCCTGATAGACCACGGCCGGGCCGTCGGGGTTGGCGTCGACCGCGGCGGCCATGAGGTCGGGCAGCGTGCGCGGCGGAACGGCGGGGGCGCCCGCGCGGCGGACCAGGTCGGCGCGTTCGGAGTCGTCGAGCAGATCCAGGTCCCCGGCCGCGGTGGCGGGCGCGGCGGCGACGGCGGCCAGCAGGCGGCGGAACCGGCGGCCGAGGTCGGCGACCGTGGCCTCGTCGAAAAGGTCACGCGCGTAGGTGATCTCGGCCGCGAGCCCGGCCTCGGAGCCGTCGGCGGCGCGCTGTTCGCGCATGGTCAGCAGCAGATCGAACTTGGCGGTGTCGGCGGCCGGGTCGAGCGCGGTGAAGCTCAGGCCGGGCAGGTCGAAGGCGGTCCCGGCGAGGTTCTCGAACGACAACGCCACCTGGAACAGTGGGTGCCGGGCGGCGGAGCGGGCCGGGTCGAGCGCCTCGACCAGTCGCTCGAAGGGGATGTCGGCGTTGGCGAAGGCGCGCAGATCGGTTTCGCGGTTGGCGGCCAGCAGCTCGGTGAACGGCCGATCGGGCGCGACCCGGGTGCGCAGGACCAGCGTATTGACGAACATGCCGATCAGATCGTCGAGTTCGGCCTCGCCGCGGCCCGCGATCGGGGTGCCGATCGCGATGTCGTCGCCGCCCGACAGCCGCGCCAGGAATACCGCCAGCGCGGTGTGCACGACCATGAACAGCGTCGCGTTGTGGCTCCGGGCCAGCTCGGCGAGGGCGCGATGGACCTCGGCGTCGACCACGAAGTCGGTCTTGCCGCCCGCGAAGGTCTGCGCGGGCGGGCGCGGCCGATCGGCGGGCAGGGTGAGTTCGTCGGGCAGATCGGCGAGTTCGGTTGTCCAATAGGCCAATTGGGCGCCCGCGAGGGATTCGGGGTCGTTCTCGTCGCCGAGCACCCGGCGCTGCCACAGCGCGTAGTCGGCGTACTGGATCGGCAGCGGCGCCCACGCGGGCGCGCCGCCGCCGGAGCGCGCGACGTAGGCCACCATCAGGTCGCGGGTGAGCGGGCCCATGGACCAGCCGTCGGCGGCGATGTGGTGGGCGACGAAGACCAGCACGTATTCGGTGGCCGAGAGCTGGAACAGCCCGATCCGGAACGGGATCTCGGCGCTGACGTCGAATCCGGCGCCGACCATCCGGCCGACCTCGTGGGCGACGCGTTCCTCCCCGATCGTCACGGGTTCGAGATCCACCGGCACCTCGGCGACCGGCAACACCCGCTGCACGGGCCGCCCGTCGATCGCCGGGTAGACGGTCCGCAGGATCTCGTGCCGCGCGACGAGATCCGCGACCGAGCGCCGCAGCGCCGCCACATCGAGCGCGCCGGAGAGCCGGATGGCGACGGGAATGTTGTACACGGCCGCGGCGGTGTCGAATTGGTTGAGGAACCACATGCGCTGCTGCGCGAACGACAACGGCACCCGGTCGGGGCGTTCGACGGCGACGAGCGGGGTGCGGGTGGTCTCGCTCGCACCGCGTTCGACCTTCACCGCGAGCGTGGCCACCGTCGGGGCCTCGAACAGCGCGCGCACCGGCACGCGGGTGTCCAGCGCCGCGCCGACCCGGGCGGCGACCTGGGTGGCCAGCAGCGAGTTGCCGCCGAGGGCGAAGAAGTCGTCGTCCGCGCCGACCCGGTCCACCCCGAGGACCTCGCGGTAGACCGCGGCCACGATCTCCTCGACCGGCGTGCCCGGGGCGCGGAACGCGGCGGCCTCGAATTCGGGTTCCGGCAGCGCCTTGCGGTCGAGTTTGCCGTTCACGGTCAGCGGCAGCGCGTCGAGCACCACGAACGCCGACGGGATCATGTAGGAGGGCAGCGCGCCGGACAGGGCCGACTTCACCCGCGCCACAACGATATCCGCGTCGGCGGGCACGAGGTAGGCGACGAGCCGGTCGCCGGTACGGGTGTCGGAGGTGGCCAGCACGACGGCGCGGGCGATCTCCGGCAGCGCGAGCAGCGCCGCCTCGATCTCCCCGAGTTCGATGCGGAAGCCGCGGATCTTCACCTGGAAGTCGGTGCGGCCCCGGTATTCCAGTTCGCCGTCGCGCCAGGCGACGAGGTCGCCGGTGCGGTACATGCGGGTGCCGATTTCGCCGTTGGCGCCCCCCTGTCCCCCGAAGGGGTCGGCCACGAAGCGGTCGGCGGTCAGATCGGGGCGGCCGAAGTAGCCGCGAGCCAGTTGCGCGCCCGCGAGGTACAGCTCACCGGGCACCCCGTCCGGCACCGGACGCAGCCGCGAATCCAGCACGTACACCCGGCTGTTCCACTCGGGCAGGCCGATCGGGACCGCGACGGTGTCGGCGTCGGTGACGCGGTGGGCGGTGATGGAGACGGCCGCCTCGGTCGGGCCGTACAGGTTGAACAGTTCGACGCCGGGGTGCGCGGCGCGCAGGCGTTGGGCGAGCGCGCCGGGCAGGGCCTCGCCGATGGCGAGCACCCGGCGCAGCGGGCCCGCCCCGGTGCCGACGGTCAGCAGCGCGTCGAGCATGGACGGCACGACGTGCAGGGTGGTCACGCCCTCGCGCGTCATCAGCTGGTGCAGGTACACCGGGTCGCGGTGCCCGTCGGCGGTGGCGATCACCAGGCGACCACCGCAGACCGCCGCGGACCAGAACTCCCACACCGACAGATCGAACGTCGCGGCCGTCTTCAACAACACCGCGTCATCCGCACCGAGCCCGAATTCCGCCGTCTTCCACAGCAATTGGTTCACCACGGCCGCGTGCGGCACCGCCACACCCTTGGGACGACCCGTGGAACCGGAGGTGAAGATGACATACGCCGTGTTCTCCGGGCGCAGCGGCGCGCGGCGCTCGGCGTCGGTCACCGGTTCGTCCGGGAAGTGCGACAGGTCGAGTTCGTCGAGCCGTATCAGCGGGGCCGGGAGGCCGGAGAGGACGCCGCCGGTCCGGCGGGTCGCGGGGAGGGGCGCGGGTTCGGTGCGGGCCGGGATGGAGTCGCGGCGACCGCGCCAGTCGAGGGTGTGGCCGCGGTCGGCGGAGGTGGCGCGCGGGACCGGTGCCGGTTCGGCGGACTCCACGGAAACCGTTGTCCCGGAGGCGATCTCGGTGGTAGTGAGCACGCACACCGGATCGGCGGCGGTGAGGATGTAGCGGATGCGTTCGGCGGGCTGGTCGGGGTCGACGGGGACGTAGGCGCCCCCGGCCGCGGTGACGGCGTACATGGCCACCACGAGGTCGACCGAGCGCCGCAGTGCCAGCGCCACCCGGGTCTCGGGTCCGACGCCGAGCGATACGAGGTGCCGGGCGAGGCGGTGGACGCGCGCGCCGAGTTCGCCGTAGGTGAGTTCGAGCCGTCCGTCGACGCTGTCGGGGAGGTCGGCGACGAGCGCCACGGCGTCGGGCGCGGCCGATATCGAGCGGTCGAGCAGATCGCCGAGGGTGAGGTCGGTGTCGGTCGGTTGCGCGGTGTCGTTGCGGGACACCAGGATTCGGTCGCGTTCGGCGGCGGTGAGCAGTTCGATGTCGCCGACGGGGGTGTGGGCGTCGGCGGCGACCGCGGCGAGCAGCCGGGTGAGGCGTTCGACGAACTCCGCGGCGGTGTCGTGGTCGAAGAGGTCGGTGGCGTAGGTCAGGAAGCCACCGATACCCTCCGCCTTCCCGTCCTCCCCGTAGGCGTCCGCCACGATCAGGTGCAGATCGAATTGCGACACATCGAGATCCGCGTCCACGCCCCGCACGATCAGACCCGGCAGATCCAGCTGCGTCCGCGCCACGTTCTGGAACGACAAGCCCACCTGGAACAACGGATGATGCGCGGTCGACCGACGCGGATTCAACACCTCCACCAGCCGCTCGAACGGCACATCCGCGTGCGCGAACGCCTGGAGATCCACCTCGCGCTGCCGAATCAGCAACTCCCCGAACGACTCCGAACGATCCAGCCGCGTCCGGAACACCACCGTGTTCACGAACATGCCGATCAGATCGTCCAACTCGGCCGCACCGCGACCCGCCACGGGCGTTCCGACCGCGATGTCGTCGGTTCCCGACAGCCGCGCCAGCAACACCGCCAGCGCCGAATGCACGACCATGAACACCGTGGCCCCGTGCGCATGAGCGAGTTCGACCAGCCCCGCGTGGGTTTCGGCATCGATCTCGACCGGGACGCGCGCCCCCGCGAGGGTGGCCACGGCCGGGCGCGGCCGGTCGGTGGGCAGTTCGAGCAGGTCGGGGAGGTCGGCGAGGTGCCGCCGCCAGTAGGAGATCTGCCGGGCGGCGATGGATCGGGCGTCGTTCTCGTCGCCGAGCACCGCCCGCTGCCACAGCGCGTAGTCGGCGTACTGCACCGCCAACGGCGGCCACGCCGGGGCCTCCCCCGACGTGCGCGCCGCGTACGCGGTCATCACATCGCGCACCAACGGACCCATGGACGAGGCGTCACCCGCGATGTGATGGACGACGACGGCCAACACGTATTCGCGCTTCGAGCCGGGCGCCAGATCCGAGATCTCGAGCAGCCGCACCCGCAGCGGCACCTCGGCGGTGACATCGAACGGGGTGGCCGCCAGTGCGTGCACCGCGGCCGGGACATCCGCGGCGGCGATGCGCTCGACGCGCACGCCCAGCCGGGTGTCCGGCGGCAGGATCACCTGCACCGGACCCTCCGGCGTCTCCGGGTACACCGTGCGCAGCACCTCGTGCCGGGCCACCACGTCATCCAAAGCGGCACTGAGGGATTCGGCGTCCAGACTGCCGGTCAGACGCAACGCGAACGGCAGATTGTAGGCCGCCGACCCCGCGCCGTCGTCGAAGCGGTTGAGGAACCACATGCGCTGCTGCGCCAACGACAGCGGCAGCCGCTCCGGCCGCTCGACGCTGCCCAGCGGCACGGCGGTATCGAAATGGGCCTGCGATTCCACGGCCGCGGCCAGGTCGGCGACGATCGGCGTCTCGAACAGCGCGCGCACCGGCACCCGGCCACCGATGGCCGCGCCGACGCGGGCGACGACCTGGGTGGCGATGAGCGAGTTGCCGCCGAGGGCGAAGAAGTCGTCGTCCGCGCCGACCCGCTCGACTCCGAGCACCGCGCCGAAGATCTCGGCCACGATCTCCTCGACAGGTGTTGCGGGAGCGCGGAATTCGCGGGCGGCGAAGGTGGGTTCGGGCAGCGCCTTGCGGTCGAGCTTGCCGCTGGCATTGAGCGGGAACTCCGCGAGCGGCACCACGGCCGCGGGAATCATGTAGGCGGGCAACGAATCCGACAGCGCCGCGCGCAGCCGCTCGGCGTCGATCCGCTTCCCCGGCGCGGGCACCGCGTAGGCCACCAACTGCTCGCCCAGCGTCGACGGCACCACCAGCGCCACCGCCTGACTCACCGACGACTGCGCCAACAACGCCGTCTCGATCTCCCCCAGCTCGATCCGCTGCCCCCGGAACTTCACCTGGAAGTCCGTGCGCCCCAAGTAATCCAGCCGCGCGGGCAGATCGCCGGACGCCGGACGCCACACCACCAGATCCCCGGTGCGGTACATGCGCGACCCGGCGGACCCCTGCACCCCTCCGCCAATGGCGCCCCCTTGTACCCCTCCGCCAATGGCGCCCCCCTGTACCCCGAAGGGGTTGGCCACGAACCGATCCGCCGTCAGATCCGGCCGCCGCACATAGCCGCGCGCCAGCTGGTCCCCGGCCAGATACAGCTCCCCCGGAACCCCGGGAGGCACCGGGCGCAGCCGCGCGTCGAGCACGTAGACCTGAGTGTTCCACTGCGGCAACCCGATCGGGACCGTCGGGCGGTCCTCGCCCCAAGCGGGCCAGTAGGTGACCGAAACGGCCGCCTCGGTCGGCCCGTACAGATTGTGCACCCGCGCGGGCGACACCCGATGCAGGGCGTCCACGGTCTCCGGGGGCAGCGCCTCGCCGATGACCAGCACGTCCTGCAACGACGGGCAGGCGTGCGGGGAAGTGTGGGTGGCGAAGACGGTGAGCATGGACGGCACGAAATCGGTGACCGTGACATGTTGCGCCGCAATCGTTTCCGCCACGTACACCGGATCCCGATGCCCGTCGTGCGTCGCCACGACCAGCTTCGCCCCCGCCCGCAGCGGCATGAAGTAACCCCACAACGACACATCGAACGTCGTCGCCGTCTTCTGGAGATACACATCGCCCGTACCCAGCGGGTAGGCGGCGAGCATCCAGGTGATCTGGTTGTGGATGGCCGCGTGCGAGATCGCCACGCCCTTGGGGCGACCGGTGGAGCCGGAGGTGAAGATGACGTAGGCGGGATGCTCGGGCCGCAGCGGGCGCACGAGTTCCCCGTCCCGGATCGGGCTGGGATCGAAGCGGCTCAGATCCATGGTGTCCAGCCGCAGCAGCGGGGTGTCGATCGGCACCGCGACCGAATCGGCGACGGTGGTCACCACCACGATCGGGCGGGCCGTGTCCAGGATGTGGGCGATGCGCTCGGCCGGATGATCCGGATCCAACGGCACATACGCACCACCGGCCGCCACGATCGCGTACATCCCCACGACCAGATCCAACGACCGCCGAATCGCCAACCCCACCAACGACTCCGGACCCACGCCGCGCGAAATCAACAGCCGCGCCAGCTGATTCACACGGGCGTCGAACTCGGCGTAGGTGAGGGTGTCGCCCTCGTAGCTCACCGCGATCGCGTCCGGGAACTCCGCCACCGCGCGCCGATAGCCGTCGAGCAGCAGTTCCGGTTCGACCGGATAGCCGGTGTCGTTCCAGTCGTACAGGATCCGCTCGCGCTCGTCCGGGCGCAGCAGCTCGATATCGCCGACGGGTCGCACGGGATCGGCGGCGACCGCCTCGAGCACGCGCAGCAGCCGGTCGGCGAATCCGGCCACGGTGTCCTCGTCGAACAGGTCGACGGCGTAGGTGAACAGCGCCGACATGCCCGCGGCGCGCGGCAGCACGGTCAGCTGGAGATCGAATTTGGCGACGGCGCCGTCGAATTCGAGCGCCTCGGCCGACAGACCCGGCAGCTCCAGCCGCGGCTTGTCCATGTTCTGGAAGAACAACGCCACCTGGAACAACGGATGATGCGCCTGCGACCGCACCGGATCGAGCACCTCGACCAACCGCTCGAACGGCAACTCCGCATGCGAGAACGCCGCCAGATCGGTGTCCTTCACAGACGCCAGCAACTCGTCGAACGATGCGCCCCCGTCGACCCGGGTCCGCAGCACGAGCGTATTGACGAACATGCCGATCAGCCCGTCGAGTTCGCGCTCACCGCGTCCCGCGACCGGGGTGCCGATGGCGATGTCGTCGGTCGCCGACAGCCGCGCCAGCAGTGCCGCGAACGCGGCGTGCACCACCATGAACAGCGAGCCGCCGCAGCGCTGGGCGAGCCGCTCGAGGTCGGCGTGCAGCTCCGCGTCGATCTCGAAGGCGTATTCCGCGCCGCGCCCGGACGCCACGGTCGGGCGGGGGCGGTCGACGGGCAGGTCCAGCCGATCGGGCAGGCCCGCCAGGGCGTCGCGCCAGTACGAGATCTGTTTCGCCGCAAGCGAATCCGGATCGGACTCCGCCCCGAGCACGGTGCGCTGCCACAGCGCGTAGTCGGCGTACTGCACCGGCAGCGGCGGCCACGACGGGACGGCCCCGTTGCGGCGGGCGAGGAACGCGGCCAGCAGATCGCGCATGAACGGCCCGACCGAGGCGCCGTCGGCGGCGATGTGGTGCGCCACGACCGCGATGACGTGATCGTCGGGGGCCAGTTCGCCCAGGCCGATGCGCAGCGGCACCTCGCTCGCGACGTCGAAGCCGGTGAGCGCGTATCCGGCGACCCATTCCTCGATCTCGTCCTCGCGCAACGGTTTCGGCGCCAGATCGGGGGTGGCCTGCGCGGTGGGCAGGATGACCTGGTGGCCGGTGCCGTCCACGGCCGGGTAGATCGTGCGCAGCGTCTCGTGCCGTTCGATCACGTCCGCGACGGCCGCGGCGAGCGCGTCGACGTCCAGATGTCCGGTGAGCCGGATGGCGAACGGGATGTTGTCGGCCGGGGAGGCCGGATCGAACTGGTTGAGGAACCACATCCGGCGCTGGGCCAGCGACAGCGGGATGAGTTCGGGCCGGGGCATGGCGGTCAGCGGTAGTCGATCGCCCTCGCCCTTCAGCGGTTCCAGCCGCACCGCGAGTTCGGCGACCGTGGGCGCCTCGAACAGCAGCCGCGCGGGCACCCGGGCCGAGACGAGCGCGCCGAGCCGGGCCGCCACCCGGGTCGCGACCAGCGAGTTGCCGCCGAGTTCGAAGAAGTCGTCGTCGGCGCCGATCGGGGTCTGCGGATCGAGCAGTTCGGTGAACACCCCGGCGACCAACTGCTCGAGGGGCCCCTCCGGGCTGCGGAAACGCTTGGTCTGCAACACCGGTTCCGGCAGGGCGGCGCGATCGAGCTTGCCGACCGGGGTCAGCGGGATCTCGTCGAGCACGGTGATCGAGGTGGGCACCATATGCCCGGGCAGGCTGCGTTCGGCGTGCGCGGTCAGGTCGGCGACATCGATGGCCGCGCGGGGCGCGGGGTGCACATACGCGGCGAGGATGGTGGCGCCGCTGTCGAGGGTGTGCCCGACGGTGACGGCGAAATCGACCGCCTCGTGCGCGGCCAACACCGCGTCGATCTCACCCAGCTCGATCCGGAACCCGCGGATCTTCACCTGGAAGTCGTTGCGGCCCAGGTATTCCAGCGCGCCGTCGGCGGTGCGGCGGACGAGGTCGCCGGTGCGGTACAAGCGGGTGCCGATTTCGCCAGAGGCGCCCCCCTGTCCCCCTCCGCCACCGGCGCCCCCCTGTACCCCGAAGGGGTTGGCCACGAATCGGGCGGCGGTGAGCCCGGGCCGAGCATGATACCCGCGGGCCAGTTGCGCACCGGTGATGTAGAGCTCGCCGACCGTGCCGTCGGGAACCGGCGAAAGCCGTTCGTCCAGAACGTATTCGGTGATATTGCGGATGGGCCCGCCGATGGTGACCGGCGCGCCGGGCTGCAACGGCGCGCTGATATTGGTCATGATGGTGGTCTCGGTCGGGCCGTAGCCGTTGTAGAACTCGCGCGGCCGCCCGGTCGAGCCGATCCGGAACACCCAGCGCCGCACCAGTTCCGGCGGGCACGCCTCGCCGCCCGCCACCACCACCCGCAGATCGTCCAGGCCGGTGGGGTCGACCGAGGCGAGCGCGGCCGGGGTGATGAAGGCGTGCGTCACCTCCTCGCGGGCGAGCAGCGCCGCGAGTTCCTCCCCGCCGAACACCGACGGCGCGGCCACCACCATGGTCGCCGCGCCGCCGACGGCGAGCAGCAGTTCCAGCACCGACGCGTCGAACGACGGCGACGCGAAATGCAGTGCGCGCGAATCACCGTCGACGCGATACCGTTCCCGTTGCTCGTCGCAGAAGCTCGACAACCCGGCCTGGGTGACCACCACGCCCTTGGGCTTGCCGGTCGACCCGGAGGTGTAGATGACATAGGCCGGATGTTCGGCGCGCAGCGGACGCAGCCGGTCGGCGTAGGTGACCGGATCGGCGGAGAACTCCTCGAGCCGCGCGGTGAGGGCGGCGTCATCGATGGTCAGCCACTCGACCTCGGGGGGCAGGTCGGCGCGTTCGGCGGCGACGGTGAGGCCGACGACCGCGCGCGAATCGGCGACCATGTGGGCGACGCGTTCGGCCGGATAGTTCGGGTCCACGGGCACGAAACCCGCGCCCGTCTTGGCGACGGCCCACACCGCCACCACCGACTCGATCGACCGCGGGATGCCGACCGCCACCAGATCCTCCGGCCCGATGCCCCGCTCGATCAGCAGGCGGGCCAGGCGGGTGGAGCGTTCGTCGAGTTCGGCGTAGGTCAGTTCGGCGAGGGTGGCGGTGGCGTCGGCGAACACGACGGCGAGCGCGGCCGGATCCACCTCCACCGCGGTCGCCAGGAGTTGCGGCAACGTGGTGACACGTGGTCTGCGGGTACGGGTCGGACGGACACGAGCGGGCCGGGTCATGCCGTGATCGCTTCCCACGCCGCGTACCACCCGACCACCCGAACCACGTCTCTCACCCTGCCTGTCGTCGCCCGTGCGCTGTCCCAGCGCCACCCTAGGGTCAATCGAGCACAGCCACCACGTCTGTTACTGCCGCGTGACCCGACCATTGTCCCGGACGGGGCGCGACAGGTCACGCATCCGGCTGATCGCCGCCCAGCAGCCGGGCCAGGACCGGGCCGATCTCGGCCAGTCCGGCGGGGCCCGCCAGCTCCTGATGGGTGGTGGGCACCGGGCGGTCGACGATCCGGCCGTCCACGTAGGGCGCCCAATCGGACGAGGTCAGGCCGCGGGCGGCGTTGTAGGGGTCGTTCGCGGCCCGGAAGAACTCGACCGTCCCGCGGAACACGCCGGGCCGATGGTCGGCCGCGAGTTCCACCCCGCGCACCGCGGCGCGATAGATCCGCAGCACGTCCTCGGTTGTCAGCGTGATCACGTCGGCGGGGACCGAGGCATGAAGGGCCGCGAGGGCCTCCTCGCTCAGCTCGTGCGGATCGCCCTCGGGCAGCGCGTCCTCGCCGATGCCGAGTTCGGCGAACGCGTTGCGCAGGGTGGCGCGGAAGTCGGTGACGTCCAACTCGGGGTAGCCGTCCAGGATCGCCAGCAGCGCCACCTCCGCGCCCGCCGCCTGGAGTTCGGCGGCGACGGCGTGTGCGAGCACCCCGCCCAGCGACCAGCCCAGCAGTCGGTAGGGCCCGTCCGGCTGCACCGCGCGGATCTCGGCGGCATAGCGAACGACCATCTCCCGCAACGACTCCGGCAGGTAGTCCTCGCTCAGCGCGGGCGACTGCACGCCCCACAGCGCGGCCCCCGGCACGTGCGCGGCCAGCCCGGAGTAGGCCCAGGCCAGACCGCCCATGGGATGGATACAGAACACCGGCACCCCGGTGCCGCCGCTCAGCGGGAGGACGACGTCGAAGGCGGTCGAGCTCGCGGGGTCGTGCGCGTCGATGCGGCGGGACAGCCCCTCGACGGTGGCGTCGCCGAACAGCCACGGCACCTCGATGTGGGTGGACCCGGTCGCCTCGCGCAGCCGCGCGACGGCCCGCGCGGCCAGCAGCGAGTTGCCGCCGAGGGCGAAGAAGTCGTCGTCCACGCCCACCCGGTCGACCCCGAGCAGATCGGCGAAGACGGCGGCGACGGCTCGTTCGGTCAGGGTCCGCGGTGCGCGGAAGTCGTTGCCGCGCACCAGTTTCGGCTCGGGCAGGGCGCGGCGGTCGAGTTTGCCGTTCGGGGTGAGCGGCAGCGCGTCCAGCACCATGATCACATCGGGAACCATGTAGCCGGTGAGGAATTCGGCGACCTCGGCGCGCAGTTCGGCCGGATCGCGGTCGGCCGCGACGACATAGCCGACGAGGCGTTCGCCCGTGCGCTCGTCGCGCCGGACGACGGCGGCGGCCTGTCCGACCCCCGCGCAGCGCAGCAGCGCCGCCTCGACCTCGCCCAATTCGATACGGAAACCCCGCAATTGGACCTGCTGGTCGCCGCGGCCCGCGTACTCGAGCCGCGCCGCGTCGCCGGTCTCGCGCCAGCGGCCGATGTCGCCGGAGCGGTAGAGCCGCGCGCCCGGCGGGCCGAAGGGGTCGGCCACGAAGCGGGTGGCGGTCAGGCCGGGACGATTCAGGTAGCCGCGCGAGAGCTGTTCGCCCGCGACGTACATCTCCCCGGGCACACCGGCCGGAACCGGATGCAGCCGCTCGTCGAGCACGTGCACGGCCAGGCCGGGCAGCGGCCGCCCGATCACGCTGGCCGGATCCGAGGTCAGCGCGTCGTCGATCACCTGGAACGACACGTGCACGGTGGTCTCGGTGATGCCGTACATGTTCACCAGGCGCGCCTCGGGATGCGCCGCGCGCCACGGCGCGACCCGCCGCGGATCGAGGGCCTCGCCGCCGAACACGATGTGCCGCACCGCGAAATCGCCCGGCGTGGCGGCGGCGCGATCGGCGGCGACGAGCTGATAGAACGCCGAGGGCGTCTGGTCGAGCACCGTCACCCGTTCGCGAATCAGCAACTCGCGGAACGCTTCCGGCGATCGCGAGGTCGGGTGGTCGACCACGACCACGCTGCCGCCGGTGGCCAGCGCCGCCCACAGTTCCCACACCGAGAAGTCGAAGGCGAACGAGTGGAACATCGTCCACACGTCGGTGTCGTCGAATTCGAACAGCGGTTGCGCGTTGGCCAACAGCTGCAACACATTCCGGTGCGAGACCGCGACGCCCTTCGGGACGCCGGTGGAGCCGGAGGTGTAGATGACGTAGGCCAGATCGTCCGGGCGCAGCGGACCGCGGCGGTCGGCGTCGGTCACCGGGCCGTCGTCGAAGCCCGCGGCGCGGTGCGTCAGCAGGGTGGGGATGCCGTGCGGGGGCAGGGCGTCGTGCAGTTCGTCGGTGGTGAGGACGTAGGCCGGGGCGGCGTCGGCGAGCAGGAACTCGAGTCGCCGCCGCGGGTAGCCGGTGTCGATGGGCAGGTAGCCGGCGCCCGCCTTGAGCACCGCCAGCAGCGCGATCGGCAGTTCCTCGGTGCGCGGAACGGCCACGGCCACCAGGGTTTCCGGGCCCACGCCGCCCGCGATGAGGGCGCGGGCGAGCCGGTTGGCGCGGCGGTCGAGTTCGGCGAAGGTGAGCGTCCGCTCCCCCGCCCGCACGGCCGTCGCGTCGGGCCGCCGCCGGACCTGGGCGTCGATGAGCGCGACCAGTGACGGTTCGGTGGCGGTGCGCGGCGGCGCGAGCGGCGCGTTCCAATCGCGCAGGGCGCGTTCGCGTTCGGCGTCGGTGCGCAGTTCGATATCGCCGAGCGCGGTGTCGGCGGCCACCAGACCGGTCAGGACCCGGCGGAAGCGGTCGGCAAAGCCGCGCACGGTCGCCTCGTCGAACAGGTCGGTCGCGTAGGTGAGGGCGGCGACGAGCCCGCGCGGTCGGCCGTCCGGATCGGTGTTCTCGGCGACGGTGAGCTGGAGGTCGAATTTGGCCGGGGTGGGCAGCGCGTCCAGGCCCGACACGGTCAGCCCGGGTAGTCGCAGTTCGTCGGTGGTCAGGTTCTGGAAGGCCAGCGCCACCTGGAACAGCGGGTGCCGGGCGGTGGAGCGGACCGGTTCGAGCAGTTCCACCAGGCGTTCGAACGGCACGTCGGCGTGCGCGAACGCGCCGATGTCGGTGCGGCGCACCGCCTGCAACAGCTCGTCGACGGTTCCGGCCGGGTCGATCTCGGTGCGCAGCACGAGCGTGTTGACGAACATGCCCACCAGATCGTCGAGCGCGGCCTCGCCCCGTCCGGCGATCGGGGTGCCGATGGCGATGTCGCGGGTGCCCGACAGCCGGGCCAGCAGCACCGCGAGCGCGGCGTGCACGACCATGAACAGGGTGGCGTTGTGGGCGCGGGCGAACGCCTTGGACGCGGCGTGCAGGTCGGCGTCGATGTCGAAGGTGACCGTCGCGCCCCGGTAGCTGGCGACGGCGGGCCGCGGCCGGTCGGTCGGCAGGTCCACCTGTTCGGGCAGGGCGGCCAGCCGCTCGCGCCAGTACGAGACCTGTTGCGCCAGCGCCGATTCCGGGTCGTCCTCGGAGCCGAGGGCGCGTTGCTGCCACAGCGCGTAGTCGGCGTACTGGACCGGCAGCGGCGCCCAGGCGGGCGGTTCCCCGGCGGCGCGGCCGGTGTAGGCCAGGACGAGGTCGCGGGTGAGCGGGCCCAGCGACCAGCCGTCGGTGGCGATGTGGTGGGCCACGAACACCAGGATGTGCTCGGTCTCCGACAGTCGCAGCAGCGCGGTGCGGACGGGCACCCAGGCGGTGACGTCGAAGCCCGCGGACACGATCTCGGTGACGACGCGCTCGAGTTCGGCGGGTGTGATCTCGCGCGGCTCGGTGTCGAGGTCGATCGCGCGCGGCGGGTGCACGAGTTGCACCGGGCCGGTGCCGGTGAGCGGGTAGGTGGTGCGCAGGATCTCGTGCCGGGCGACCACGTCGTTCACGGCCCACCGCAACGCGGTCACGTCGAGGTCGCCGGAGAGCCGGATGGCGACGGGGATGTTGTAAACGGCTGCGGCGGTGTCGAATTGGTTGAGGAACCACATGCGCTGCTGGGCGAACGACAACGGCACGCGGTCGGGGCGTTCGACGGCGACGAGCGGGGGCCGCGCGGCATCGGCGGAGCGTTCCACGGCCGCGGCGAGGGCCGCGACCACCGGGGTCTCGAACAGCGCGCGCACGGAGACCCGGGTCTCGAGCGCCGCGCCGACGCGGGCGGCGCCCTGCGTCGCCAGCAGCGAATTACCGCCCAGGGCGAAGAAATCGTCGTCCGCGCCGACCCGCTCCACCCCGAGCACCTCGGCGAACACCGACGCCACGACCTCCTCGATCGGCGTCGACGGCGCACGGAACACCGTGCTCTCGAACTCCGGCTCCGGCAACGCCTTACGATCCAGCTTGCCGTTCACATTCAACGGCAACGCATCCAACACCACGAACGCCGACGGCACCATGTACGACGGCAACGCCGCCGACAACGCCGACTTCACCTGCGCCACATCGACTTCCGCGCCGGAAGGCACCAAATACGCGACCAGCCGATCACCGGTCCGCTCATCGGATTTCGCCAGCACGGCCACCTGAGCGACCTCCGGCAACGCCAGCAACGCCGCCTCGATCTCACCGAGCTCGATCCGGAAGCCGCGAACCTTGACCTGGAAGTCGGTGCGGCCCCGGTATTCCAGTTCCCCGTCGCGCCAGGCGACGAGGTCGCCGGTGCGGTACATGCGAGCGCCCGGGATTCCGAACGGGTCGGCCACGAATCGTTCGGCGGTCAGATCGGGTCGCGCGAAGTACCCGCGCGCCAGCTGCGCGCCCGCGAGGTACAGCTCACCGGAGACGCCCTCGGGCACTGGGTGCAGGCGCGAATCCAGCACGTACACCTGGCTGTTCCACTCCGGCACGCCGATGGGGACCGTGGTGGTGTCGGCGTCGGTGACGCGGTGGGCGGTGATGGAGACGGCCGCCTCGGTCGGGCCGTACAGGTTGAACAGTTCGGTGCGCGGTCGCGCGGCCCGGAAGCGCTGGGCGAGCGCGCCGGGCAGGCCCTCGCCGATGGCGAGCACCCGGCGCAGGTTGGGGATGCCACCGTCGGTGAGCAGGGCGTCGAGCATGGACGGAACCGCGTGCAGGGTGGTCACCCGCGCCCGGGTCATGAGTTCGTTGAGGTAGGCGGGGTCGCGGTGGCCGTCGGCCGAGGCGATCACCAGGCGACCACCGCTCGCGGCGGCGGACCAGAACTCCCACACCGACAGATCGAACGTCGCGGCCGTCTTCAACAACACCGCGTCATCCGCGCCGAGCCCGAATTCCGCCGTCTTCCACAGCAATTGGTTGACCACGGCCGCGTGCGGCACCGCCACACCCTTGGGACGACCCGTGGAACCGGAGGTGAAGATGACATACGCCGTGTTCTCCGGCCGCAGCGGCGCGACGCGCTCGGCGTCGGCGATCGGTGTGTCGGCCAGCTCGCCCACGGTCAGATCCTCGAGCCACACCACCGGGGCGGCCGTGGTGGCGAACGCGGCGGCGGTATCAGACAGCACGCACACCGGCGCGGCCGTGCCGAGAATGTAGGCGGTGCGCTCGGCGGGCTGGTCCGGATCGACCGGCACGTACGCGCCACCGGCGGTCGCCACGGCGTACATGGCCACGACCAGATCGGCGGAACGCCGCAGGGCCAGGGCCACCCGCGATTCCGGGCCGACGCCCAGCGAGATCAGGTGGCGGGCAAGGCGATTCACCCGGCGGGACACCTCGCCGTACGTGAGCGATTCGCCGGTGGCGTCGTCGATGAGGGCGACGGCGTCGGGCGTCGCGGCCACGGTGGCGGCGAGCAGTCCGGCGAGGGTGCGGTCGTGGGCGGCGCGCAGCGTGGCCGAGTCCAGCGGGTAGCCGGTGGCATTGGGCCGGGTCAGGATGCGGTGCTGTTCGGTGCGGTCGAGCAGCGGCAGGTCGCCGACGGGCGTGCTCGCGTCGGCGGCGACGGAGGTCAGGACGCGGGCGAGGCGGTGCGCGATCGAGGCTGCGGTGCGCTCGTCGAACAGGTCGGTGGCGTAGGTCAGGAACCCGCCGATACCGTCGGCGCTCCCGTCCTCCCCGTAGGCGTCCGCCACGATCAGGTGCAGATCGAACTGCGACACATCCAGATCCGCGTCCACGCCCCGCACGGTCAGACCCGGCAGATCCAGCTGCGTGCGGGCGACATTCTGGAACGACAAACCCACCTGGAACAACGGATGATGCGCCGTCGACCGACGCGGATTCAACACCTCCACCAACCGCTCGAACGGCACATCCGCGTGCGCGAACGCCTGCAGATCCACCTCCCGCTGCCGAACGAGGAGTTCCGCGAACGACTCCGAACGATCCAACTGGGACCGGAAGACGACGGTATTGACGAACATGCCGATCAGATCGTCGAGTTCGGCCTCACCGCGACCCGCCACGGGCGTCCCGATCGCGATGTCGTCGGAACCCGACAATCGCGCCAGCAACACCGCCAACGCCGAATGCACCACCATGAACACCGTCGCCCCGTGTTCGCGCGCCAGGCTCACCAGTCGCGCGTGCGTGCGGGCGTCCACGGCGAACGGCACCCGCCCGCCCGCGAGGGTGGCCACGGCGGGCCGGGGGCGGTCGGTGGGCAGTTCCAGCAGCTCCGGCAGCCCGGCGAGTTCCCGTCGCCAATACGAGATCTGCTGGGCGGCAATGGAATCCGAATCCGACTCGTCGCCGAGGACGGCGCGCTGCCACAGCGCGTAGTCGGCGTACTGCACCGCCAACGGCGGCCACGCCGGGGCCTCCCCCGACGTACGCGCCGCGTACGCGGTCATGACATCACGCACCAACGGACCCATGGACGAGGCATCGCCCGCGATGTGATGAACGACCACCGCCAGCACGTATTCCGGTGTGGGCGAATCGGTTACGCGCAGCAGTCGCACGCGCAGCGGCACCTGGGTCGTCACGTCGAACGGCGTGGCGGCCAGCGTGTGCACCAGTTCGGGCACCTCGGCCGCGGTGACGGCCTCGACGGTCACGCCCAAGCGGGTGTCGGGCGGCAGGATCACCTGCACCGCGCCGTCGGGCGTCTCGGGATACACGGTGCGCAGCACCTCGTGCCGGGCCACCACGTCATCCAAAGCGGCACTGAGGGATTCGGCGTCCAGACTGCCGGTCAGGCGCAACGCGAACGGCAAGTTGTAGGCCGCCGACCCCGTGCCGTCGTCGAAGCGGTTGAGGAACCACATGCGCTGCTGCGCCAACGACAACGGCAGCCGCTCCGGCCGCTCGACGCCGCCGAGTTCGACGGTGCGACGCCCGTGCGACCGCGATTCCACGGCCGCCGCCAGCCCCGCGACCGTGGCGGTCTCGAACAGCGCGCGCACCGGGATGCGGGTGTCGAGCAGGGTGCCCAGCCGCGCCACCACCCGGGTGGCGATGAGCGAATTGCCGCCGAGGGCGAAGAAGTCGTCATCCGCGCCGACCCGTGGCAGCTCCAGCACCTCGGCGAAGACCTCCGCGACCAGTTCCTCCACCGGCGTCGCGGGAGCGCGGAATTCGCGGGCGGCGAAGACCGGTTCGGGCAGCGCCTTGCGGTCGAGCTTGCCGCTGGCATTGAGCGGGAACTCCGGCAGTGGCACGATCGTCGCCGGAACCATATAGGCGGGCAACGTCTTCGCGACGGCGTCGCGCAGTTCCTCCGCGACGATGCGGTCGCCCGGCACCGGCACGGCGTAGGCCACCAGCTGCTCACCCAGCGTGGACGGCACCACCAGCGCCACGGCCTGACTCACCGACGACTGCGCCAGCAACGCGGTCTCGATCTCACCGAGCTCGATCCGCTGACCCCGGAACTTCACCTGGAAGTCCGTGCGCCCCACGTAATCCAGCCGCGCGGGAGCGTCGGCGTCGGCGTCCCGCCAGATCACGAGATCGCCGGTGCGGTACATGCGCGACCCGTTCCCGAAGGGGTTGGCCACGAACCGATCCGCCGTCAGATCCGGCCGCCGCACATAGCCGCGGGCCAGCTGGTCCCCGGCCAGATACAGCTCACCGGGGACGCCCGCCGGAACCGGACGCAGCCACGAGTCCAGCACGTACACGCGAGTGTTCCACTGCGGCAGGCCGATCGGCACACTCGTGCGATCGCTGTCGCGGGCCTCCCAGTAGGTGACCGACACGGCCGCCTCGGTCGGGCCGTACAGGTTGTGCACGCGCGCGGTGGTGACGTGACGCAGCGCGGCGACGGTCTCGGGCGGCAGCGCCTCACCGATGACGAAGATGTCGCGCAGGGTCGGGCACGCGCCGGCGCTCAGGTGCGCGGCGAAGACGGTGAGCATCGACGGCACGAAATCGGTGACCGTGACATGCTGCGCCGCAATCGTTTCCGCCACGTACACCGGATCCCGATGCCCGTCGTGCGTCGCCACCACCAGCTTCGCCCCGGCCCGCAACGGCATGAAATACCCCCACAGCGACACATCGAACGTCGTCGCCGTCTTCTGGAGATACACATCGCCGGGCGTGAGCGGGTACTGCGCGAGCATCCACTCGATCTGGTTGTGGATGGCGCGGTGCGAGACGGCCACACCCTTGGGGCGGCCCGTCGAACCGGAGGTGAAGATGACGTAGGCGGGATGTCCCGGCCGCAGGGTCGCGCGCCGGTCGGCGGCGGTGATCGGGGCGGCGGAGTGGCCGGACAGGTCGAGTCGATCGATCTCGAGGACCTCGGCGCCGGGCAGCGCCACGGCGTCCCGCCCGGTGGTGAGTACGCACAGCGGCTGGGCGGTGTCGAGAATGTGGGCGATGCGCTCGGCCGGATGATCCGGATCCAACGGCACATACGCGCCACCGGCCGCCACGATCGCGTACATGCCGACGACCAGATCCAGCGACCGGCGAATCGCCAACCCCACCAAGGTTTCCGGGCCGACCCCGGCCGAGATCAGCAGGCGTGCCAGCCGATTCACGCGGGCGTCGAACTCGGCGTAGGTCAGCTCGTCGCCCTCGTAGGCGACCGCCACCGCGTCGGGGAACCGCGACACCGCGCGGCGATAGCCGTCCAGCAGCAGTTCCTGGGGGACGGCCTGGCGGGTGTCGTTCCAGCCGTGCAGGATTCGCCGCAGCTCCTCGTCGGAGAGCAGTTCGATCCCGCCGATCGGCAGCCGCGGCTCGGTGGTCACCGTCCGCAGCACCCGGGCGAACCGGTCCGCGAATCCGGCCACCGTGGCCTCGTCGAACAGGTCCGCCGCATAGGTGAACAGCGCCGAGAAACCGGCCGGCACGCCGTCGTCCGCGCGCGGCACGATGGTCAGTTGCAGATCGAATTTCGCTACCGCGCCGTCGAATTCGAGCGCCTCCACCGACAGACCCGGCAGCTCCAGACGCGGCTTGTCCATGTTCTGGAAGAACAGCGCCACCTGGAACAACGGATGATGCGCCTGCGACCGCACCGGATCGAGCACCTCGACCAACCGCTCGAACGGCAACTCCGCATGCGAGAACGCCGCCAGATCGGTGTCCTTCACCGCCGCCAGCAACTCGTCGAAGGACAGCGCCGCATCGATGCGGGTGCGCAGGACCAGGGTGTTGACGAACATGCCGACGAGATCGTCGAGTTCGCGCTCGCCGCGCCCCGCGACCGGGGTACCGATCGCGATGTCGTCGGTCGCCGACAGCCGCGCCAGCAGGACCGCGAATGCCGCGTGCACGGCCATGAACAGTGACGCGCCCGCGCGCTGGGCCGAATCCAGCAGCCCCGCATGGGTTTCCGCGTCGATCTCGAAGGCGAATTCGCCGCCGCGGCCGGAGGCGGTGACCGGACGGGGCCGGTCGGCGGGCAGGTCCAGTCGATCCGGTAGACCCGCGAGGGCATTCCGCCAGTACGAGATCTGTTTCGCCGCAAGGGATTCCGGATCGGACTCCGCCCCCAGCACCGCGCGCTGCCACAGCGTGTAGTCGGCGTACTGCACCGGCAACGGTTCCCAGGCCGGAACCTCGCCGGTGTGGCGGGCGAGGTAGGCCGTCATGAGGTCGCGCACCAGCGGCGCGATCGACGTGCCGTCCGCGGCGATGTGGTGGACGGTGACGGCGAGCACGTAATCGGATGCGGCCGAATCCAATTCGAGCAGCGCGATGCGCAGCGGCACCTCGACGGTCACATCGAAGCCGGTCAGCGCGAAGTCGGTCAGCCAATCCTCGAGTTCGATCGCCGCGACGGGTTTGGCGGCGAGGTCGGGGAGGGCGCGTTCGGGCGGGAGCACCAGCTGATAGCCGGTGCCGTCCTCCGCCGGGTAGACGGTGCGCAGGGTCTCGTGGCGTTCCACCACGTCGGCGACCGCGGCCTCGAGCGCGTCCACGTCGAGTTCGCCGGTGAGCCGGATGGCGAACGGGATGTTGTTGGCGGCCGAGGCGGTGTCGAACCGGTTGAGGAACCACATCCGCTGCTGCGCGGGCGAGAGCGGAATCCGGTCCGGCCGCTGCACGGGCGCCAGCGGCAACCGGTCACCCGCCCCGGCGAGCGCCGCGATCCGGGCCGCCAACTCCGCGACCGTCGGGGCCTCGAACACCTGCCGGGCGGGCACCCGGGTGCCGATCTCGGCCCCCACCCGCGCCGCGACCTGGGTGGCGATCAGCGAATTGCCGCCCAGTTCGAAGAAGTCGTCGTCCGCGCCGATCTCGGTGTCGCGATGCAGCAGCTCCGCGAACGCGGTGGCGACCAGGATCTCGTACCGGCCCTCCGGCGCGCGGAAACGCTTGGCCTGCAACACCGGTGCGGGCAGGGCGGCGCGATCGAGTTTGCCCACCGGGGTCAGCGGGATCTCGTCGAGCACCATGATCGCGGTCGGCACCATGTGCGCGGGCAGGCTGCGCGCGGCGAAGGCCAGCAGTTCGTCCACGTCGACGGCGGACCCGGCCGCGTGCACGTAGGACACCAGCACCGTCGCCCCACCGGGCAGGGCATGGCCGACGGTGACGGCGAAGTCGACCGCCTCGTGCGCGGCCAGCACCGCGTCGATCTCGCCCAGCTCGATCCGGAACCCGCGGATCTTCACCTGGAAGTCGTTGCGGCCCAGGTATTCCAGTTCACCGTTCGCGGTCCAGCGGACGAGGTCGCCGGTGCGGTAGAGGCGGCTAGCCGCCCCACCATCCCCGAAGGGGTTGGCCACGAACCGGGCGGCCGTCAACTCGGGGCGGGCGTGGTAGCCGCGCGCCAATTGCGCACCGGCGATGTACAACTCGCCCACCGCACCCGGAGGCACCGGCGAAAGGCGTTCGTCCAGAACATATTCGGTGATCGCTCGGATCGGGCCGCCGATCGTCACCAGCTCTCCCGGGACCAGCGGGGCGCTGATATTGGTCATGATGGTGGTCTCGGTCGGACCGTAACCGTTGTAGAACTCCCGGTTCCGGCCCCCCGATACGGGAATCACCCAGCGCCGCACCAGATCCGGCGGACACGCCTCACCACCGGCCACCACCACGCGCAGATCGTCCAGCCCGGCGGGATCCACCGAGGCCAGCGCAGCCGGGGTGATGAACGCGTGGGTCACCCGCTCGCGCCGCAGCAGCGCGGCCAACTCGTCGCCGCCGTACACCGTCGGGGCGACCACGACCATGGTCGCCGCGCCGCCGATGGCCAGCAGCAGTTCCAGCACCGACGCGTCGAACGACGGCGACGCGAAATGCAGTGCGCGCGAGGCGCTGTCGACACGGTAACGCTCGCGCTGCTCGTCGCAGAAGCTCGACAACCCGGCCTGGGTGACCACCACGCCCTTGGGCTTGCCGGTCGATCCCGAGGTGTAGATGACATAGGCCGGATGTTCGGCGCGCAGCGGTCGCACCCGGTCGGCGTTCGTCACCGGCTCGGTCGAACAGCGTTCCAGCCGAGCGCGAATGCCGCCGTCGACGGTCAGCCACTCCACACCGCCGGGCAGCCGATCGCGCACCGCCGACACCGTGAGGCCCAGCGCCGCACCGGAATCGGTGACCATGTGCGCCACCCGCTCGGCGGGATAGTTCGGGTCCACCGGCACGAAACCCGCGCCCGTCTTGGCGACGGCCCACACCGCCACCACCGACTCGATCGACCGCGGAATGCCGACCGCCACCAGATCCTCCGGCCCGATGCCCCGCTCGATCAACGCGCGGGCCAGCCGGGTGGAACGTTCGTCGAGTTCGGCATAGGTCAGCTCGGCCAGTGTGGCGGTCGCGTCCGCGAGGACGACGGCGACGCCGTCCGGATTCGCCTCGACGGCCGTCAGCAGCAGGCGCGGCAGCGTGGTCACGCGGGGACGACGGGTCCGCGCGGGTCGCTGCCGGACCGGGCGCGTCACGCTACGAATCCGAACATCAGACTGAAACCTTCTATGTGCAAACAACGAATCTTCGCAATCTTGCCTTGCTCGCGCCGATACCGCATCCTTGCTGGTTACGCACGCCCAAGATTCCGAGGTCACGAACGGTCGGTAGCTAACGGCTATCTTTCGGCAGCAGTTCGTCCAGGGCGACGACGACCTCGGCGGCCCCGAATTCCGGCATCGGTATCGGACCACGCTCGATCACCACGGCCCGCAGATCCTCGAGCGGTTCCGGATCCAGTCCGGTGAGCCCGTCCGCGTCGGTGAACAGGTGCGTGACCCACTCGTCGGCCAGCGCGGCGCTGCTCGCGTCGGCGGGCAGCACCAGCGACGCGCCGGTGGCCCCCGCCGCGACGATCTCCACCAGACCGGCGACGGCGTCGGCCCGGCCCTGCCGGAACGTGCGCGATTCGAAGGTGAGATCGGTGCGCGCCCGCACCCGGTCCACCGTCGCGGCCAACCCGTCGTAGCTCAGCACGATCGACCCGACGCCGGTCCGGTCCGGTGCGGCCGGGTCCGGGACGGTCCCGACGGCCACGAAGACCGGATCGGCCCCCCGCAGCGCGCGGGTGCGGTTGGCGTACGTCACCGGGCGCGCGGACTCCCCCGCGATCTCGGCGACCACGTTCGGATCGTCCAGCACCAGCCAGTCGATACCGCCCGGCTCCCCGGCGACCACGGCCGAATCGGCCAGGCCCACCTTGGTTTCCAGCGCGGTGGGCAGCGCGCCGCCCAGCGACGGCACCACCGCCGCACCGGCCTTGAGCACCGCCCAGGTGGCCACGGCCGCCTCCACGCCCCGCTCGATCCGCAGCGCGACGCCGACGCCCGGCCCGCAGCCGCGCCCGATCAGCACCCGCGCCAACCGCGAGGACCGCGCGTCGAGATCGGAGTAGCTGACCGCGTCCTCGCCGAAGGCGAGCGCGGGCCCGTCCGGATCGTCCTCGACGGCCGCGGCCAGCGCCTGGGGCAGCGTGGTGCCGATGGTGGTGGCGGATTCGACCGGTTCGGTCCGCTCCGGCTCGGGCCGCTCCGCGCCCTCCTCGAACAGGTCGATCGCGCCGATCAGGATCTGCGGATCCGCGGCGACCGCGGCCAGGATGCGTTCGAAGCGGCGGCCCAGCGCCCGCACGGTCGACTCGTCGAACAGGTCGGTCGCGTAGGTCAGCACGGTGATCAGATCGCCCGGCGCGCCGTCGGGCCCGTTGCGCGGCTCGACGGTCACCTGGAGATCGAATTTGGCGGCCACCGCGTCCGAGTCCAAGGCGGTGACGCTCAGGCCGGGCAGTTCGAGGGTCGGGGCCTCGGTGTTCTGGAACGACAGCACCACCTGGAACAGGCTCTGTGCCCCGGACCGGCCCGGGGCCACCACCTCGGCCACCCGCTCGAACGGGATGTCGGCGTTGGCGAAGGCGGTCAGATCGGTCTCGCGGGCCTTCTCCACCAGCGCGTCGAAGGTGTCGGCGGTGCTCACGCCGGTCCGCAGGGCCAGCGTGTTGACGAACATGCCGACCAGATCGTCGAGCGCCCGCTCGCCGCGGCCCGCGATCGGCGTGCCGATCGCGATGTCGGCGTTGCCGGACTGCCGGGCCAGCAGCACGGCCAGCGCCGCGTGCACGACCATGAACAGCGACGAATTGTGTTCGCGCGCAAGGCGCAACAGGCCCTCGTGCACCTCGGCGGGCACCAGGAAGCCGACCGAACCGCCGCGCATCGACGGCACCGCCGGACGCGGCCGGTCCGCGGGCAGCAGCGGGGTCGTGGACAGGCCCGCGAGCTGGTCGCGCCAGTACGCCAATTGCCGTGCGGCGACGGAGTTCTCGTCGTCGTCGGAGCCGATCACGGTGCGCTGCCAGATCGCGAAGTCGGCGTATTGCACCTCGAGCGGGGCCCAGCCGGGCTCGTTGCCCTGACTGCGGGCCAGGTACGCGGTCACCAGGTCGCGGGCCAGCGGCGCCATCGACGCGCCGTCACCCGCGATGTGGTGCACGACGAGCGCCAGCAGGTATTCGTCGCCGCCGCGCAACAGCAGCGCGCGCACCGGAACCTGTTGCGTCACATCGAATCCGGTGGACATCAGCTCGGTGACGCGGCCGATCGGATCGTCCGTCGTCTCCACGGTCAGGCCCTCGGGCAGCGCGTCGGCGGCCGGGAGGATCTCCTGATACGGCAGCCCGCCCGGCCCGCTGGCCGGGTAGCGGGTGCGCAGCACCTCGTGCCGCTCCACCACATCGGCGATCGCCTGCCGCAGCGCGGGCACGTCCAGCGCGCCGGAGAGCCGGATCGCCAACGGGATGTTGTAGGACGGCGAGTCGGGGTCGAGCTGGTTGATGACCCACATCCGCTGCTGCGCCAGCGACAGCGGCACCCGGTCGGTGCGCGGGGCCGGGAGCAGTTTCGGCCGCGCGGCGCCGCCCGCCGCGCCGGGCACCACGCGGGCCGCGAGCGCGCCCACCGAGGACGCCTCGAACAGCTCGCGCACCACGAGATTCGCGTCCAGCGCCTCGTTGATCCGCGCCACCGCGCGGGTGGCCAGCAGCGAGTTGCCGCCGAGGGCGAAGAAGTCGTCGTCCAGGCCCACCTCCGGCGCGCCGAGCAGATCGCCGAACACATCGGCCACGGCCTGCTCGATCGGCGTGCCCGGGGCGCGGTAGGCGGCGGCCGAGCCGAGGAACTCCGGCGCGGGCAGCGCCCGGCGGTCGAGTTTGCCGTTCGGCGTGAGCGGCAGCGCGTCCAGCACCACGACGGCGTCGGGAACCATATAGCCGGTGAGGAATTCGCTCACCCGCGCGCGCAACGCGGCAGAATCGAGGTCCGCGCCGCCCTCGGGGACGACGTACCCGATCAGCCGATCACCGGCGTGCTCGTCCGCGCGGACCAGCACCACCGCCTGGCTGACGCCGGGGCAGCGCAGCAGCGCGGCCTCGATCTCGCCGAGTTCGATGCGGAATCCGCGCAACTGCACCTGCTGATCGCTGCGCCCGGCGTATTCGAGCGCGGCCTCGCCGTTGAATCCGGCCCAGCGGCCGATGTCGCCGGTGCGGTACATGCGCGCACCGGGCGCGCCGTACGGGTTGGGCACGAAGCGGGTGGCGGTCAGCCCGGGGCGGCCCAGGTAGCCGCGCGAAAGCTGGTGTCCCGCAACGTACATCTCGCCCGCGACGCCGACCGGGGCCGGATGCAGCCGGTCGTCGAGCACGTAGGTCTCGAGGCCGGGCAGCGCGCGGCCGATGACGCTGGCCGGGCTGTCGGTGAGCCGCTCGTCGAGTTCGAGGAACGACACGTGCACGGTCGTCTCCGTGATGCCGTACATGTTGATCAGCTGCGGCGCGTTCGCCGGATGCCGCTCGTACCAGCGCGCCAGCTGGCGCAGATCCAGCGCCTCGCCGCCGAACACCACATAGCGCAGCGCGAACTTGTCCGCGTCCGAACCGGCGGCCCGATCGGCCTCGGCGAGCTGGTAGAACGCCGAGGGCGTCTGGTTGAGCACGGTCACCCGTTCGCGAATCAGCAACTCGCGGAACAACTCCGGCGACCGGGAGGTCGGGTAGTCCACCACCACGACCGCGCCGCCGTTCGCCAGCGCGCACCACAGCTCCCAGACCGAGAAGTCGAAGGCGAACGAGTGGAACAGCGTCCACACGTCGGTCTCGTCGAATTCGAACAGCAGCTGCGTGTTGGCGAACAGCTCCAGCACGTTGCGATGCGAGACGCCCACGCCCTTGGGCACGCCGGTGGAACCGGAGGTGTAGATGACGTAGGCGAGGTTGTGCGGCCGCAGCGGCGCGATCCGCTCCTCGTCGGTCACCGGCTCGTCGGCGAGGGTGTCGGTGTCCTCCAGCAGTACCACCGGAACGTCGGTGGGCGGCAGCGACTCCAGCGCCTCGGCGGTGGTGAGGAGGCAGGTGGGCGCGGCGTCGCCGAGCACGAACTCGAGCCGCTGCCGCGGATAGGTGGTGTCGATCGGCAGGTAGCCCGCGCCCGCGACGAGCGCGCCCAGCAGCGCGATCGGCAGCTCCTCGGTGCGCGGAACCGCCACGGCCACCAGGGTTTCCGGCCCCGCGCCGCGCGCGATCAACGCGCGCGCCACCCGGTTGGCCCGGCGCTGGAGTTCGCCGAACGAGATCGTGGTGTCGCCGAACCGGATCGCCGCCGCGTCCGGCCGCCGCCGGGCCTGGGCCGCGATCAGATCGGGCAGCGTGACCGCGGGCACCTCGACGCCGGGCGCGTTCCATTCGCGCAGGACGAGTTCCCGCTCGCCCGGGGCGAGCACGTCGATATCGCCGACGACGACGGCGGGTTCGGCGGCGACCGCGTCCAGCACGCGCCGGAAGCGGTCGGCGAAGTCCTGCACGGTCGCCTCGTCGAACAGGTCGGTGGCGTAGGTGAACGCCGCCGACATGCCGCGCGGCACCCCGTGTTCGTCGATGCGCTCGACCATGGCCAGTTGCAGATCGAACTTGGCCAGCGGGACGGCCATGTCCACCCCGGACACGGCCAGACCGGGCAGTTCCAGCCGGGTCTGGGCCAGGTTCTGGAAGGTGAGCATCACCTGGAACAACGGGTGGCGGCTCGCCGAGCGGACCGGGTCGAGCAGCTCCACCAGCCGCTCGAACGGCACGTCGGCGTGCCCGAACGCCTCCACATCGGTGCCGCGGATCGCGCGCAGCAGTTCCTCGAACCGCGCGGCCGGATCGACGTCGGCGCGCAGCACGAGCGTATTGACGAACATGCCGATCACATCGTCCAGCGCGGCGTCGCCGCGACCGGCGACCGGCGTGCCGACGGCGATGTCGCGAGTGTTCGACAGCCGGGCCAGCAGCACCGCGAGCGCGGCGTGCACGACCATGAACAGCGTCGAATTGCTCTGGTGCGCAAGGCGGTTCAGCGCCGCGTGCACCCCGGCGTCGATCTCGAAGCCCAGTGTCGCGCCGTGATTGGTCGGCACCGCCGGACGCGGGCGGTCGGCGGGCAGATCCAATTGTTCGGGCAGCGCGGCCAATTCGCGCCGCCAGAACGAGATCTGCTGCGACAGCAGCGATTCCGGATCGTCCTCGGTGCCCAGCGTCTCGCGCTGCCAGAGCGCGTAGTCGGCGTACTGCACCTCGAGGGGAGCCCATTCCGGCCGTCCGCCGCGCACGCGGTCCAGATAGGCCGTCATGAGGTCGCGGGTGAGCGGGGCCATGGAGAAGCCGTCGCCCGCGATGTGGTGGATCACGCACACCAGGACGTGTTCGGTGGCGGAGAGCCGGATCACCCGCAGCCGCAGCGGCGGCGCGACGGTGACGTCGAATCCGGTGACGACGGTCTCGGCGACCAGGTCGAACACCTCGGCCTCGGTCGCGTCGACGACCGGAACGTCCGGCAGCGCACGGGGATCCGAGGCGGCGAGCACCAATTGGTAACCCTCGCCGTCGAGGTCGGGGTAGATCGTGCGCAGCACCTCGTGCCGCTCCACCAGATCCCGCACGGCCGCGCGCAGCGCGTCCAGATCCAGGGCGCCGCTCAGCCGCACCGCGACCGGGATGTTGTTGACCGCGGCCGCCGGATCGAACCGGTTGAGGAACCACATGCGCTGCTGCGCGTACGACAGCGGCACCCGTTCGGGCCGGGCCATGGGCCGCAGCCGCTGTCCGGCCGCCGACCCCGCGTGCTGCTCGACCCGCTGGGCCAGCGCCGCCACCGTGGACGCCTCGAACAGCAACTGCACCGGCACCCGCAGATCCAGCGCCGCGCCGATGCGCGCGGCGGCCTGCGCGGCCAGCAGCGAGTTGCCGCCCAGTTCGAAGAAGTCGTCGTCGGCGCCGACCCGGCCCGGTTCGTCGGCGGTGCCGGGCACCAGCAGCGCCGCGAACACGTCGGCGACGATCTCCTCCACCGGGGTCGCGGGGGCGCGGAATTCCCGTGCGGCGAAGGTGGGTTCGGGCAGCCGGGCGCGATCCAGCTTGCCGACCGGGGTCAGCGGGATCTCGTCGAGCACCATGATCGCGGCCGGAATCATGTACGCGGGCAACGACTCCGACAGGAAGTCCACGAGCGCGCCGGTGTCCACGGTGGTTTCGGCGCGGGGCAGCACATAGGAGACCAGCGCGGTCGCGCCCGAGGGCAGAGCCCGGCCGAGCGTGGCGGCGAAGTCGATGTCGGGGTGGGCGGTGAGCGCGTTGTCGATCTCGCCGAGTTCGATGCGGAAACCGCGGATCTTCACCTGGAAGTCCGACCGGCCCAGATATTCGAGGGTGCCGTCGGACTCGTTGCGGCGCACCAGATCTCCGGTGCGGTACAGCCGCGCGCCCGCGGCCCCGGCCTCCGCGCCGAACGGACTCGCCACGAAGCGTTCCGCGGTCAGCCCGGGACGACCCAGATAGCCCTGAGCCAGCGCCGGACCGGACAGATACAGTTCGCCGATCACCCCGGCGGGCACCGGGCGCAGCCGCGAATCCAGCACGTACGCACCGACTCCCGCGATCGGCGACCCGATCGTGATCGGCTCGCCCGGCCGCAGCGGGGCGCTGGAGGTGGCCAGGATGGTGGCCTCGGTCGGACCGTAGCCGTTGTAGAACAGCCGATCCGCGCCCGCCCAGCGGCTCACCAGTTCGGGGCCGAACTTGTCGCCCGCGACGACGACCGCCTCCAGGTCGTCCAGCCCGGCCGGATCGACCGACTCCAGCGCGCCCGGGGTGATGAGCATGTGCGAGATCTGTTCGCGCCGAAGCAGATCGCTCAGCTCGAAGCCGCCGAACACCTCCGGCGGCGACACCACCAGGGTCGCGCCCGAGGAGAACGCCAGCAGCAGTTCCAGCACCGAGACGTCGAAGTTGGGCGAGCAGACGTGCAGCACTCGGGATTCCTCGCCGACCCCGTAGTGCTCGCGCTCGGCCGCGACCAGCGAGCCCAGCCCGGAGTGGGTGACGACCACGCCCTTCGGGCGGCCGGTCGAACCGGAGGTGTAGATGACATAGGCCGGATGCTGCTCGGTCAGCGGGCGCACCCGGTCGGTGTAGGAGATCGGATGCGACGGCCGGTCCGCGATCCGCGCGGCCACCACCGGATCGTCGAGCTCGAGCCAGTACACGCCAGTGCCGAGCGCGGTGCGGTGCGCGGAGGTCGTGAGGCCCAGTGCCGCACCGGAATCCGCGACGATGTGGGCGATCCGCTCCGGCGGATACGTCGGATCCACCGGCACGTAGGCGGCGCCGGTCTTGGCGATCGACCAGACCGCGAGCACCGATTCGATGGACCGGGTCATCCCGATGGCGACGACGTCCCCCGCGCCGAGGCCGCGCTCGATCAGCTCGCGCGCCAGCCGGGAGGACGCCTCGTCGAGTTCGCGATAGGTCAGTTCGCGCGCCGGCGCGGCGTCGGTCCCGGGGAACCGGATCGCCACGGCGTCGGCCGCGGATTCCACCGCCGCGGTGAGCAGCTGGCCGAACAGCGGGGCACCCGACCGGCGGCGACGACCTCCACGAGCGGAACGGCGGGCAGTGTCCATGGGAGTGCTTTCACCTCTCGCGTTCATCAGGTCCGCACGGCCGACCGACGTCGACGTCCCCCACCCGCGGTCCGAGCAATCATATAGGGGTGCGTGGTACGGCGGCTCGCGCCCGAGCTACGCACTACTCATCGGTAGAAGGGGGACCGAACGTTGCGGCGGCGGCCCGATTCGATGGATTCGTCACATTCGGAGACGATACGCGGGAATCACAGCCACCCCCGCCTCATGGCCTGCACCCCCGCCTGGAACCGGGTACTGGCCCCGAGCCGTTCGAGCAGGCTGGCGGTGCGGCGCACGACAGTGCGGCGGGACATGCCGAGCCGCCGCGCGATGGTGTCGTCGGTGGCGCCCAGGCCCATCAGGGTGAGGATCGCGCGGTCGCGCTCGTCGAGCGGTTCGCTCGGATTCACCGAGATGGGCGCGGCCAGCGACCAGAGCACGTCGAAGGTGCGAACGAGCAGGTCCAGCGTCGGCGACGGGCCGATGCGCAGGCCCATCGGATCGCCGCGGCGCTCGTCGTGGTGCAGCATCAGGCTCGCCCGCTCGCCGTCGGCGATGAGGACCTTCACCGGCGGATCGGGCAGGGTGCGGGCCTGCGCGCCCGCGGCGGTCACCGCCAGCGCGTGCCGCAACCGGTCGGCGTCCTGATAGATGGTGTCCTGATAGAGCAGCTGATACCGCACACCCGCCTCGATGCGCGCGGTCTTCAGCTCGAACAGCCGCTCGGCGCGCTCGTCGTCGCAGACGTAGGGGCCGCGTTCCACCAGGCGCACGGTCTTGCACGCGTTGCGCTGCAAGTCCTCGAATTCGGCGATCATCTCCCGGGTCTCGTACATCGGGACCACCGTGCCGTCACCGCGCGCCGAGCGCCGCACCGACCGGAACGTCTCGCCCAGGCGCGCGGCGGCCGCGTGCATGCGCGCGGTCTGCGCCTGCCGACGACGAGACTCGGCCTCCGACAACGCTTCCGGGGCGTGCGCGTCCCAGACCACGCCGTCGTCCTCGATGCGGACCACCGCCTGGAGCTCGACCAGTTCCGCCAGCGCGGCCGCGACCGCCTCGGGCGGCTCGCCCAGGTGCTCGGCCAACTCGGTCAGGCCGATTCTCGGATGCTGAACCAGGGCCGCGTAGGCGCGCCCGAGCAGCGACTCGGCTTCGAACAGCTCGTGCAAGCCCGTCAAACCACAAACCCCCACTACCGCTCACCACGCGTGGGGCGCGGCTGCCGGTCTCGTTCCTAGTCCCGCCCCGGACCCCACTGCTGCTCGGACAGCGTGACGCCCTTGCTCGCCATATAGGGGGCGGGATCGATCCGGTTGTCGTTGGCATCCCAGATCTCCATGTGCAGGTGCGGCCCGGTGGAGTCGCCGCGGTTGCCGACGGTGGCGATCACGTCACCGGCGTTCACCCGCTGCCCCACATGGGCGAGGATGTCGTTGACGTGCCCGTACACCCCGGTGGTGCCGTCGTCGTGCTTGACCCGCACCCACAGCCCGAAACCCGACGCCGGGCCCGCCTCGATCACCGTGCCGGACTCCACCGAGTGGATGGGCTCGCCGATCGGATCGGCGAAGTCGACGCCGTAGTGGAAAGCGCCCCAGCGCCCGCCGTATCCGGAGCTCACCACGCCGGACACCGGGCGGACCGCCTGCGCGGGGGCCGCCTGCTGCTGCAAGCTCTTGATGACCTGCTCGGCCTGCGACAGCGGGCCCGCGACCTCGGGCGGCAGGTTCTGCAAACCGAAGGGCGCGGGAGCCGGGGCGGGCGCGGCGACCGGCGCGGGGGCGGCGACCTCCTCGGTCTCGGCGACCAGCTTCGGGCCGGTCTGGACCTGCTTGGCCTCCTTCACCGGCTCGGAGGCGACGTCGAGGGCGATCGTGTCGGTGTCATTGGCGTTGTGCCCACCGGCCAGTAGCGGCGACGCCTGAGCCAGCTGGGAGGCGGTGCCGATCAGCGCGCCCGCCGCGACCGCGGCGCTGGCCGCGAGCTTGACGCGATCCGCGGTGCGGGATTCGGACCGATGCCGGGTCGGCCGACCGGCAGCCCCGTCTTCCAGCAAATCCCAGACAGATACCGAAGTGGCGGTCTCACGATGGTGCGGCAAGGCTCGTCCTAGTGTCGATCACTGGTCCTGCCGCCTCGAAACCCGGGTTCGGTAACGATTCGGCATCTGTTGTGACGGAAACTGTACTCCGTCGTGACCTTTCCGCAACCTTCTGAGCGAAAATCACAGCTCGAGATCAAACTGGAGGGGTGATCCTCGACGAACTGCGGACTCCGATCGTGCTGGCGCCCATGGCGGGCGGCCCGTCGACGCCCGAACTCGCGGCGGCCGTCTCCGACGCCGGGGGGCTCGGCTTCCTCGCCACCGGCTACCTCGGCGCGGACGACAGCTTCGACCGCGTCGCGCGCGTACGCGAACTCACCGACCGCCCGTTCGGGGTGAATCTGTTCGCCCCCGGAACACCCACGCCGACGGAGCAATTCGCCCCGTACCTCGATCGTCTCGGCGGCCGCTACGACCTCGGCGAGCCGAGATTCGACGACGACGACTGGGCGGCGAAGCTGGCCCGGCTGGCGACCGATCCGGTGCCGGTCGTGTCGTTCACCTTCGGCTGCCCCGACGCGGCCGAGATCGCGCGGCTGCGCACGGCCGGGTCGGAGGTGTGGGTGACGGTGACCTCGGTGCCCGAGGCCCGCGCGGCGGTCGAGGCGGGGGCCGACGTGCTCATCGCCCAGGGCGCCGAGGCGGGCGGGCATCGTGCGACCTTCGTGGACCGGGCCGAGGACGACGCCACCGATCCGCTGTCGGTGCTCGCGCTGCTGCAACTGCTCACCGCGGCGGTCGACGTGCCGATCGTGGCGACCGGCGGCATCGTCACCGGCGCGGGCATCGCCGGGGCGCTGGCCGCGGGCGCGGCGGCCGCACAGCTGGGCACCGCGTTCCTGCGCTGCCCCGAGGCGGGCACCGCGAGCGTGCACCGCGACGCCCTGCCGATCGCGACCCCGACGATGCTCACCCGCGCGTTCAGCGGCCGCCGGGCGCGCGGACTGCGCAACCAGTTCATGCTCGACCACCCCGACGCCCCGGTCGCCTACCCCGAAATCCATTACGCCACCGGGCCGTTGCGCAAGATCGCCCGCGCCGAGGGCAATGCCGACGCGGTGAACCTCTGGGCAGGTCAGACCCATGTCCTGGCCACCGACGCACCCGCCGCGGAGGTGGTGCGCACCCTGACCGCCGACACGAAATCCGCGCTGAAGCAGGCACTCTCGTCGCGAATCCAGGATTGTTGACAACGTTTTTCGTTTAGAATCATGGGGCACCATCCGCCCATCCCATGAGGAGAGCGTCATGTCACTGGACGTCCCAACCGCACTACTCGAACGGGCCGAACGCGGTGAGGTCAGCGACGCGGAGTTCGTCGAATGCGTGCGCGACTCGCTGCCCTACGCGTACGAGGTGGTCAGCCGGGTTGCCGACGAACTGCGTTCCGGCACAGCCGCATTCGCGGACAATCTGGTCGCACCGCCCGACGAGACGGCCCGCGGCCAGCTGCTGCGCGCCATGGCCTCCGACGCGATCCGCGGCGGCCTGGAACGGCATTTCGGGGTGAAGCTCGCCTTCCAGAACTGCCACCGGGTGGCCGCCTTCCGGCTGTCGGAGGTGGGCGGCGAGACCTACGGCCGCTTCATCTCCACCCGCGCGCAGCTGCTGAACCAGAGCCCCGAGCTGCGTAACTGCTGAAACGGGTGAAACCGGCGCGCGCGGAAGGGGATCGCTCGCGCCGGTTTCCCTGCGCCGCAAGCCTTTTCAGGGTTTGCGGCCGATACCCGCCCAGTACCAGGCGGATTCGCGATCGGCGGCCGTCGCCGCGGCCGCGTCGTCGGCGAGGTCGGGTCGCCAGGTGACCACCGGAACCACCCCGGGATCGAGGATTTCCGTTCCGGCGAACAGGTTTTCGGTCTCGGCGCGGCTGCGCGGATAGAACGTGATCCCGGCCTGCTCCGACGCCAGCACCACGTTCTTCATCGCCCGCGCGTCGAAATCCGCTGTGGGATGGGTGATCACGAGGCAGCTGCCGGACGGCAGCGCGTCCAGCAGGCGCGCCAGGATGCCGTGCGGATCGTCCTCGTCGCGGAAGTACATCAGCACCGCGACCAGCATCAGGGCCACCGGCCGATCCAGGTCCAGCGTCTCGGTGAGCACCGGTTCGGCCAGGATCGCCGCCGGATCGTGCAGGTCGGCGTGGACGAATGCGGTCGCGCCCTCGTCCGTGCTCGCCATCAGCGCCCGCGCGTGCGCCAGCACGATCGGATCGTTGTCCACGTACACCACGCGCGCGGCGGGATCGATCCGCTGCGCGATCTCGTGGGTGTTGCCCGCGGTCGGGATGCCCGTCCCGATGTCGAGGAACTGGGTGACGCCCAACTCCGCGATCGCGAATCGCACCGCGCGCGCGAGGAACGCGCGATTGGCGCGGGCCATCTCGCGAATGGCGGGAACGTGGGCGGCGATGGCGTCGCCGAGGGCGCGATCGGCCGGATAGTTGTCCCGGCCGCCGAGCCAGTAATCGTAGACCCGGGCCTCGTGGGCCACGCTGGTATCGATCGTGGTCGGTAATCGGGATGCGGTCCGCGCCTTGCTGTCCGACATGGTGAACTCTTTCCTGTCACGTACGGCTCAGGATAGGTCGGCGAACCCTCGGCACGCGGGCTTTCCGTGGAGAAAACGGCGGGATATGCCAAACGGAAATGGCGACTCTCCAGTCTGTCGCAAACATTTGGCAAAGGCAGTTCTCACAGCTCGCGCAGCACGCGTTTGAGCACCTTGCCGGTCGGGTTGCGCGGCAGTTCGTCGAGGAACACCACCCGGCGCGGAATCTTGTAGCGCGCCAGATGCGAACGCACGTGCGCCTTGATCGCGTCGTCGTCCAGTTCCGGATCCGCGCGCACCACGAACGCCTCCAGCCGCGCGCCGAACCGTTCGTCGGGCACGCCGAGCACCGCGGCCTCGCGCACGCCCGGATGCGCGTTGAGCAGTTCCTCGATCTCGCCCGGGAAGACGTTCTCGCCGCCGGAGACGATCATGTCGTCGTCGCGTCCGTCGATGAAAAGCCTTCCGGCCGAATCGAAATGGCCCATATCGCCGGATGCGGTCAGGCGCCCGACGCGTTCCTTGTCGCCGCCGCCGGTGTAGCCCTCGAACTGCACGGCGTTCGCGACGAACACCCGTCCGGTCGTCCCGCGCGGCACCTCGCGGCCGTGGTCGTCGAGGATCCGCACCACCGCGCCGAGCACCGGCCGCCCGACGCACCCGGGTTCGGCGGCCAGATCGCGCGGGGTGGCGACGGTGGCGTAGGCGATCTCGGTGGAGCCGTACATGTTGTAGATCACCGGCCCCAGCGATTCGGTCACGCGGCGGCACAGCTCCGCGCCCAGTTGCGCCCCGGCCACGAAAACGATTCGCAGCGAGGACAAGTCGCGCCCGCGCAGCTCCTCCGGTTCCAGTTCGGCGATGCGGGCGAGCATGACCGGCACGGCCACCAGCGCGGTCGCGCGGTGCCGGGCGATGCTGTCGAGCACCCGCCGCGGCTCGAAGCGCCGCCGGATCACCAGCGTGCAGCCCAGCCCGAGCGACAGCAGCGCCATCGAGAAGCCGAGCGTATGGAACAGCGGCGCAGGGCATTCGGTGACCTCGCGGGTGCGGAACGGCACCCGGCTCAGCAGCGCGCCCACCGGTTCCAGCGAGCGCGGTTCCGGCCGGGACGCGCCCTTGGGCGTTCCGGTCGTCCCACTGGTCAGCAGGATCACCTTGGCCGCGGTTCCCGGGGCGGGCGGCGGCGCGGGCGACCCCGCCGCGATGAGCGCCTCCAGACTGGAGGTGTGCGCGGTGTCGGTCCAGGCGCGGTAGGCCCCGCGCCGGGGGCTCAGATCGCCGAGGATGGGCTCGTACTCCTCGTCGTAGACGAGCAGATCCACCGCCTCCCGCCGGGCCACGTCGTGCAGCTGCGGCCCCGCGAAATCGGTGTTGAGCAGGATGATCCGGGCGCCGCACTTGGCCGCGGCGAAGACCGCGTCGAGCAGGCCGCGATGGTTGCGGGCCAGAATCGCAACGCCCTCACCGGTTTTCAGCCCGCGCTTGCGCCACTCGTTGGCCAGCCGGTTGGAGCGCTCGTCGAGATCGCGGAAGCTCAGCGTGCCCAGTTCGTCGACGAGCGCGGCCCGATCGCCGTAGCGCGCGGCCGAAAAGCGAAGGGCCGCGGGCAGAGTCCCGTAGCGCAGCAGCGCGGCGCCCGCCGACAGCAGGGTTCGGGGCGATTCGACGCCCACCAGACCGCTGCCCACGGCCAGGCGCAGCGATTCCAGTTCGACCCAGGCGCGGACACCCAGATCCCGGAGCAGGGACGTGGTCATGGGCGAACTCCGTTGCTCTCCATCAGGTTACGCCCCGCCCGCGGCCGAGTGGCCGCGGGCGACGCGGGGTCAGCTGCCGTGCGTGCGCAGCTGATACAGGCCGGTGGTCTCGGCGACCACGACCCCGTCGGCGTCGGTCACGCTGGCGTGCAACGTGAAATCGGCCTTGCCCTTCGCGTCCGCCTCGGCGGTGATCCGGGCGATCTCCTCCGCCGACAGCGAAGCCTCCGCGCGCACATCGGTTTTCGCGGGTTTGCGGAAGGCGATCCGCAGATCCTTCACCAGCGGGTAGTACTTCGCCACGTCGAAGGTCGCGAGCGGGATCGCACCACCGAGCACCTCGGCGACGGTGAACAGCACCCCCGCGTACATGACCCCGAAGTGGTTGCCGTTGCCCTCGATCGGCACGGTCGTCCGCGCGTAACCGGACCGCACCTCGAGCGCCCGCACACCCATCTTGTGCGCGATCGGAATGGTGAACTCCAGCGCGCTGTTCACCATGTCCGCGTACGCCGGCGCGTCGCTGTTCGTCTCGGCCATGCTCGGTATCCCTTTCCTGGACCACGTGTCGGCTCAGGGTACGACATGCTGTTGGCATGGCGTCAATACCGGCCTCGCGCGGTCTCCGGCCCTCGGGCTGCGGGACGAGCTAAGTCAGTGTGGTCACCTTCAGTTCGCCGTTCCCGTAGCTCGCCCGTAGCCGCTTCTTGTCGAACTTGCCGACGCTGGTCTTGGGGATCTCGTCGATGAACGTCCAGTGCTCGGGCAGCTGCCATTTGGCGAACTTGTCGGCCAGGAACTCGCGCAGTTCGTGCGGTTCGGCCGTGGCGCCCTCCTTGAGGACGATGGCGACCAGCGGGCGCTCGTCCCACTTCTCGTCCGGCACGCCGATGACCGACGCCTCGGCCACGGCCGGGTGACCCATGACGGCGTTCTCCAGATCCACCGACGAGATCCATTCGCCGCCGGACTTGATCACGTCCTTGGACCGGTCGACCAGGGTGAGGAAGCCGTTGGGGCTGATCTTGCCGACGTCGCCGGTGCGCAGCCAGCCGTCGTCGAACTTCGCCGGATCGACCACCGGGCCGTCGGGCGAGTAGTAGGACCCGGTGATCCACGGCCCGCGCACCTCGAGCTCGCCGAGCGACTCGCCGTCGTTGGGGACCACGCTGCCGTCGTCGGCCACCAGCCGCGCCCGCACCGAGGCGGGGAAGCGGCCCTGGCTGACGCGGTACTCCCACTCCTCGTCGCCCTCGGCGTCCCGAGGCGGATGCGCGACGCTGCCCAGCGGGGAGGTCTCGGTCATGCCCCAGGCGTGCAGCAGGCGCACCCCGTGCTTCTGCTCGAAGGCCCGCATCATCGACGGGGGCAGCGCCGAGCCGCCGACCACCACGGTCCGCAGGTGCGAGATGTCCTGCGGATTGGCCTCGAGCCCGGCCAGCACGCCGCCCCAGATGGTCGGCACCGCGGCGGCGAAGGTCGGCTTGACCTGCGCCATCATCTGCAACAACGGGCCTGGCTGGAGGAAGCGGTCGGGCATCAGCACATGCGCGCCCGACATCATCGCGGCGTAGGGCAGACCCCAGGCGTTGGCGTGGAACAGCGGGACGATGGCCAGCACGGTGTCGCGCTCGCTGAAGCCCATCCCGCTCGGCGAGATCACCTGCATGGCGTGCAGCCAGTTCGAACGATGGGAGTAGACAACGCCTTTCGGGTCGCCGGTGGTGCCGGAGGTGTAGCACATTCCGGCCGGGGCGTGCTCGTCGATCACCGGGAAGTCGTACTCGGCGGGCTGGGCCGCGAGCAGTTCGTCGTAGGCGTGCACGGTCACCCCCTGGGGCGCCTGCAAAGCGGCGACGTCGCCGTTGACCACGATCACGTGGCGCACGGTTTTCATACTGGGCAGGTACTGCCCGAACAGCGGCAGCAGCGAGCCGTCGACCAGGACCACCTGATCCTCGGCATGGTTGGCCACGTAGACCAGCTGCTCGGGGAACAACCGGATGTTGAGCGCGTGCAGCACCGCGCCCATCGCGGGCACGGCCGCGTAGACGACCATGTGCTCGTTGTTGTTCCACATGAAGGTGCCGACCCGGTCACCCTCGCCGATTCCCAGACCCCGCAGCGCGTGTGCCAGCCGGGCCGATTGCTCGCCCAGTTCCCGATAGGTCATGGTGCGCAGCCCGTCGCCCGTCCACGTCGAGACGGTGCTGTCGCCCTGGAATGTCGCCGCATACCGGAGCAGCGTCGCCAACGACAGCTGCTCGTCCTGCATCGTGCTCCACATGTGTACCGCTACTCCTTAACCGGTGAACTGAGTCACACATGCGCGAGGATAGCGGAATCCGTTACCGCTGGTGGCACGTACCAAGGGGATGGCCGATCGCACGCGACGAGCCGCTGCTCGCCGCGTGCGATCGCCTCCGTCCCGGGGCGCACCCGCCTGCGACGACACCCCCTGCGGCACCGCCGAAGGCCCCAAAAGCGCACCGGGACAGGCTTTTTCGAGAAATGGTTGGTGCGCAATACTAGTGGGTAACCGGAAGGGTTGTCCACCCGGCGGCGAACACCGGTGTTCGCCGCCGATTAGCCACGAGCGCCGCCTAGAGTGCGAGAGGGAATCTCGTGGAAGGACCGCCATGCCCGTCGAACGCCTGCTGCCCACCCCCGAAGCCCGCGATCTGCTGGACCTGACCCGCGAGATCGCCGACAAGGTGCTCGAACCGTATGCCGCCGAGTACGAGCGCGCCGAGCGCTACCCGGCCGAGGCGTTCCGGGCGCTCGGGGCCGCGGGTCTGCTGAGCCTGCCGTACCCGGAGGAGTTCGGCGGCGGCGATCAGCCCTACGAGGTGTACCTCCAGGTGCTCGAGGAGCTGGCCGCGCGCTGGGCGGCGGTCGCGGTGGCGGTCAGCGTGCACAGCCTGTCGTGCCATCCGCTGTTCGTGTTCGGTTCCGACGAGCAGAAGCGGCGCTGGCTGCCGGACATGCTGGGGGGCGGCACGATCGGCGCGTACAGCCTGTCCGAACCGCACGCCGGCTCGGACGCCGCCGCGCTGCGCTGCCGGGCCGTGGCCGTCGACGGCGGGTACCGCGTCACCGGCTCCAAGGCGTGGATCACCAACGGCGGCAAGGCCGATTACTACACGCTGTTCGCCCGCACCGGCGAGGGCTCGCGCGGGGTGTCGTGCCTGCTCGTGCCCGCCGACACCGAGGGCCTGTCGTTCGGCAAGCCGGAGGAGAAGATGGGCCTGCGCGCGGTGCCGACCACGACCGCCGCCTACGACGACGCCTTCGTCCCTGGCGACCGCCTCATCGGCGAACCGGGACAAGGACTTTCGATCGCTTTCAGCGCCCTGGACTCCGGCCGCCTCGGCATCGCGGCCATCGCGACCGGACTGGCCCAGCGCGCCCTCGACGACGCCGTCGCCTACGCCCGCGAGCGCGAGGCGTTCGGCAAGCACATCATCGACCATCAGGGCCTGGGTTTCGTGCTGGCCGATATGGCCGCGGCCGTGGACTCCGCGCGCGCGACCTACCTCGACGCCGCCCGCCGCCGCGACGCCGGTCTGCCCTATTCGCGGCAGGCCAGCGTCGCCAAACTCGTCGCCACCGACGCCGCCATGAAGGTCACCACCGATGCCGTGCAGGTCTTCGGCGGATACGGCTACACCCAGGACTTCCCCGTCGAGCGGTACATGCGCGAGGCCAAGGTCATGCAGATCTTCGAGGGCACCAACCAGATTCAGCGCCTGGTGATCGCGCGCGGGCTCGCGGGCTGAAAACTGGCCGGAAATATCGATCGAGTGTCCGCTGTTCCCTTCGTCCGCCGAGGTGAGCGACCTACTCTTTCCGGTATGAGTGAGTCACCGTCCATTCTGATCATCGGCGCCGGATTCGCGGGCCTCGGCCTGGCGCTGGAGTTGCGCCGCGCCGGGATCGAGAGCTTCACGATTCTGGAGAAGGCCGACGATCTGGGCGGGGTGTGGCGGGAGAACACCTACCCCGGCGCGGCGTGCGACGTGCCCTCACCGCTGTACTCGTGGTCGTTCGCGCCGAAATCCGATTGGCCCCGGCGCTTTTCGCAGCAGCGGGATATTCATTCCTATATGCGCGGCGTCGCGGAGAAGTACCGACTGCCGGAGAAGATCCGCTTCGGCACCGAAGTCACCGACGCGGAGTTCGACGAGCGACGCGGGGTGTGGCAGGTGCGCACGGGCGACGGGACGATACTGACGGCCGACGTCCTCGTCTCCGCGGTCGGCCAGCTGTCGCGCCCGGCGCTGCCGAACATTCCGGGGTTGGACACCTTCGCCGGGGAGTCGTTCCACTCGGCGGAGTGGAATCACGATGTCGATCTGACCGGAAAGCGGGTGGCGTGCATCGGCACGGGAGCCAGTGCGATCCAATACATTCCGGAGATTCAACCGGTCGTCGGGCATCTGACGCTGTTCCAGCGCTCGGCGGCGTGGGTGCTGCCGAAGTGGGACACGGTGTACAGCCCCCTGCATCACGCGCTGTTCAAGTACTTTCCGCCGTCGCGGTTGGCCGAACGGTTTTTGATCTGGTCGACGTTCGAATTCCTGGCATTGGCGCTGACGGATGTGCCGGCCATCAAGTACCCGGTCATCGCACTGGCCGACCGGCACCGCGCGAAGCAGGTCCCCGATGAGACGTTGCGCCGCAAGCTGACTCCCGACTACGCGGCGGGTTGCAAGCGTGGGCTGTTCTCCAACGACTACTTCCCCGCCCTGGCCCAGCCGAATGTCACGGTGGAGACGACGGCCATCACCGAGGTGACTCCCCGCGGCATCCGCACCGCCGACGGCGTCGAACACGAGGCCGACGTCATCATCTTCGGCACGGGCTTCAAGGGCACGGAGTTCCTGGCCCCCATGAACATCTACGGCTCCGGCGGCCGCAAACTCTCCGACGAGTGGTCCCCCGAAGGCGCCCGCGCCTACCTGGGCATATCCGTCCCCGGCTTCCCCAACCTGTTCCTCATGTACGGCCCGAACACCAACGTCGGCGCGGGTTCCATCATCTACATGCTCGAATCCCAGGCCCGCTACATCCGCCAGGCCGTCCGCCACCTCGGTTCCGATGGCCGCCCGCTCTCCGCCCGCCCCGAGGTGGAACAGTCCTGGGACGACTGGCTCCAGAACCGCCTGAAGAACACCCCCTGGAACTTCTGCTCCAGCTGGTACCGCAACGCCTCCGGCCGAATCACCAACAACTGGCCGGGGGCGACGGTCCTGTTCCGTTGGAAGACAAGACGTTTCGCCCCCTCCGACTACGAGACGACCCCTCCCCCCACATCCTGACCCACCCACCCCACCCCTACGATGCGACCGATCGGGGGCCTAGCAGGTAAACTCCGGCCAAGGCCCAGCCTCCGTAGCTCAGGGGATAGAGCAACCCTCTCCTAAAGGGTAGGTCGCAGGTTCGATTCCTGCCGGGGGCACCGAGGTGCGATGCCGTTTCCGCAGTTCAGCGCGTCCACCTACCCCGGACATCGCCTCCGGATCGCCAACGAAACCACGCCGGTCGAACAGTCGAGCGGGTACAAGTTTCCAGAAACCAGGTAAATGGGATTCTCCCGAATCTCATTCTCCTGTCGATCAATCCTGCTACCGTCAGAACGCCTGACAGTGCACATTGATTGATACCTTCCGGGGGACGAGGTAACCCGATGCCACTAATCGCGGTTCTGATAGTCGCAGCGCTGATCCTGCTGGCGGTCCAGTGGGCCGCCGCGAACTGGCTACCGATCGCAGCGGTGATTGCCATTGCGCTCGGTACGTGGGGTCTCGTCTTGCTGGTCCGGCACCTACGCATGAAGCGGTATTTCGCCAGCGAAGAATTCTCGGCCCATAAGGCCGCGGTCGCCTCGTTCGTCGCCGAGCACAATGAACTCGCACAGTACGTCGGCGAGATCCGCGATCGAGGCACATTCGCGATCGGTGGGTCGTCGAGTGGGGCGCGGGCGCATTTGGCGACCTTTCAGAACACCAGTCGGCACAAGTATCGGCGCGACCGAAACGTCGCCACCTATCAGACGCCGTTCGTGCACAACTGCTCATTGCAGGTCGCCCGCAATGCCAGCGCCGACCCGATCAAATACGTGATGAAGTACTTCAATATCAAGGCCACGGAGACCGATTTGGCCGACGTCGAGGGCCTGGGCGACGGCATCACCCGTCTGGAAGATGCCATTACCAATCTCGCACAGCGTGAAGCTACCATCACCCAGTCGATCAACCCGCCCCGGTTCATCATGAAACACTACGCGGACAAATTCATGGAGCATGTCGGGGTCGAATTGTCACCTATCACGGTGCCCTATCCGGTTTACGTGTTCGAGTACGTCAGCGCCGGGGGAAACAGCTCACAGCGCACGACCGTGACGCTCAACCGCGAAACGATCGACGCGATGATCGAGACGATGTCGGAGAGAATCAAATTCCGTAAGAGCGTGGCGGGTCAGCGGGCGCTGATGACCTCGGCACTGCGAACCATGATCAAGGAGCGAGATCGCTACGCCTGTCGATACTGCTCCGTCTCACTTGCCGACGAGCCGCACCTCCTGCTCGAGGTGGACCACATCACACCCGTATCCAAAGGCGGCCTGACCACCCCCGACAACCTCCAGACCCTGTGCTGGCGATGCAACCGGACCAAATCGAACAAGGTCGTCGCCAACTGATCTCACCCGTCCCGAGTGAAGCCGGACCCCGAAACTCCCTGGTTCGCTGAATACATCCCAGCAGCCGGTTCAGGAGTATTCGTGGCCCCCAGCACCCCGCGCGGAGTCCTCGTCCCCCTCGCGCTCGCCCAGTTCATCTGTAGCTTCGCCGGGTCGAACATGAACGTGATGATCAACGACATCGTCGACGATCTGCATACGACGGTGTCCGGCGTGCAGGCCGTGATCACCATATTCCTGCTGGTCATGGCCGCGTTGATGATTCCGGGTGGGAAGCTGGGGGATCGGTATGGGCGGAAGCGGTGCTTCCGGGCCGGGATGGCGATCTACGGGGTCGGCGCGCTGCTCAGCGCCGCGGCGCCGGGGCTCGGCGTGCTGATCATCGGGAACTCGATTCTCGAGGGAGTGGGTACGGCGTTGCTGATTCCACCGGTCTACATCCTGACCACCCTGTTGTTCACCGAGAATGTCTCTCGGGCAAGAGCTTTCGGGGTGATCATGGCCATGGGCGGGATCGGGGCGGCGGCCGGGCCGTTGATCGGCGGCCTGATCACCACCGCGCTGAGTTGGCGAGCCGCGTTCCTGTTCCAGGCTCTCGTCGTGGTGACGATCGCCGTGCTGGGCCGCCGCATCGAGGACCCACTGCCGCCGGACCCGAACCGCCCCTTCGACACCACCGGGGCCGTGTTGTCGGCGACCGGGCTGGCTCTGCTGGTTCTCGGAATACAGTTCGCCGACAACGACATTCGCTCGGCACTCATCCTGGCGGGCCTCGGCGTCGCCGTGCTGGGATGCTTCTGGCTCGCCATCCGCGCCTCCGAGCGGGCGGGCCGCGAACCGCTCATCGAGAGCGGCATGTTCACCCAGCGGACCGCCAACCTCGGCCTGGTCACGCAGCTCACGCAGTGGCTGATCCTGATGGGCACCTCGTTCGTGGTCGCGACGTATTTGCAGGTCGTGCGGGGTTACAGCGCCGTGCAGACCGGCTTGATCTTCACCGCGGCCACCCTGGGCCTGCTCGTCTCCTCGCTCGCCGCCGCCCGTTTCGCACGCCGGCGTTCGCCGCGCTTCCTGATCCGAACCGGCTTCCTCGTCACCCTCGTCGGCGTCGCCCTCCTTATCGCCCTGACCGGCACTTCCCCGAATCCGTGGGCCCTCACCCCGGGCCTGCTGCTCATCGGCCTCGGACTGGGGGTCATGCTCACCCCGTCGGTCACCGTGGTCCAGTCCGGTTTCGGCGAGGACAAGCAGGGCGAGATCTCCGGATTGTCGCGCAGCGCATCGAATCTCGGCTCCGCGTTGGGCACCGCCGTCGCGGGCACCATCCTCGTCGCCGACCTCACCACCCACGCCTACGCCACCGCGATGACCTGCCTCGCGGCCGTCGGAGCGGTCGGCTTCATCGCCGCGTCGTTCCTCCCTCCGGGCCGCGATTCGGCGGCTGGACCCACATCGCGCGCGGGCACCCACCGGTGAACTGTCGAATTCACCGATCGTTCGGCCGCCCGACCGCGACCACCGGGCATCGAAACAATTCATCGAAACCCTGTCCGAAATTCCCGCCCCACAATTCCCCCGCCGGTTTTGCCCCACAACGACCATTCCCAAAATTTCCCCCCATCCGGAACCACCCCAGCTCCGAAGACTCAATGACACGGCCACCCCTCGGTGCCCGAGTCCCACAACTGCCGGTCCACAGACCAGGCAGTATTCCACCTACACGAGGAGAACCCATGCACAACGTGCAGTTTGTCGGTCTGGTCAGCGATCTGCTCGGTCCGGTGAAGAACCTCGTTTCCGGGCTGCTCGAGCTGCTTCTCTGAGCATCTGTTTTTCGGACGACGATGTCGCGCACGGGGGCGGGCAGCCGCTGCCGTGTGCGGCGCGGCGGGTACCGAATTCTAGGGAGTAGGACGATGGTCGAATTGGTGGCGCGGCTGGTCGTGGGCGGATATTTGATCGCCCGGTCGGTGGGTGTGTTGCGCTCGGTGCCGGTGTGGCGGCAGGTCTGGCTGGCGGTGGCGCAGCTCGTGCCCGTTCGGCTGGTCGGGCCGGTCGCGACGTTCGTGCCGATCGCCGAGTTGATCACCGGAATCACGGTGGTGCTGGGCGCGTTTCGCGCGGTCGCGGTGCCCGCGGCCGCCGCGCTGCTCGCCCTCTCCACCGCGGCGTTCGCCGTCGCGCACGCGCGCGGGCTCGTGCTCGCCGCGGGTCGGCTGTCGCGGCTGCGGCCGCTGACCTCTCGTTACGCCGTGCTGCGCAACGCGCTGTTCGTCGTCGCGCTGGTGGCGACGGTCGGGCGGGGTGGCGATTTCGCGACCCTGGCCCGATTCGATTCGCTGACACAGGCGGTCACGGTGCTGGCCGTGCTGGGAGCCGTGAGCGTCCTGATCGTGATGTCCCGTCGCGCTCGGCGGGAACGGCTTCCGGCCGAACTCGTGAGCGCCTGAGCGAGAAGGAATGGCAATGCTCTCCCGACGCAATATGTTCCGATTCTCCGGTGCGGCCGCGGTCGCGGCGGTGGCGGTCGCCGTATTCCCGGAATTCGCCAATGCCGAACCGGCCCAAGAGCTGGTGTACCGCGAGACGGCGAAACCGTACGGAAAGGGTAAATATGGCTACAGAACCGGCACTTATCAGCGCGAAAAGAAGCGCTGACCCGCCGTGTGAACCCGCCGTCCGCCCGCGTCGCCGAGGCGCGGGCATCACCCTGATCGGCGATTTCACCCACGCCGACGGCTACGCGCGCACGCACGAATACCTGGCCCGGGGAATGCACCGGGCCGGTTTTCGTATCGACGTGGCGCCGCTGCGCGCGGACGACCGCGACCATTCGGCCGAGTTCCGCCGGATGGTCGCGGCCTCCTCCGCCCGGGTCGACGGACCGGTCCTCTACAGCGGCTGTCCCGGCCGCCCCGAGGTCGACACCCTCCTCGGCACCGACCTGTTCATCCGGGCCACCTGCGACAGTTCGCGCATCCCGTCGCACTGGATCGCCCCGCTGAACCGGGCCCGCGCGATCATCGTCCCCAGCCCGTACGTGGCCGAGGTCTTCCGTTCCTGCGGCGTCACCCCGCCGATCCACATCGTGCCCAGCGGCGTCGACCCGCGGTTCTGCTCGCCCTGTGATCGCTCGGGCCGAAAGACGTTGACCACGTTGATGATCGGCATGATGGAGTCCCGCACCGACAACTACCGCCAGGGCATCGAGGCGTGGCAGGAGGCGTTCGACGACGATCCGGACGCCCGCCTGGTCGTCAAGTCCTGGCAGGGCTGGCCGGACTGCCACACCGCCGCCGACCCCCGCATCCACATCGAGACGTTGTCCGGTCCCGCTCGCACCTCCCCCAACTGGTACGACGAGGCCGACGTCCTGCTCGCGCTGGGAAACGAGGGCTGCGGCACCTCCGTGCTGGAGGGGATGGCGGCCGGACTCCCGGTGATCGCCCTCGCCGCCGAGGGGCAGGCCGACATCTGCCGCGCGGCCGCCGACGCGATCCTGCCGGTTCCGCCCGTCACCTGGCGGCCGTACGAACACCCCTACGGTGAGCCCGAGCACGGCGTCGTCGGGGTTCCGGAGGTCGACGACATCGCCGCGCGGCTCCGCTGGGTCGCCGACAATCGGCGCGCGGCAAACGAACTCGGTAGCAGGGCCGCGGCGTGGACGCGGCGGCATCGCGACATCTGGAACTGCGCACCCGAGGTTCTCACGGTGATCGCCGAACACACCCACCACAAGCGTTTCCCGTTCCGCGACCGCACCCTACCGCCCTCCGCGCCGCCACTCGTCATTAAAACCTCTCCGCGCCAGGAGATCCCACAAGTCGGTGCTCCGCCGCTGTGGACCTACCGCCCATCCGAACCGACCCCGCTCGGCCTCGTCACCCTCTGGTCACCGGATATCGACCATTGGGCCCGTCCCTACGCCGAGGACAAGCAAACCTATTGCGAGCGACACGGTTTCGCGTTCTACGGCTACACCGACGTCTTCACCACCGACCGCGCCCCGCACTGGTCCAAGATCCCGGCGGTCGAACGGCACCTGCGCGAGCACGAGTGGCTCTACTGGATCGACGCCGACGCGGTCATCACGAATTTCGACTTCGATCTGCGCGCGCTGTGCGACGACGCCTACGACCTGATCGTCACCCACGACGAACTCGGGTTGAACTCCGGCAGCTTCCTCATCCGCAACAACGAGGTCACGGGCGAACTCCTGCGCCTGGCCTGGAAACAGGATGTGACCGCGCTGTTCTACGAGCAGACGGCCATGACCCGGGCCATCGCGCTGCTCCCCCGCCTGCGGGTGAAGGTGCTGGAAAAGCGCACGATGAACAGCTTCTGGAACGAACACCGCCCGGGCGACTTCATCATGCACGCCGCGGGCCAGCCCACCGACGTGAAGATTGCGCTGCTCAACGCCTTCCGCGATCACGCGCTGGGTTGCTGACCCCGTCGAAAACCAAACACCCCGCCTCGGCCAGCGAGGCGGGGTGTTCTCGTTCACCGGCCCTACCGCCGGAACCAGCGGCCTTTCGTCCCGACCAGGAAGCGCTCGCGCGGCGCGAAGCACCACGCCCACATCCGGCTGAGCACCGCGACGGCGAGACAGCACAGCAGAACCGCCAGATACCCTGTCATGGAGTCGGTTTCGAGCGGACGCCGAGCACCGGTCCGTACCGGATCGCCGGTCACCGTTCCGATATCCGTGGCGGACACGTACTTCCGCTCGTCCACGGCCACCGGAAGGGGATCGGTAACCGAATCATTCTGCGGCGCCGCTGTTTTCGAAGGCACGGGAGCGGCCAGCCGTGGACCGGACAGGTCGTGCGCGGCCGCCGTCAACCAGTCCGTCACGAACTGCGTCGCGGACCGCCCACCCGCGATCCCGAGCACATAGGACCCGTGCAGCCGCCCGGTATCCAGATAATGCGCCCAGATCGCCGGATCCGCGGTACCGGCCGCCTCGTCCAGCAGCTGCCCCACTGTATCGAACAGCTGCGTGAACAGGCGAAACGGCGGCCGGTCCGGCGCCGGACGATGCACGGCCGTGACGATCTTCTCCGCGAGCCGCCGCAACCCGTCGAGCGGATCGGCGGCCGCCAGCACATACGCGACCTCGTCCGGCTTCAACACCGCCCCGGTGAGCGCGACGACGGTGTTGAGCGCCCGGGTCGCGAGTTTCAACAGCGCGCCGCGCGCCTCCGCCTCCTTGGGCTCGGCGCGCGGATCCGACATCTCGGCGAGCCGCCGACTGAGCGGCTTCTGCGGCGAAAGCGCCAGCGTCCCCAGCGAATACCCGGTCAGATCGTGATCGGCGACCTGCACGGCCGTCTTGGCGGCCGTACTCGCCAACGCGTCCGCGATCGACGCGAGCGTCGCCAGCGGATCGGCCGGGTCGAGATCGGCCTGCCCCGCGATATTGACCGCCATCCGCAACATGGGCAGATCGGGCGGCGCGTCGCAGGCGAGATCCCCCGGCAGGCACATCGAGGCCACCCGGCCGTCGAGCGCGCCGAAATCCGCGACGATGTCCTGATCGGGCCCGATGCCGCCGCCCGGCAGCGCGGGCTGCGGAAACGCTTGCACCCGTTGCACTTCCGTCCCCGATGTGCCCGGCGCCGGGGCCGGGGCGTGCCGCGCGGGAGCGCCCGGGAACAGCGGCGCACCGGGTTGGCGGGTCGGATCGGCGATCAGGGCCACGGCCGCGACCCGGTCGGCCGGAATCCGCCCGCGTCCCCGGCCGATCTCCCGGGCGAAGATCGAAACCACATGCGCGCCTTGCGAATACCCGACCAGCGCCAGTTCGCTGTGCGGGCACTCGCTCGTCACCGCCGTCGCCATCTGCCGCAAGGCGTCCAGACCACCGGTCACCGACATCGAATAGGGCACCGGCCCGCCCGGCACCGCTCCGCCGAAGGCCGCCGCGTAGGGCACGTAGGCGCGGCCGACCAGATCGCGCGCCGCGGTCACGACCGGTTCGAGCACGGTGCCCAGCATTCCCGAATCCGCGGCGACGGGTGCGTCGGGAGTCGACTGCCCGGTGCCCTGCACCGCGAGCACGTACAGCCCCGGACAGTTCTGGAGCGGAAGGGAGATCGGGGTGGGCTCGGCGCGTGCCAGGGTGGGCACGGCACCGAGAGAGACCGCCGCCAGCGCGACGGCAAATCCTTTACGCATTCTGCTCCGCCCCTGGGATGGATTCGGTCGCGAGATATTCGGAGCATTCCTCTGTCCCGGATGGAACGAATTCCGTCCGGTCGTGTTTGCTCGGGTTACGGAACCAGTATCGAAACGACCGAATCCAGTAACAATCCGACAAGTCGCCCGACGACGCTGAACAGCATTCGAATCTCCTCCTGCGCGAATTGGTCAGGGACGGAAATTTCCGGCCGATACTACATTCGAAGCCCGGCCGGGTTCCGGATGGGTGCTCGCGTGTCTGGCGGACCCGGCCACCGCTCGGTATGTTGCACCCATGTCGCGTCGACGTTGGGGCCGTTGGGTTCTCGGCCCGTGCGTCGTCGCGCTGACCGCCACCGGCTGTATCGGCGCGGTCGACCGGGCCGACTTCGAGCAGGTGGTGCGGGCGCGCGGCGGCGGCCTGGTCGCCGCGCTCCCCGCCGGGGCGGTCACCGCGCTCGCCGACCGGCTCGGGGTCGCCGATCCGGAGGCCACCGTCATCCTGCTGACCGCGCCGGAGTCGGAGCGATTCGAGATCGCCATGATCGACCAGCCCGCGCACGTCACCCGCTTCCTCGGCGACGGCGCCGGACTCGCGAGCCGGAACACGACGGCGCGCTTGCGGATTCGCGATCCGCGCCGGTCCGACCAACTCGACGACTACACCTACACGCTCGGCGCCCTCGGCGAGCCCACCCCCGTGCGCGTGTACGCGGGCGATCTGACCGACACGGCCTTCGCGATCGGGGAGGTGTCGGCGCTGACGCGACTCGAGGAACTCGTCGACACCTCCGTCACCCGCAGCGGTCTCGAGCGAGCGTCCGCATCGGCGGTACTCGTCCACCGATCCGGCGCGAACGTCCTCGTCACCGTGAACGTCACCGCGCCCCGCGGCGCGGCGATCGCCCAATTCGACGCCACCGGAACCTTTCTCCGATCGCAACGGATCTAGCCGTGCTGCCGAAACTCGCCGGACTGGTTTTCGGAATAACGATGTTCACCCTCCTGCTGTCCGTGATCTGGCCCGCCGAAGCCGAATTCACCGCCCCCCTCTTCTGCTCACCCCCCTACCACGACCCCATGGTCGTCTCCGACACCTTCCACGACTCCGAAGGCACCTCCACCAATTTCACCCTCTACTGCGTCGGCCCCCGAGGCGAATTCACCGACGAGGGTTTCCTCCTCCCCTGGCTCACCCTGGTCGCCGCCCACACCACCCTCGCCACCCTGATCGTTCTCCTCGTCACCGCCCTGCGCCGCCGCACCGACGAGGTCCCGCGAGACACCGGCCATATCGGCACCGAGCTATAGCCGACGCGGCTCGAAAGCCGATGCGCGCATTCGGGATCCGATCACCGACCTGGCAGAGTGAGGGCCGTGTGGGTTCGATGGATCATCGCGGCGGGTGCGCTCAGTGTGCTCGGCGCGCACGCCGGACTCCGAATGCTCTCGCGCGGAAGGCGTTTCACGGTAGCGACCGCGCCCCCGGCCCCTACCGTCATCGTGCCAGGGGCCAAGGTCGCGCCCGACGGATCACCCCTGCCATACCTCCGCGGCCGCCTGGACGCCGCGATCCACCTGGTCCGGGCAGCAAAGGCCGACACAATCCTCATCTCCGGCGACGCCGCAGGCGAATCCGGAAACGAGATCGCCGCCATGCGCACCTACCTCCTCACCCACGGCATACCCCCAACCACAATCCGATCCGACGGCGAGGGTCTGACCACCCGAGCCACCTGCCAGCGAGCCAGAAAACTCTTCGACATAACCGAAGCGATCATCGTCACCCAACCCCAACACCTCCCCCGAGCCATAGCCCTGGCCCGCCACGCGGGCATAGACGCCCACGGCGTAGCCGCCCCCTGTGACTGCCGCCGAGAAACCCTCATCCGCAACACCCTCCGCGAATGGCTGGCCGCCCCCAAAGCCATCCTGACCATGGCATACACCAGCCGCTGACCCCTATCAGCCCCGTATCAGCCCCCCAGCCGACAGTTCTCCCCATGACCACCCCAGCAATCGCAGCCGCCGCCCTGCGAAAGTCCTACGGCGACAAGAAGGTCCTCGACGGTATCGACCTGACCATCGAGGAAGGCCGGATCTTCTCCCTCCTCGGCCCCAACGGCGCGGGCAAGACCACCACCGTCAACGTCCTCACCACCCTGCTGAAGGCCGACAGCGGCACCGCCCGCGTGGCCGGCCACGACATCGCCGCCGAACCGGGAGCCGTGCGCGCCGCCATCGGCGTCACCGGCCAGTTCGCCGCCGTCGACGACCTGCTCACCGGCGCCGAGAACCTCCAGCTCATGGCCGACCTGCACCGCCTGAAGGGCAAGGCCGCCAAGCAAACCGTCGCCGAACTCCTGGACCGGTTCGAGCTCACCGAGGCCGCGGGTAAACGCGCCGCCACCTACTCCGGCGGGATGCGCCGCAAACTCGACCTGGCCATGACCCTGGTGACCAAGCCGCGCATCATCTTCCTGGACGAGCCGACCACCGGACTGGATCCGCGCAGCCGCCGCACCATGTGGGAGATCGTGCGGGAGTTGACCTCCGAGGGCGTGACGATCTTCCTCACCACCCAATATCTGGAGGAGGCCGATCAGCTCGCCGACCGGATCGCCGTGCTCGACCAGGGCCGCATCGTGGCCGAGGGCACCGCGGACGAGCTCAAGCGCAGGGTGCCGGGCAGCCACATCCAGCTGCGGTTCGCCCAGGCGAGCGATCTGGAGGTCGCCGCCCGCGTCCTGCCGGACGCCACCCGCGACGACGAATCCCTGACCCTGCGCGTGCCCGGCAACGGCGGCACGAAAACCCTTCGAGCCCTGCTGGATCGGCTCGCCGAGCACTCCCTCGAGGCCGACGAGGTCGCCATCCACACCCCCGATCTCGACGACGTCTTCCTTTCCCTGACCGGTCACGCCACCACGGAGGCCAACGCACAATGAGCACCCTCACCGCACCCTTCGCCGATTCCTCGATCATGTTGCGCCGCAACTTCAAACACATCGCGCGCAGCCCCGTCACCATCTTCAACGCCGCGCTCATGCCGGTGGTGATGATGCTGATCTTCGTGTACGTCTTCGGCAGCGCCTTCGACGTCGGCGGCGACTACATCGACTACGCCACACCGGGTTTGATCCTGCTGGCCATCAGTTACGGGCTGTCGGGCACCGCGGTCTCGGTTAGCGGCGATATGGCCAAGGGCATCATCAACCGGTTCAAGGTCATGGACGTCTCCCGCGGGGCCGTGCTGACCGGGCATGTGGTCGCCACCATCCTCACCAACGCGGTCGCCATCGCGGCCGTGCTGGCGGTGGCGTTCGCGCTCGGATTCCGTTCGCCCGCAACAGCTCTGGAATGGCTCGGCGCGATCGGTGTCATGGCCGCCACCTCGGTCGCGGCCTCCTGGCTCACCGTCGCGCTGGGCATGGCCGCCAAGACGCCGGAATCCGCGGGCATGTCCGTGGTGCCGCTGATCATGCTGCCCTTCGTGAGCAGCGCGATCGTGCCCGCCGAGAAGATGGGGCAGGGCGTGCGGCAGTTCGCGCAGTACCAGCCCTTCACGCCGATCATCGAGTCCCTGCGCGGCTTCCTCACCGGCCATCCCTCCGGCGGCTACACCGCCGCGGCGCTGGCCTGGTGCGCGGGCATCGGCATCATCGGATTCCTCTGGTCGCGAGCCACTTTCAGCAAGCGAGCGTAGCGGCGACCAGCTCCGCCGGACTCTCCTTCGCACCCGCCCTGGCCGCCTCGGTGAACGCCGCTTCACCGAGGCGGCTTCGTGCCGTCCGCTCGATGCGGCCCGCGTCGGGGATGAACCGTTCCGGCAGGCCGCGGGCCGTCTCGCTCGCGCCGAGCAGCCGCGCGGCCAGCTCGGGCCGGTCGAGGCGCAGCGCCAGATCCGCGACCCCGACCAGCACCTGCGCGACCAGCGGCCCGTACCCCGTTTCGTCGGCGGCCCGGAACGCCGCGGCCCGATGCTCGCGCGCCTCGGCCACGGTCTCGGCGAGATAGCCGAGCAGGGTATGTCGCACGGCAACGACGTACAGTTGCCGCGCGTCGTCGCCCAGCGCGGCGGTCGCGGCATCGAGCTGGCGACGCGCCTCCGCGGTGTCCCCGCGCCACCGGGCCCATTCGGCCTTCGTCAGCGCGAGTTCGGCCAGGGCGTTCGCCCACGCGGAGCGGCTCGCGAACCGATCCGCCTCGGCCATGGCCGCGGCGCTGGCCCGCTCGTCCCCCAGCAGCCAGTACAGCTGGGCCTGCCGCGCCCGCATCAGGAAGACGTCCTCGATCGCGCCGATCTCGGTGACGACCGCGACCGCCTGCTCCAGAGATGTTGCCGCCCTGGCGAATTCGCCGCGGGTGGCCATCCGGTTCGCCAGTTCGGTCAACGCGAACGAGATCCCCCAGCGTTCACCGACGGCCCGGAACTCCGCGAGCGCGGTCTCCAGATACTCGTCGGCCGCGCGCCCCTCGTGCCCGAGCGCGATGCGCGCCTTTCCCAATTGCAGCCGGGCCAGCGCGCGCACCCACGGATCGTCGTGGGCGAGCAGCGGCTCGAACGCGGTGAGGAACGCGTCTCCGCCCCGCAACATGCGTTCCATCGCTTCCACGAAGCCCAGCAGCGGGTAGCCGCCGCGGGCGCGGCGACCGTATTCGTGCGCCTGGTGGATGCGATCGGCGATCTGGTGTTCGTCGTTCGGCCCGGAACTCAGGAAGTGCACGATCAGACCGGCCACCCGCGCCCGGATATCGTCGTCCACCTCGCCCGCGAGATCCGCTGCGGCGGTGAGGAATTCCATGCCCTCGGCCTTGTGCCCGCTGAGCCACCAGTACCAGCCCGCGGCGGCCGCGAGCGCCATCGCCCCGGCCGCGTCCGCCGCCGCGAGCGCGCCCCGCATGGCGGCGGCGATATTGTCGTGCTCGGCCTCGAGGACGGCCAGCCACTCCAGCTGGTCGGCGCGGCGCAGATGCGGTTCGGCGGTCTCGGAGAGTTCGGCGAAGTACGAAAGATGCGCTCGCCGTGCGCTTTCCGCTTCCCCCGATTCGGTCAGCCGGTCCCGGGCGTACTGTGCGATGGTGCCGAGCATCCGGTAGCGCGGCTCGCTGTCGCCGGTGGTGACCAGCAGCGACTTCTCCGTCAGCGCGGTCAGCAGCTCGAGCACCTCCCACGACTCGACCGTCTCGGTCGCGCAAACTTGTTCGGCCGCTTCGAGATTCGCGCCTCCGGCGAAGATGGCGAGTCTGCTCAGCACGGTGCGCTCGGCGTCGCTGAGCAGTTCCCAGCTCCAGTCGACCACCGCGCGCAGCGTCCGGTGTTGCGGGATGGCGGTGCGGCTGCCGCCGGTGAGCAGGCGGAAGCGGTCGTCGAGGCGATGGGCGAGCTGGTCGAGCGACATGGTGCGCAGCCGGGCCGCGGCCAGTTCGATGGCGAGCGGAATGCCGTCCAGCGCGCGGCAGATCCGGACCATGGTGGTCAGGGTGGCGGCGTCGGTGCCGAGGTCCTGGCGCACCGCGCCCGCGCGGTCGCGCAACAGCGTGACGGCCGCGGCGGATTCGATCTCGTCGGGGGTGGCGTCGGGCGCGGGCAGCGTCAGCGGCTCGACCTGCCACAGCGCCTCGCCGGTGACGCCGAGCGGTTCGCGGCTGGTGGCGAGGATCCGCAGCCGTGGGCATTCGCCGAGCACGCGGTGTGCGAAGGTGGCCGCGGCCTCGATGACGTGCTCGCAATTGTCCAGCACCAGCAGCGTTTCCCGGTCCCGGATCGCGGCGACGAGGCGGTCCATCGGCTCCGCGTCGGGCGCCCCGCCGAGCAGCGCGTCACGGAGACCGAAGGCGGCCAGGGCCGCCTGCGCCACATCGCCGTCCGCGCCGACCGACGCCAACTCCACCAACCAGGCCCCGTCGGGAAGATCGTCGAGCAGGGTGCGCGCGGTCTCCAGGGCCAGCCGGGTCTTGCCCGAGCCGCCGGGCCCGGTGAGGGTGGTGAGCCGATGCCAGGCGAGGAGTTCGCGCACGGCCGCGATATCGGCGTGTTTGCCGACGTAGCGGGTCAATTCGGCCCGGATGTTGGTGCGCCGGTCGTTCTCCTGCGCGCCGACCTCCCCGCGCAGCAGCGCGACGTGCAGATCCGACAGCTCCGGCGAGGGGTCCACGCCGAGGGTGTCGGCGAGCACCTCGCGGGCGCGCTGATACACCAGCAACGCCTCCGACCCGCGTCCCGCGGCGCCCAGCGCGCGCATGAGCGCGCCGATCAGCCGCTCCCGCACCGGGTTTCGGGCCACCAGTTCGGTCAGCTCGGCCACCAGCCCCGCCCCGCGCCCGAGCCGGATCTCCGCCTCGACCCGATCCTCCAGCGCCGCCAGGCGCAGACCCTCGAGCCGGGTGACGACGGCCTCGAACGCCTCGCTGTCGGGCACGTCGACGTCCTGCATCGGCGTGCCGCGCCACAGCTCGAGCGCCTCGCCCAGCACCCGGGCGCGATGCTGGTCGCCGCCCTCGCGCGCCTGCTCGAGCAGCCGCTCGAACCGCACCGCGTCCACATCCCGCGGCGACACCGCCAGTCGGTATCCGCCCGCCTGCCCGTCCAGCGTCCCGTCCGGCAGCACCCGGCGCAGCCGCGACACCAGCGCCTGCAACGCGTTCGCCGCGTCCGCGGGCGGCCGCTCACCCCAGATCCAGTCCACCAGAGCCGTTTTCGACACCACCCGCCCCGGTTCGAGCGCGAGGGCGACCAACAACGCCCGCAGCCGAGCCCCCGGAACCTCCACCGGCCCGTCGTCCGACCGGACCTCGAGCGGTCCCAGCATCCCGATCTGCACCGGACCATTCTGCCGAATGGGATGAACAGGGAGAACGAGTGGCCGGACCCAGCACCGAACGGGACCACCAGGACGTCAGCCCCGCTGTCAGGGCGCTGTCAGGCCGGTATCAGCCGAGGGCTCGACAGTGGTCACAGATCGAACGAACCCCCAGCTCGAAAGGCGAATATCATGACCAGCTTCCAGACCCCCGCCCCGATCGCCGTCACCGTCGACGTGCTCTCCGCCGACGTCACCGTGATCGCCTCGGACCGCGCCGACACCGTCGTCGAGATCCGCCCCGCCGACGCCACCAAGAAGGGCGATGTGCGCGCCGCCGAGCAGACCACGGTCGAATTCGACGGCGACACCCTGAGCGTCACGACGCCGCGGGACTGGCGGACCTACAGCCCGTTCGGCGGCAACCCCACCATCGCGGTGACCGTCGCGGTGCCCACCGGCTCCCGGCTCGCCGCCACCACCGGGGTCGGCCGCCTGCTGGTCACGGGCGAGATCGGGCAGTGCGACCTGGAGATCGCCGCGGGCGACATCATCGTCGAACAGCCCGGGGACTCGGTGACCGCGAAGACCGCCAAGGGCGATATCCGCATCGGCGAGGCCGTGCGCGGCGTGCTGCGCCTGGAGACGTCGGTGGGCGAACTCGAGGTGGGCATCCGCCCCGGCGGCGCACGGCTCGAGGTCAACGCGCTGAGCGGCACCGTGCAGAACATGCTGGATCCGGTCGCCTCGAACGCGGAGACCGTGCGGGTGCACGCGCGAAACGCGTTGGGCAACGTCGTGATTCGGCACGCGGCCACCGTCTGATCCGCCACCGATGAAGATCCGAGCGGACCGGGAGCGCTGCATCGGCGCGGGCATGTGCGTGCTCAGCGCTCCCGAACTCTTCGACCAGGACGACAACGACGGCCGGGTGCTGCTGCTGAGCGCGGCACCCGGCCCGGACGGCGAGGCCGCCGCCCGCGAGGCCGTCCGCATGTGCCCCTCCGGCGCGCTCACCCTCACCCCCTGATCCGAAAGGACCCTCCCATGACCCGCACGGTCCCCGTACCCCACGGCCTCCCCATGCACCGCGACGCGGGGCCGTTCGATCCGCCCCGCGACCTCACCCGGCTGCGCGCCGCCCACCCGGTCAGCCCGATGCTGTTCCCCGACGGCCACGAGGGCTGGCTCGTCACCGGATATGATGCGGCCCGAAAGTTGTTGGCGGACACCAGGTTCAGCTCGCGTCAAGACCTCGGCATCGTGCACGTACCGTTCGAGACGCCCGGGATGCCGGTGCCGACCGAACCGGCGCCGACGATCCCGGGCCTGTTCATCGCCATGGACCCGCCCGAGCACACCCGCCTGCGGCGCAAGCTGATCGGCGCGTTCACCGTCAAGCGCATGCGGCAGCTCGAGGACCACATCGTCGAGATCACCGAGCGTCGGCTCGACGAGATGGCCCGGCTCACCCCGCCGGTCGATCTGGTCACCGAGTTCGCGCTGCCGGTGCCCTCGCTGGTGATCTGCGAACTGCTCGGCGTGCCCTACGCGGATCGGGCGAATTTCCAGGTCAATTCGGCCAAGTTCCTGGTCCGGGACCAGTCGCTCGAGGAGAAGATGGGCGCCTACGGCGCGATGACCTCGTATCTGACCGACCTGGTCCTGAGCAAGCGCGCCGAACCGGGCGACGACCTCCTGTCCGATCTGGCCCGCGACGAGGACCTCGGCATCGACGAACTGGTGGGCATCGCGTTCCTGCTACTGCTCGCGGGCCACGAGACCACCGCGAACATGTTGGCGCTGGGCACCTTCGCGCTGCTCGAGCATCCGGAGCAGGCGGACCTGCTGCGCGCCGACCCCGAGCTGCTGCCCGACGCCGTCGAGGAACTCATGCGATACCTGTCGGTGGCCGACATCTTCTATCGCTACGCCACCGAGGACATCGAACTCGGCGGCGAGACCATCCCCGCGGGCTCGACCGTGGTCGTCTCGCTGCTGGCCGCCAATCGCGACCCCGAACGGTTCGAGGATCCGGACACCCTCGACATCCGCCGCAAGGCCCGCGGCCACCTGTCCTTCGGCCACGGCGTACATCAGTGCCTGGGTCAGCAGCTGGCCCGCATCGAGATGCGCGCCGGATTCGGCGGCCTGCTGCGCCGGTTCCCGGATCTCGCGCTCGCGGTGCCCGCCGACCAGGTGCCGCTGCGGACCGATATGAACATCTACGGGGTCCACGCCCTCCCGGTCACCTGGGGTTCTTGACCTTCACACCGTGACAAGGCGTTCACTGGCGGCCGGAGGTGATCATCATGAATTCGGTACTCGAGGCGCTGGCCGCGACGAATTCCTCGACGCGGTTGCGGGCCGCCCTGGCGATGGGGACGCGGCCCGAGCCCGGTTTCCTCGACGCGCTCGTGGATCGATGCGCGGTCGAACCGGACTTCTTCGTGCGGGACATGCTCACCTGGGCGCTGACCCGGCTCCCGGCCGAGCGCACAATGCCGCGGCTGCGGGCGGAGCTGCGGTCCGACCGCGCTCAGGCCCGCAGCCAGGCGTTGCATACGCTGTCCAAGATCGGGGATCCGGGTACGTGGCCCGCGATCACGCGGTCGCTGCTGCACGACGCCGACGACCAGGTGGCGCGCAGCGCGTGGCGGGCGGCGGTCGTGCTCGTCCCCGAGGACGAGCGGGCGGCGCTGGCGCGGGAACTGGCGGCCGAGTTCGGGCGCGGGGACCGGGAGACGCGGCTGAGCCTGAGCCGCGCGCTCGTCGCGCTCGGTGAGGTGATCGAGCCGGTGCTGCGAAAAGCCATGGCGGACAACGACTCCGCGGTGGCAGAGCACGCCCGGGCCACCGAACGGCTGTGGCACGATCCGGACGGCGGCTTCGACCTCGCCGTCGACGCGGCGAAACGGGTCGCGGCGCTCGGCCCGGACCGAGAGGAGAGGACCGATGCTGATCGGTGAGGTGGCGCACCGCTCGGGGGTGAGCGCCCGCATGCTGCGGCACTACGACACCCTCGGGCTGGTGCGGCCGACCGGCCGCACCGTGGGCGGCTACCGGGAGTACGCGCCGGAGGACATCCGGCGCATCTTCCACGTCGAGGGGCTGCGCTCGCTCGGGTTGTCGCTGCGCCAGATCGCGCGCGCCCTCGACGATCCCGAATTCGCCCCGGCCGCCCTGGTCGGAGAGCTCATCCGCGACACCGAGGAGCGGTTGCGGCGGGAGCGGGAACTGCTCGAACGCCTGCGCCGGGTCGACGCCGCCGACCCGGCCGGGTGGCCGGACGTGCTGCGCGTGGTGGAACTGCTGCGCGGGCTCGGATCGACGAATGCCGCACGGCGCCAACAGGTTCTGCTCACCGCGGCCGAGGAGGCGCCGATGCCCGCCGACGTGCTGGCCGAGGCGATCCTCACCGAATCCGATCCCAATGTCGCCGGGGCCCTGCGCTGGGCGCTGGCCCGGAGCGGCGACGACGCGGTCGCGAGCCTGTCACCCGGCCTCACCGCGGCCGACGCCGAGGTGCGGCAACGCGCCGCGCTGGCCCTGGCCGAACTGCCCGGCGACGAGTCCACCGCGCTGCTCACCGAGGCACTCACCGACACCGACCCGACCGTCCGCCGCACCGCCGCACTCGCCCTCGGCGCACGCGGCGACACCGCCGCGATCCCGACGCTGGTGGCCACCGTCGTCGAGGGCCCGAACGACGTCGAGGCGGCCGAGCTACTCGGCGCATTATCCCGAGACCCATTGTGGGCCAACCGAATCCTCACCGCCCTCACCGCCGAACTGGACGCCCACCCCGAACCCCCGATCCGCATCCGCCTCACCCAAGCCCTCGCCGAACTCCCGGGCACCCTGGCCCTGAACACCCTCCGCCGCCTCACCACCGACCCCAACCGAGCCGTCGCCCTGCTCGCCACGTCCCTGGTGTCGGCGCTCAGCCAGGCGGAATGAGCTGTACCGGAAGGCGACCGCGCTCCACCGGGCCGAGTAAGCAGCATCAGCCGAAGCCGAGGGCGCGCAGGCGCGCGGAGTGGGCAGCACCGGCCGAAACCGACCGCGCTCAGCCGGACTGAGTAAGCAGTACCGGCCGAAGACGACCGCTCTCAGCCGCGCGGAGTGAGCAGCACCAAGGGAATTCGCCGCGTGGTCCGCGCCTGGTAGGTCCCATAGCCCGGATACGCCTCGAGCACCCGCGGCCACAGCGCGTTCCGCTCGTCCGGGTCGAGGACGCGGGCGGTCATCGGCCGCGTCGGGCCGTGCTGGAACGAGACCTCGACGGCCGGGTCGGCGCGCAGATTGTGGTACCAGTCCGGGGAGACGTCATCCCCGCCGCGCGAGGCGACGATCAAATAGGTGTCGCCGTCCACGACGGGGACGGTCAGAATCACGGTGCGCGGCAAGCCCGTTCGGCGTCCCGTGGTGGTGAGGGCCAGGGTGGGCATCTTCTTGAAGCGGGTGCCGAGGCGGCCGCCGCTGAGGGTGAGCAGTGTGCGGTGCGCGGCGGTCGAGGTCTTCAGGAACAGGTCGGTGGCCGTCCGGCGGCGGCGGGTCGTTGTGGTCATGCCGGTAACGGTCCGGATGCGGCTTGTGAGCGACTAGGAGACCGTCAGCGTTCGAGCCGTTCGGTGGCGGCCGCGATCCATATCGGATTCCCGCAACGCCGGGCGACGGCCAGCCCGGCCCGGTAGTGCTCGGCGGCGAGTCCGATGTCCCCGCGCCGGGCGGCGAGATCGCCCAGCACGGTGTCGACCGGTCCGACCGCGTAGGCGCCGGTATCCGCGCCGCCGAGAAGATCGCGATACCGGAGCAGCTCCGCGTAGACCGCCGCGGCCTCCTCGTCCGTGCCCAGTTCGGCGGTGACCATGCCGCGCAGGGTGAGGAAGAACGACCGGAACAGATCGTCGCGCACCGGGCGCGACCGGCGGCGCACCCGTGCGGCCTCGGCGCGGTCACCCGCCCCGAGCAGGGTCAGCACCAGGAAGTCGACGAGGGCGTCGAGGGTCGCCGCGCTGCCCGTGCCCACGAATTCGGCGACCAGCCCGGCCAGTTCGCCGACCCGCCCCTGCTGGAGCCGCACCACGAACATGGCCATGGCCAGAATGCCGCCCGCGTTGAGAATGCCCGCGCGCGTGAGCATTTCGTCGGCACGCAGGTAATGCTGTTCGGCCGCGTCCGGATCGCCGGTGGCGAGCGCGACCAACCCGCGCGCCATCGTGTTGGCCACCTGCGCCTGCCGCCACTGGTAGCGATCGGCGAGCACGGTGGCCGCCTCGAGGTGTTCGACGAGCGCGGGGATGTCGGCGGCGAATCCCGCGGCCTGGATGGCGACGGTGTGTCCGAGCAGCAGGTAGTCCCCGCGCCCGGCGCGCCGCCCGATCTCGAGGAGTTCCGCGGCGAGCGGGCCGCGGTCGGCGTCGCGGTAGAGCGAGGCGCGGGCCTGCAAGGCGCGGGCGAGCAGGTCGTCGTCGCCGAGTTCGCGGGCCAGGGCCTCGGCCTCGGCGGCGGCACGCGCCGCCTGTTCGCCCGCCTCGCCGCCGATCTCGTCGACCAGGGTGATCAGCAATCGGCAGCGGTCGGCGGGGATGAGCCCGGGATGGCGCAGCGCGTCCTCGATCCACCCGATCACGCGGTGTTCGATCACGCCGTACAGGCGATTCATCCACGGGGTCGGGGTGTCCCAGGCGGTGCACGCCCGCACCACCAGATCGGTGCGCCCGGCCTCCTCGGCCAGCGCGGCGGCGCGATCGCGGGCGGTGCGGGCCGCCAGCCCGGCGCCGCCGGAGAGGTGGGCGCGCGCGGCCCGGCACAGCACGGTGACCCGTTCCTCGACGGTGTCGACTCCGGTCATCCGCTCGAGCGCCGCGACCGCGCGTTCGTATCCGGCCGCCGCGATGTCGTGGGCGTAGCGGCGCTCGGCGCGTTCGGCGGCGGCCACCGCGTAATCGGCCGCGCGCCTTGCTGTTTCGGGAGTCACGGATTCGACGTAATGATGGGCCAGGGCCGCGAGATCACCCGGATCGATCTCCTCGATGGCGGCCGCGATCCGCCGATGCCAACGGTCACGGCGGAGCCGGGACAGATCGCCGAGCAGCGTGTCCCGGACCAGCACATGAGTGAAACGCGCTCGGCCGCTGGCGGGTTCGTCCAACAGTCCGGCCAGCACCCCGGCCTCCACCGCGTCCAGCACGTCGTCCTCGGGGACCTCGGCCGCGCGCACCAGCACCGCGATATCGAATTCGCGCCCGATCACCGCGGCCAGCCGCAGCAACGCCACGCCGGTCTCGGGCAGCCGGGAAAGCCTGCGGCGCAAGACGTCCCGCACGCCGTCGGGCACCTCGGAGGCCGCGACCACCGCACCCTCGCTCCGCAGCAGCCGCGCGATCTCGGTGAGGTAGAACGGATTCCCACCGGTGCGCTCGTGCAGGGTTTCCACCACGTCCGCCGCCGGTGCGCTGCCGGTGCGGGCGGCGATCAGCCGAGCACTGTCGTCGATTCCCAAGCCGCGCAACCGGATTCGGGCGCGAACGGTGGTGGCGAAGGACGCGAGCGCCTCGGCCAGCGCGGGCGGGACCTCGTCGGGTCGATACCCGACGACGATCAGCCCCGGCACCCGGGTCGCCACGGCGGCGAGCAGGGCCGCGGTCTCGGTGTCGCCGCGATGCGCGTCGTCGAGCAGGATCGCCAGCGGTCCCCCGGCGGCCACCTCGGTGAGATATCCGCACACCGCGCGGTGCAGCAGGAACCGGCCGTGGGCGCCGTCGCCGTCCGGTGTTCCGGCGCCGTCGGTGAGCAGCGGCGCGAGGGCGGGCGCGAATTCGCCCGGGTCGTATTCGCGGGTCAGATCGCGCAGGATCTCCACCCATGGCCAGGCGGACGGGGCGGCGTCGTCCTCGGGACAACGCCCGACCACCACCCGGTGCCCGGACGCGCGCAGGGCCGCACCGAAATGCCGTAGCAGGGTCGACTTTCCGCTGCCCGCCTCACCGACGACGGTCGCCGCGCGGGAGCCGGTTCCGGTGGCGGCCTCACGCAGGGCCGCCAATTCCGCTGCGCGCCCGAGCAATTCGTCGCCCGGCTCGGACTGCGTTGGAACGTGAATTCCGCTATCCCCCACCGGTATCCGCTGGGCGCGGATGTCGCCCTCGAGCTCGACCAGCGCCGATTCCGGATCGATAACGTGGGCGCCGCTATCCCCCAACGGTATCCGCTGGTCGAGGATGTCGGCCTCGGACTCGATCAGCGCCGGTCCCGAATCGATAACGTGGACGCCCCTGTCCCCCACCGGGATTCGCTGGGCCAGGATGTCGCCCTCGAGCTCGATCAGCGCCGGACCAGGATCGATGCCGAGCTCGTCCGCGAGGACAGCGCGCGCCCGCCGCAGCGCCGCCAGCGCGTCGGCCTGGCGGCCCGCCCGGTAGCGGGCCAGCGCCGTCAGCCGCCACGCCTCCTCCCGCAGCGGATGCTCCGTGCACAGCACCTCGGCCTCGGCGGCGGCCAGCGCGAACTCGCCCAGGTCGAGCAGGGTGGCGGCGAGCCGCTCCCGGGCGACCAGCCGCAACTCCTCGAGCCGGGCCGCCTCCGCGACGGCCCACGGCTCCGCGGCGAAGGCCGCGTAGGCGGGGCCACGCCAGCGGGCCAGCGCCCGTTCGAGCACGCGTCGCCGCTCACGCGGATCCGATTGCCGCCCAACGGCTTCCAGTTCGGCCCCGAACTCCCACGCGTCCACATCCGCGGTGGCCAACCGCACCGCGTACCCCGGGGCCCGGCTGATCAGCACCGTGGCCGGGGCGCGCGGGGCGCGCTCGGGTTCCAGCAGCCGCCGCAGATTCGAGACGTAGGCCTGCAACGCGCCCAAGGCCCGCGGCGGCGGCTCACCCCGCCACAGATCGTCGATCAGGCGGTCGACGGGCACCACCTCACCCCGCGCGACCAGCAGCCGCGCCAGCACGCCGCACTGCCGCGGGCCGCCGAGATCGAGTTCACCACGCTGGTCCGCCGCGGTCAGCGCGCCGAGTACCCGGATCCGAACCATGACCCGCCAAGTCTAAGGACACGGCCCGCGCAGCGCCTTACAAGTGACCCGCAAGCGGCGCGCCGCACAGTCGGAGCCATGCACAGCACCACCACCGCGACCGCCCGCCCCGACACCTACGACATGGTCGTCGTCCACAACGCCTTCCGCCGCCACTGCACCGCCCTGCCCGGCCTCGTCGCCGCGGTCACCCCCGGCGACGTGGCCCGCGCCCGCCGCCTGGTCACCTTCTTCGACGAACTCGGCACCGGCCTGCACAGCCACCACACCGGCGAGGACGAACTCATGTGGCCGATCCTGCTCGACCGCGCGCCCACCGACGCCGGGCTGGTGCTGCGCATGGAGGAACAGCACGAGCGCATCGCCGAACTCACCGACCGCGCCCGGCGCGAGGCGGCCGAATTCGCCACCGCCGCAAACGTTTCCGTGCGCGACCGCCTCGCGGCCACCCTGCGCGCGCTCGCCGAGGCGCTCGACGAGCACATGGCCGAGGAGGAGCGGCACATCCTGCCCCTGGTCGAGGACGTCATGACCGTTCCCGAGTGGCAGGCGCTCGGCGAACGCGGCCGCGAGCACCTGCCCAAGGACCGGCAGCTGGTCTTCCTCGGCTTCATCCTCCAGGGCGTGCCCGCCGCGGACCGCCGCAAATTCCTCGCCGAGATGCCGCTGCCCGCCCGTCTGGCCTGGCGGTTGCTCGGCCGCCGCGCCTTCGCCAAGGAGTACCGCGAGATCTACCTCAGCGACCCGGAGTGAGTGCTCAGGCGTGCCTCGACGCTCAGCCCGCGTGCCGCCGCCCGCCCAGCGCCGCCGCCGTGACCACGCGCACGAGCCGCCCCCCGGCGCGCAGTTCGTACAGCCCGTCGGGCCGATGCTCCTCGGCGGGCACCACCACCAGGGCCACCCGCGGATCCCGGGCGGCGGCCCGGGTCAGCGCCGCCACCGTCTCCCCGTGCGTATTGCGGTCGAGAAACGTTCCGCCCCAATCGAATTCCCAATCGACGGCGCTCACCCGCATCGACGACCCCAGCGCCCAGGGACCGTCCCCGGGCGGAAGATGGCGCGCGTTGATGTAGCCGAGCACAACCAACGCGGGCTCATCCAAGGGCTTGCGCTTCGGGAGCATGGACAACTGCCTTCCAACCCCAACTGTTCGGTCCGGACACGATCGACTGGCCAGACGACGATAGCCGCCGATCCTTCCATCCGGACGAACCGCGCCACCCCTGGTGAAAGGTCACAAAACGAACCGGTCACTTCCCTATCGATCTTGGTCAGAATCCTCCGATTCCCTTGCCCAGCACCGCCGCTCCCAGCACCACCAGCACGATGGCCAGCACGGCGTGGTTATTGGCCTGCAACCAGCTCCGGGTCGTGCCGAGCACCCCGCGCAGGCGGTCCGCGGCGACGGCGTAGGCAAGGACGACGGCCAGGACGGAGGCCGCGGCGAGCACGGTGAAGACGACCACCGCGACGACCTTCCCACCCGAACCCAGCGCGCTCGTCCCGATGGTCACCCCCGCCGAGAGACACAGCAGCAGATTCTTCGGATTCACCGCGGCGAGCAGCGCGCCCAGCCCCGCGGCGCGCGGCGGACTCAAACCGTCGAGGGCGCGCATCCAGGCGGGCGGTTCGGCATCGGAGCGGCGACGCCACTGCGCGGCGGCCGCGCCGAACAGCAGCACCCCCAGAACGATCTTGATCCAGGACACCGCGGCGGACGGCTCCCGCGCATTCGTCGAACCTAACGCCGCCGCGACCACCACGAAAACAGTTGTGGCCGCGGCGATTCCGATGACCCAACCCCCGGCGTATCCGGCCGCCCGCGCGGCCGAACCCGACAGGATCACCAGAATCGCCGCCACCATCGGGATCGGCGAGATCGCCACGCCCACGGCGAGCGGCAGCAGATCCCCGAGGACCGGGCTCATCGACGGGTCAGATCTGCGGGCGCCAGGTGGCGACGGCCCAGATGACCACGACGTCGAGGGCGATCACCGCGACCGACCACCACGGGTAGAACGGCAGCCACAGGAAGTTCGCGAGGATCGACAGCGCCGCGATCCCGATCGCCGCGCCCCGCGCCCACGCCGCACCCGTCATCAGACCGAGCGCGCAGACCGCGAGAATCACCCCGAGAACGATGTGGACCCAGCCCCACCCCGTGAGATCGAATTTGTACACGTAGTCGGGCCCGGTCACGAACAGATCGTCGTTCGCGACCGCCGAGACGCCCTGGAGAAACGACAGCACACCCACGGTGAGCAGCAGCACCGCGGCACCGACCGAGGTCCCCGCGGCGATGCCCTGTCGAACCGAATGGTCTTCCGACGTGGTTGCCATAATGTGCTCCTTCCTGATCTCGCGACTGTCGCGCAGCTCGCCCGACCGCGCGTCACCCGAACAGGGTGAGCCGACCGAACTCATCCCGCGCGGATGAGGCGCACCCCCGCCCCCGGCACCAGGCTCACGCCCGAGGAGGTGAACGCCGGTGGCCGATTCCGTCCGATACCAGTTCGTCGTCGAGGGCGAACTGTCCGACCGCGCCTTGGCCGCCTTTCCCGAGCTGAATCGCAGCGAGCGTTCCCTGTCCGGTACCACCACGTTGTTCGGGGCGGTGCCCGACAGCAGTGCGGCGCGTGGGGTGCTCGCGCGTATCGACTCGCTGGGGTTGACGTTGTTGGAGATGTCGCGGTTGCCGGATTAGCTTGCGGTGCAAGCATTTTCGGTAACCCAGTGCGCCTGCACGCCGATGTACGCGACATCGGATACGGCCGTGGACGAGCCGGTGACGGTTCACATTCTGGCAGTTTTTTTCATTACCGAGGACGCGTTAACATTCGGTCACGCATGTTAGAAAAATCATTCAACGCTCCCCTCTACGACACCAGCGCCGTACACTGAGCCGAAAGCACCGCGACGAAAGGGTTCGAGTGAGCGTTATGGCCCATTTGCCCGCTCGCACCCCCGGGGAGCAGAAATGACTGACGCAGAAATAGCCTATCTCGAGAAGTTGGGCGATGAAGAGGTAGCGAAAGCGAAGGCCGACGGTATTTTCGATCCCGACGACCTCGCATGGATCAGGGAAGTATCCATAAAGCACGAACAGACCCTGTTGAGCCAAGCTCGGGGGGATTGGAAGGCGCTGCAACGCGCACTGGCGAACCCTTGGCGAAGCGCGGGCTCACGGTCGTAACAACTCCTGACCCACATCGGTCAGTTTTCGGACAACGGATTCAGCGGCCGTCGCGATCTTCATCGGAATGTTCGTGCCGTTCTTCGCTCGCATGGCGGCGAGCGTGACGATGCCGACCGTCAGCTTGGGATCGTTGTCGGCATCGAGCCGGATAGGTACGGCCAGGTACCGGTCCCAGCGCCCGCCGAGGTGGAGGATCCATTGCCGCCGTCGCGGACTCACCTCCGGCTTGTCCCGATCCGCTCGATCGAGCCAGACCGGTTTCCCCTCGATGAAGCTGCGCACCGACGCGTTGTCGGTGGTCAACTCGATATCCTCGAACTTCAAAATCTTTCGGTCGCTGAGTATGCCCATCGAACCGCCCCACAGGGCCAAACGGCGAGTTCCGTTCTCTCGGGGCAGATATCGTACCCAGAGTTCCAGCTTGTAGACCTCATTGGGGTCCTTGCCCCAAGTCTTGATCGATTTGAGTTCTTCGAGTCGAGCGATGAGCGTGCTGTGGATCTTGTCGTGGTCGCCAGCCACTTCACCCGCAATCCATCGGTCCCACCACGCACAGAGTCGCTCGCCGTACCGTTCCGGAGCCTTCGGCGACGCGCAGGCGTACTTCTCCAGATCCGCTCCCATTTCCGCGCAGGTGAGTATTTCTTGGCAGAATTGCGCGATCTGACTGTTGAAGTCCGGCATGAGAAGCTCGACGCCGTAGCGGTTCATCCGCTGCGCGAAATGCTCTCCGAGCCTGGGATAGGCATCCTTGCCGAATTTCGTCAAACCCGTCGCGCTGGCGGGCATGAGAGCGTAACGGCCCGGGTCGCCGCCGCTCGGAGCCCTGTCCCTGGTGGCGTGCAGACTGGCGAGCAAGGGCGGGTCGGTCAGGCTGGCCCCCAGGATCAGAATGCTCGAGCCGTCGAAGCTCGCGGTGAGTCTGCGGGTGACCGCCGACCGAACCGAGTGATAATTTCGCTCCGAAACCACAAGGGTACCGGTCGCGTTGTCCTTCGGCGGAACCCTTCCGTGGACGTAGACTATTTCGATCACTCCGCCCCCGTGAATCGAGGGCACCCGCCGAATCGGATCTTTGACGCCGAGACATCTCACGACGAACCCTGGTGTCCGGCACACCCTTCCGAGGGGCGCGAACTTTCTCAGATACGCGAAGAGTTCGTCCTCCAGGTAGGTGTCGTAGTTCGTGGTGATTACCGTGATACTTTTTCCCAGGACTGTGAGCCCTACGGCCAGTCGCACCACATTGCGGACCAGTACTCCCGACTTCCACACGGTCCCCTTGTAGAGTTTCTGCTGGAGAATGGGCACATGCGGGTTGACCAGGCCCGCATCCTCCGCATACTGCTCGTAGATCGACGACAGATCCAGCGGCGACAAGGTGTCCCGAAGATGAATCGCCTCCTCTTCGGTCAGATCGTTCGAGGACGTGTGATCACACAACTGCTTCAGCAGCTCGAATATCAGATCTCCCCACCCGAGCCCGGTCCGGTCGATGGTGACGCCCGCCCCGCAGTAGATGGTCAACTTCTCCGCTTTCGCGAGATCCACCACCGCTTTCGGGGTTTGATCGTTCGAGAAGAACGGATTGCTCGCACGGGCGTACTCGGAATTCATCGAAACACTTTCTTAACCGACCGTTCAGTTCGGTTGCCGACAGCTCACAGCACTCGGCGCTTTGCGGTCCGGGTATCCACGGTACTGCCGCCCTGGAAACCACGCAGAGAATTATGCCGAATCGAGAGCAATCAGGTCTCGTCATGCGACAACTCGACATGTCCAGAGGTTTCAGTACCCGAACCTGAGAAGCAATTCAGCAGATCGGAGCCGAGTTGCCCTCGAAGACCAGCACGGCACAGAAGGTCTTCGCGGTGACCCGCCAGATCGCCCCGGCACGGACAGCCGCGCCCTGCTGACCCGTCAGGGCCGGTTTCCCGTTGACCACGAGCGTGAAGGTGATGTCCGCGTGGTCCGGTGCCGTCTCGGCGACCCGCTCGACGATCGCCGTAGTCCCCTTGACTATCGGAGCGTCGGCCCGCGCCCGGAGGGTGTCGGCGAAGGCCCTGCCGTTCTCGACCAGGTCGATCTTCTCGTCGGTGGGGCTGTGGCCGTCGAAGAAGCGCTGGTAGGTCTCGGCAACCGTGAGGTTGGGCGGTCGTTCGGCAGAGCTGGCACAGGCGGAGATGAGCGCACACGCCAAAAGCGTTGCGCGGGTGGGGAATCGGCGGGCCATTGCGCGGGGTCCCTCAAAGGAAGCGGGGAAGCGGGGTCGGGCGCGAGAGTACCCGCGCGGACCGAATCGGTGAATCCGATGTCCCCACACTTCTGTAACGTGTTCTAATTCCCTGGTATCCCCATGATCGTCCGACGGAGAGTGCGATGGGATTTGTCGAGCCCGAACTGCCCGTGGTGGATGTGGCGCAGTGGAGCAAGGGCACGCGGAGTGAGCGGATTCGGCCGATGGCCGAGCACTGGGCACAGGTGGGGTTCGGGACGCCCGTGGTGCTGCATCTGTTCTATGTGGTGAAGATCTGTCTCTACGTTCTCGGAGCTTGGCTGGTCGTGCTGACCACCGATGGGATCGACGGGTTCACGCGGGCCGGGGCGTGGTGGTCGGAGCCGATCGTGTTCGAGAAGGTCGTGCTCTACACGATGCTGTTCGAGGTGGTCGGGCTCGGATGTGGGTTCGGGCCGTTGAACAATCGGTTCTTCCCGCCCATGGGATCGGTTCTGTACTGGTTGCGGGCGGGAACGATACGGCTGCCACCGTGGCCGCGGTACGTGCCGTTCACCTCGGGAGATGGCCGCACGCCGGTGGATGTCGCGCTGTACGCGGCGCTGCTGGTGACACTCGGGTGGGCGTTGGTGGCGGACGGGTCCGGGCCGTCGGCGGAGCTGGACAGCGCGGTCGGGCTGCTGCCGTGGTGGCACGTCGCGATCGTGCTCGGCGTGCTCGCGGTGCTGGGACTGCGCGACAAGGTGATCTTCCTGGCCGCGCGCGGCGAGGTCTACGCGTCGCTGGCGGTGGCCTTCCTGTTCGGCGGGGTGGACGCGATTGTGGGCGCCAAGGTCGTCTTCCTCGTCATCTGGATGGGCGCGGCGACCTCGAAACTGAACAAGCACTTCCCGTTCGTGGTGTCGACGATGATGTCCAACAGTCCGGTGGTGCGGCCGCGGTGGCTCAAACGCAGGTTCTTCGAACGCTTTCCGGAGGATCTGCGGCCGGGCCGGTTGTCCCGCGTCGTCGCGCACGCCAGTACCGCCGTCGAGATGCTCGTGCCGCTGGTGCTGTTCTTCTCCGGCGGCGGCTGGCCGACCGTGGTGGCCGCGATCCTCATGGTGTGCTTCCATCTGGCGATCCTGACCGCCATCCCCATGGGCGTGCCGCTGGAGTGGAACGTCTTCATGATCTTCGGCGTCTTCGCGTTGTTCGTGGCGCACGCCGACATTCGACTCGAGGATCTGCATCGTCCGCTGCTCGTGGCGCTGCTGTTCGTCGTCCTGGCCGGAACCGTCGCCGCGGGAAACCTGTTCCCGCGCAAGGTCTCCTTCCTGCCCGGCATGCGCTACTACGCCGGGAACTGGGACACCACCCTGTGGTGCGTGAAACCCTCGGCCGCCGCGAAGATCGGCACCGGCATCGTGGCCATCGCGAGCATGCCGCAGGCCCAGCTCGAGCGGTATTACGGCAAGGACCGCGCCCAGATCCCGCTGTATCTCGGCTATGCGTTCCGCGCCATGAACACCCACGGCCGCGCGCTGTTCAGCCTCGTGCACCGCGCGCTGCCCGCCGGTCGCCAGGACGAGTACACGATCACCGACGGCGAGCGCATCTGCAGCACCGCGATCGGCTGGAACTTCGGCGACGGCCACATGCACAACGAACAACTCATCGCCGCGATGCAGAAGCGATGCAATTTCGAGCCCGGTGAGGTGCGCGTGATCCTGCTCGACGCGCAGCCCATCCACCGCCAGGAGCAGCGGTATCGGTTGGTGGACGCGGCGACCGGGGAGTTCGAACGCGGTGTGGTGCGGGTGGCCGACATGGTGACCCGGCAGCCGTGGGCCGACGACGTGCCGGTCCACGATGTGAAGGAGACGCGTTGAGCGACAATCGAATTCCGGTCATCGTCGGTGTGGGTCAGGTGTCGGAACGGTTGGACGATCCGGATTACCGCGCGCTGTCGGCGGCCGAACTGGCGGCGCGGGCGGTGCGCGCGGCGGTCGCCGACACCGGTGCGGCGGACGCGGAGATGATCGCCGCGCTCGACACGTTCGTCGCCGTGCGCGCCTTCGACGCGTCGAGCCCGTACGCGCAGGCGGTCCTCGGCGCGCCCGACAATGTGCCGCGCGCGGTCGCCGCCCGGATCGGGGCCCGGCCGCGGCGGGCGATCCTCGGCCCCACCGGCGGGCAGGGGCCGCAGCAGCTGGTGACCGAGTTGTGCGAGGCGATCGCGGCCGGAACATCCGACGGCGCGGTGCTTTTCGGCGCGGAGGCGATCTCCACGGTCCGCTCCCTCGCGACCCGCCCGGCCGACGAACGCCCGGATTTCACCGAGCGCGTCGCCGGGTCGCTCGACGACCGCGGTTACGGCATCGAGGGCATGACCCCGGCCCAGGCCGTCCTGCACCAGCTGGTGGAACCGGCGGTGTCCTACACCGTGCTGGACAATGCCCGCCGGGCCCGGCTCGGTGTGTCGCGGGCGGACTACGCGCGGGCGATGGGCGAGTTGTTCGGCCGCTTCAGCGCGGTCGCCGCCGCCAATCCCCATGCGGCGTCGCCCATTTCGCGCGACGCGACCGCGTTGATCACCGTGGACGATCGCAATCGGCGCATCACCGACGCCTACACCCGGCTGCTGGTCGCGCGGGAGCAGGTCAATCAGAGCGCGGCGATCGTGCTGGTGTCGTTGGAAACCGCGCGGCGGCTGGGCGTTCCCGAGGACCGGATGGTGTTCCTGCGCGGCCGCGCCGACCTGACCGAGCGCGAACTGTTGCGGCGCCCGGACCTGAGCCGTAGTCCGGCCGCGGTCGCCGCGGTGCGGACCGCGCTCGACATGGCCGGGATCACGCTGGACGACGTCTCGGCGCTGGATCTGTACAGCTGTTTCCCGATCGCGGTGTTCAACCTCTGCGACGGGCTCGGCCTGGCTCCCGACGATCCGCGCGGGCTCACCGTCACCGGCGGGCTGCCGTACTTCGGCGGGCCCGGCAACAACTATTCGACCCATGCGATCGCGGAAATCGTTGCGCGCGTGCGGGATCGGCCGGGAAGTCACGGGCTGGTGGTGGCAAACGGCGGGATCCTCAGCAAGCATTCGGTGGGCGTCTACTCGACCGCGCGCGGGCCGTGGGAACCGTCTCGTTCGGCGCTCGCGCAGGACGAATTGAACCGCGCGCCAATGGTTTCGGTGGTGTATCACGCGGACGGCGAGGCGACGATCGAGAGTTACGCGGTCCGCTACGAACGGGACGGCACGCGGGTCGCTGTCGTGGTGGGCCGGCTCGACGACGGCCGCCGGTTCCTCGCCAATCCGGCCGATGACGAGCTCGCCGACGCCCTGGCGGGCGACGGTGAGCCGATCGGCACGCGCGTGGTGGTTCGCGCCACCGACGCGGGCAATCGGGTCGCCCGTAGCAGGGCCGTACTGGACCAGCGCCTCGGCCGTCCGAACCCGGTGATCCGGGACGACTACGCGCATATCGCCGTCTCGCGCGGCGAGCATGTGCTCGAGGTGGTGATCGATCGGCCCGACAACGGAAACACGCTCACCGCGGCGGCGCAGCGCGAGCTCGACGAGATCTTCACCGCCTTCGAACGCGACAAGGACCTCTGGGTCGCGATCCTCACCGGCGCGGGTGAGGAAACCTTCTGCACCGGAACGGATTTCGACGAGATCGCCTCGCCGTTGCAGCTGTTGTCTCGCTCCCCCAACGGTTTCGGCGGTCTGGCGGCCCGGCGGATGTCCAAACCGATCATCGCCGCGGTGAACGGCCGCGCCGACAGCGGCGGCCTCGAACTCGCCCTCGCCTGTCATCTGATCGTGGCCGACGAGTCCGCGTCGTTCGCCTTGCCGGACACCGCCTTCGGCCAGGCTCCCGGTCCCGGCGTGCTCGCCCGGCTCCCCCGCGCGGTCGGCCGGGCCCTCGCCCACGACATGATCCTCACCGGCCGCCGCCTCGACGCCACCGAGGCCGCCGCCGCGGGACTGGTCGCCCGCACCGCCCCCACCGGCAAGGCCCTGGCCGTCGCCCGCGACATCGCCGCCGACATCGTGTCCCGCTCCCCCATCGCCCTTCGCGCATCGCTGACCTTCCTCTCCGAGACCGAGACCACCGATCCAGCCGAAGCGGCAGCCCACCCCGAGCCCCTCCTCGACACCCTCATCGCCCACCACGACCCGGTCGAGGGGCTCGCCGCCCGCCGCGAGGGCCGGGAACCACGCTGGCGCAACAGCTGAACGCCCCTGCCCGCACGGCCCGCCCGGACGGGCTTGGTCGAGCGGCTGGCCACCCAACGCGCGGCCCGGGAACCGCACTGGCACAACAGCTGAACACCTGCCCGCGCCACTCACCCAGACGGGCTCGGTCGAGGGCTGGTCGCCCGGCACGCGGGCGGGGAGCCCCGCTGGCGCAACAGCTGAACGGCCCTGCCCGCGCGGCCCCGCCCGAACGGGCTTGTTGAGCGGCTGGCCGCCCTCCGCACCGTCCGCGAAGCGCGCTGGTGCAACAGCTAAACGGCCCTGCCCGCGCCGCTCGCCCGGATCGGCTCGGTTGAGCGGCTGGTCGCCCGGCACGCGGGCCGGGAACCGTGGTGGCGCAACAGCTGAACGGCCCTGCCCGCGCCGCTCGCCCGGATCTGCTTGGTCGAGCGGCTGGCCGCCCGACGCGCGGCCCGGAAACCACGCTGGCGCAACAGCTGAACGCCCCTGCTCGCACCGCTCGCCCGGATACGCTTGGAGCAGCGCCTGTTTCGGCGTGTTCGCACGAGTAGGGGGTGTGACGGCGTGCTGGTCGTGAATGGTGAGCGCCGTGGGATTCCGCCGACCGAGCGTATGGTGCTGGACTGGCTGCGCGGGTGGAACGGTACGTACAAGATTGTCGGCGTGGCTGTTTCGGGGTGTTATGTGCCCGATCGGCGTGGTGGGACGCGGGCCGACGAGACGGATCTGGTGGTCATTACTCCCGAGGCGTGTGTCGTCGTGGAGGTCAAGGGGATTACCGCACCCGTGGGCGGGATCCTCGACTGTCCTCCCGGTGGGCCGTGGACGCTCGAGGGTTTCGACGGGAGTCCGCTGCACGTCCGCGCGGGCGACCAGAATCCGCTGGATCAGGTGAGCGGCGCGATGTACGGGCTGAAGAACCTCACCAAACGGCTGGGCCTGGAGACCTTCGTATCCGGCCTCGTCCTGATCATGACCCAGCCGGGCCAGGAGATCACCCTGCGCAAGGAGCAATCACGCACCGGCATGGACGTTCTCGTCGCCGACCCCGCCGAACTCCGCGCCTGGTTCCGCCGCGCCGCCCGCCGCAAATCCGTCCGCGGCGCGGAGCAGACCCACGCCCTCCTCGAGGCCCTGAACTTCGGCCGTTCACTCACCATCGCCGACCTCGTCGCCGAGGGATTCGACTCGGAATCCCCTGCGCCGCAACATGACTGGCCTACCCAGCCGCCGCACCCCTCCGACCAGTCCCCACCCATTACCCGCCTCCCAACCGGCGAACCCTCCCCCCAGATCCCACCTTCCGCCACCGCAAACCCCGATCCGGAACCATCCGCCCACCGCCTGACGATTCCCCCGGGCCTGAAGTCCACCCCCAACCCCGCTTCAGGCGCGGCCACCCCCACCGACGAGCCGTCCCGCCACCCGAAGACGCCGGGGCTGAAACCCACCCCACCTCCCGAAACGGCCGGCCCCACCCACCGCCTGACGAACCCACCCGGCCTGAAATCCACCCCGACCCCCGGCCCCTCACCGAGCACGACCACCCCCACTGACGGCCCCACCCGCCGCCTGACAACCCCGCCGGGCTTGAGATCCTCCCCACCACCCGAACCCCCGCCGACCACGACCCCACCCGCCCGCAGCCCAGCCCGCCGCCGCGTCCCGGGATTGCAAGCCGTAGTAGCCGTCGCACTTCTCGCCGTGGTGGCAGTCGTCTTTTGGCTCGTGGTGCACGGCCGCGTCGGAGTCGGCCCCGGCGGTGCGGGTACGACCACACCCGTCACCCCGTCGGTCGTGGAGCAATCGCCCCAACCACCGCAGGCACCCCCACCCCCACGGCCGACCGCGTGTTACCCCTTGCAGCCGAACTGTTGAGCCGACCCTCGACGATCGAACCGCGACCGTTTCGAATTCGCGATCCGAGGTAGCCGGGCCCCGAAGGTTCCAGAGCGACCAGGAGGTCAGGCGTGTTCCGTCATACGGACCATCTTCAGTTCGACGTCAAGCCGGAGAAGCCGGACCCCGTGTACGCGCGCAAGCTGCAGGAGCTGATCGGTGGCGCCTACGGCGAGATGACGGTGACGATGCAGTACCTGTTCCAGGGCTGGAACTGCCGGATGCCGGGCAAGTACAAGGACCTGATCATGGATGTGGCCACCGAGGAGATCGGCCATGTCGAGATGATCGCCACCATGGTCGCGCGCCTGCTCGAGGGCGCGCCAGCCACCCACGCGACCCGATCCGCGCTGAACGATCCGGTGATGGCCGCGGTGCTCGGCGGAATGGACCCCCAGCAGGCGATCGTCTCCGGCGGCGGCCCGGTGCTGGCCGATTCCAACGGGGTGCCGTGGAACGGCCGCTACATCGTGGCGAGCGGCAATCTGCTCGCCGACTTCCGGGCCAATGTGGCCGCCGAGGCGCAGGGCCGGATCCAGACCGCGCGGCTGTATCACATGACCGACGACCCGGGCGTCAAGGACATGCTGAAGTTCAACCTGGCCCGCGACACCTACCACCAGAACATGTGGTTGTCCGCGATCGCGCAGTTGAAGGCGGACGGCGTGGAGGACACGGTCGCGCCGAACGCGCTGTTCGACGAGGAGTACGCCGAACACGCCACCAGCCTGTGGCACCTGTCGGACGGCGCGGCCGCCGATCAGGGCGCGTGGGCGCACGGTACCGCCCCCGACGGGGTGCACGAGAACGGCTTCATCCCGAATCCGGAACCGTTGGGCGAGAAGGCATCCGCACCCGCGCCGGACCCGAAGCTGTACGCGACCTACGACGGTTCGATAGGCGACCCCCGCTCCACCGCCTTCGGCACCGAGGGCGGTCTGATGGGCAAGATCAAGGACGCGCTCGATCCCGAGAAGCCTTGAGCGACAAGGCGATACGATGCCCGACTCACACGAGATGAGAGACCCATGACCGACACACCTCCGCTCGCCCTCGTCACCGGCGCGTCCAGCGGTATCGGGTTCGAGATCGCCAAGCAGTTCCAGGCCCGCGGCTACGACCTTGTGGTGGCGGCCGAGGATGTGGCGATCGAGACCGCGGCGGCGGCGCTCGATGGGGGGACCGCGGTCCGGCCGGTTCGGGTGGATCTGCGCACGCCCTCGGGGGTCGAGCAGCTCTACGCGACGGCCGTCGAGGGCGGGCGCGGGCTGGACGCGGCGGCGTTGAACGCGGGCGTGGGGCGCGGTGGGCTGTTCGCCGAGACCGCGCTCGCCGACGAACTCGACATCATCGATCTCAATGTGCGTTCGACCGTGCACCTGAGCAAGCTCGTCGTACGGGACATGGTCGCGCGGGGCGGGGGCAGGCTGTTGTTCACCGCGTCGATCGCGGCCACGATGCCCGGGCCGCGGCAGGCGGTGTACAACGCGTCCAAGTCGTTCGTGTTGTCCTTCGCCGAGGCGCTGCGAGACGAGTTGCGCGACAACGGGATAACCGTCACCGCCCTGCTGCCGGGCCCGACCGACACCGACTTCTTCCGCCGCGCCAAGATGCTCACCACCCGAATCGGCCAGGGCCCCAAGGACGATCCCGCCGCCGTCGCCCGCCAGGGCGTCGAGGCCCTGCTGCGCGACGACCGCAAGGTGGTGGCCGCCTCGGTCGCGGTCAAGGCCGCCGCCCTGATGAACCACGTCCTCCCCGACCCGATCAAGGCCCGGATGAACCGGATCGTCTCGGCCCCGACCGATAGCGACCGCACAGCGGGGTAACCGGTCGGTGTGATCGACTGGGAGGCCCTGTTCGCTCCGCAGACCCCGCCGCTCGAGATGGTGCTGCGGGGCACGGTCATGTACCTCACGCTGTTCGCGCTGCTGCGCGTGGTCCTGAAGCGGGAGACGGGCGCGACCGGTATGACCGATCTGCTGGTGGTGGTGCTCATCGCGGACGCCGCGCAGAACGCCATGGCCGGGGACTACAAGTCGATCACCGACGGCGTGGTGCTGGTGGCGGTCATCGTCGGCTGGTCCTATCTGCTGAATTACGCGGCGTACCGGTGGCATTGGGCCGCCCGGCTGATCCGCCCCGAACCGCTGCGCCTGGTCCGCGACGGCCGCCTGCTCCGTCGCAACATGCGCCAGGAATTGATCACCGAGGCCGAACTCCTGGGCAAGCTGCGCGAACAGGGCATCGACGATCTGACCGACGTCCACCAGGCGTGGATGGAGTCCGACGGCCAGATCAGCCTGATCACCCACTCCCGCGACCAGCATGCGCGTCGTCGTCGCCCCGAACTCTGAGCGGGCGCACGGCTTTCACAGCTCGCGTCCAGTCGGCTTGCAGCCGAGCTCCATCCGCGGCCTCGAAGATCGGGGCGTGGGCCGAGAACGGGCCATCCGAGCCGGACCGGGAATCCGGGTGATGGGAGGAATGCGCATGAGGACGAGGGCGAGACTGATGAGCGTCGCCGTGGGCGGCGGAGTGTTGCTGGCCGCGCTGGGTGCCGGGGTGGCGAGCGCGGATCCCGCGCCGGGCCAGCCCGACGGTCCGGGGACCGGGCAGTGCCCGCCGCCGGGTGATCCGCAGGGGCCACCCCCGGGTGATCCGCAGGGTCCTCCGCCCGGCGACCACCAGGGCCCGCCCCCGGGCGACCCCCAAGGCCCGCCGCCGTGCCCCGCGCCCGGCCACTGAGACACGACGCAGCGAAAGGCCCCGCACCACCCGCGGGGCCTTTCCCGTATCGCCCCTACACTGAACGCCATGCTCGAATTCGGTTCGCGGACACGGACTTTGCCGCCGCCCCCGCACGTGGTGTGGGAGTCGCTGACCGAACCGCGACGTCCGGGCGCGCGCCCCTGGCTCGACCTGCTGGCCGACGAGACCGCCCCCGCGGTGCTGACGGCCGTCGCCCCGCACCTGGTCATGTGGTCCTCGCTGTGGCCCACCCGACCCGACGTCCGACTGCGCTTCGATCTCGCGCCCGCGGGCGGCGGCACCGCGCTGCGCTTCACCCTGCTGACACCCGGCCCGCTGCCCGACGAGAGCGTGATCGGGCACCTGCGGTACCGGGTCAACACCCTGCTGTTCGCGAATCTCCGCTATTCGTACGGCAATTAGCCGAACAGCGCCGCCAATTCGGCCGTGCCGGTCACCCGGGCCTGCCGGGGGAAGATCCGCTCCACCAGGAACTCGTGCACTTCCGCGTCGCGATCCGCGCAGGCGTCGGCGAGGACGGCCAGCCGGTAGTCGCGGTCGGCGGCGTCGCGGAGGGTGGACAGCACCGCGCCGCTGGTGGCGACCCCGGCCAGGATCAGCGAGTCGATCCCGGCGGCGCGCAATCGGTCGTCGAGGTCGGTGGTGGTGAACGCGCCGACCCGCGTCTTGCGCACGACGATGTCCTCCGGTTCGGGCGCGATCCGGTCGTGGATCGCGGTGGTCGGCGCGTCGGCGTGCAGGGCGGCGCGGCGTTCGGGGGTGGCGGCGGCGGCCATGGCGCTGGTGGCGGGCATGGTGTCGTAGTCGGCGTCGGTGAAGGCGACGCGCACGTAGCCGATCCGGCCGCCGCGCCCGCGCACGTCCGCGATCGCGGCGGCGGCCGTGTCCAGCAGCGCCGGGGCCTGGTCGAGGGAGCCGAGGATGCCCGGCTGGTAGTCCAGCACCAGCAGGGCGGTGCGGCGCGGGTCGAACACATCGGTCATGGGAAATCCTTTCGGGACAACGGTTCTCAGTCGACGGCGAGATGCCGGAGGCTGCGGTCGACGACGGTGACGAGGAAGAACAGGGCCGCCGCGGCGACCATGAACCAGGCCAGGTGATGCAGTCCGGCCGCGCCCGAACCCGGCGTCAGGAAACTGCCGCTGGCCGCCGCCGAGCCGATCGCGCCGAGGTAGAAGAACGTGCGCTGCAACCCGGCCGAGGACGCGGTGCGCGCGGGATCGGCCTGATGGTAGACGGCGTTCTGGATGGCGAGCGTGTTCAACCCCTGCGGAATGCCCATGACCAGCGCCGCGACCAACGGCAGCCACAGCGGCGCGGCCGGGGTCATGAACAGCAACAGCGAGCACGCCACCAGCTGGCCAGCACCGCCGACGAGCAGTTTGCCCCGAATTCTGTTGCGCCGCCCCGTGATCGCCGAGACCCCGATCGCGGTGAGCGACATCGGCAGCAGCATCAGCCCGGCCACGGTCGGGTTCAGCCCGCGCCCCTCCTCGAGCCATTGCGTGAAGCCGTACAGGAAGCAGTACGCCACGGTGGCCGTCAGCAGCGACCGCAGATAGGTCACCAGCAACGGCACGCTGCTCGCCAGCGCCCGGACGTCGAGGAACGGCGAGGCGGCCCGCGCCTCCCACCCGGCCAGCGCGACCAGGAGCACGATCGCGAGCGCAGCCCAATACCAATGCGCCACTTCCGGTTTCATCAGGAACAGCAGCAACGAGACCAGCATCCCCGCGAACAGGACCATGCCCGGCACGTCCAGCCCGGCCCGCGCCGCGCGCGGCGCGACCCTCGATTTCGGCAGCCACAGCGCGCCCACGACCAGACAGGCGACCGCCAGCGGGATATTGATGGCGAAGGTGGTGCGCCAGCCGCCGACGTGGATGAGCAGCCCGCCCAACGTCGGCCCGATCACGGCGATGGTCTGATTGGCGACGGCCAGCACGGTCATCACCGAGGTCTGCGCCGGGCGCCCGGTGCGGTCGGCCTCACTGCGCAGCAGATGCATGGCGGCGGGATAGCCCGCGCAGGTGCCCAGCCCGAGGATCACCCGGGCCAGCACCAGCACCCACAGCGAGGGCGCGGTGACCCCGAGGACGCCCCCGAGCCCCGTGAGCGCGGTCCCCGCGAGGAACAGCGGGCGCGGCCCGAACAGATCGATCAGCCGTCCCATAGCGGGCTGCCCGACCGCCGTCGCCACGTACAGCCCCGACACCAGCCACGCCGTCTGTGAGGGCGGCGCGCCGAACGCGATGCCGATCGGCACCAGCGAGACAGCGAGGATGGAGGTGTTGATCGGATTCAGGATCGACCCGAGCACCATCGGCAACAACAGTCTGCGATCGAACCCCTCGGCCCACCCGGCCCCGCGCGGTGTGGACTTCACGGCCGCACCGGCCCCGCGTGTGGAGGTCACTTCCGCACCGGCCCCGCGTGCCCCGGGTGGTGGGACGTCACTGCCGCACCAGCCCCGCGTAGCGCGTAAGTCACTGCCGCACCAGCCCGGCGCACCCCGCGTAGCGCGGAAGTCACTTCGGCACCGGCCCCTCGTATCCCGTGTAGCGCGTAAGTCACTGGCGCACCAGCCTTTCCAGCAGTTCCACCGCCGTCAGGATGTGCTGGCGTTCGGCCTCGGTGAAGCGCTGGTCGAGTTCGGCGGCCAGCCATTCCTGTCCGGCCTGGGCGCGGCCCTCGATGAAGTCGCGGCCCGTCGGGCTCAGCGACAGTAGTTGGCGGCGGCGGTCGTGTGGGTCGGGACGGCGCTCGACCAGGCCGCGCTCGTCCAGCACGGTCAGGCTCGCGGCGATGGCCTGCGGGCGCACTCGCTCGGCGGCGGCGATATCGCTGGCGGAGGCGTCGCCCTTCTTCAAGCGGCTCAGCACCGCCATCTGCGATGCGGTCAGCTCGCGGCTGTCGGACGCCTCCAGGAAGCGGCGGCGCAACCGGCCGATGAGCATCCGCAGTTCCCGCGCGGCCGCGGTGGCCGACGGGGAGGGGGGCCGCGCGTCTTCGGTCATGCGGCCAGGGTATTCCTTCAACCCAGATTGTTCAATTCAGATTGAACAACTGGGGTTGGCGGTTCAGCCCGGCACGTCGAGTTCGGCGAGCGGTGTGCGCAGCAGTTTGCCGGTGGCGTTGCGCGGGAGTTCGTCGAGGAAGATCACCTCGCGCGGAACCTTGTAGCGGGCCAGATTGGCCTTGACGTAGTCCTTGATCTCCTGGGCATCACGCGAGCTGTCGGGCGCGGGAACGACGAAGGCGCGCAGGCGTTTTCCGAATTCGCGGTCGTCCACGCCGACGACGGCGGCCTCGAGGACGTCGGGCCGGTCGGCGATGAGGTGCTCGACCTCCTGGGGGAAGACGTTCTCGCCTCCGGAGACGATCATGTCGTCGTCGCGACCGTCGAGGAACAGCAGCCCGTTCTCGTCGAAGTGCCCGACGTCGCCGGAGGAGATCATGCCGTCGACGGTCTCCTTGCCGCGCCCGTCGGTGTAGGTGCGGTGGGCGTGCGGATTCGCGATGAAGATCGTGCCGGTCACGTGCGGCGCGGTGATGCGCCGACGGTTCTCGTCGTAGAGGGCCAGCCGGATCCCCACGGGTGGGCGACCGGCGGTCGTCGGCGCGGACCGCAGTTCGGCGGGGGTGGCGACCGAGATGACGGTGCATTCGGTGGAGCCGTACATATTGTGGAGGATGTCGCCGAAGTGGTCGAGCGCGCGGATCACCAGATCGGGCGCCATGGCAGAACCCGAGGCGACGATCACCTTCAGCGACGAACAGTCGTGCGCGGCAAGCCTTTCCGGATCGAGGTTCAGAATGCGCTGCAACATGGTGGGGACCAGGACGAGCGCGTCGGCCCGGTGGCGCGCGACATTCGCCAGGGTGCGCTCGGCGTCGAATCGGCGCTGCTGGAACACGATTCGATTACCGAGGGCGAGACCGAGGGAGAACTGCGACAGGCCGGTGCCATGGAAGATCGGCGCGGCCATCACGATCGTGCCGTTGCGCGGCAATGGAATTCGATCCACGAACTGCGCGGAGGCGAACGGGCTGGTCTTCTCGCGCGGCGTGCCCTTGGGGGTGCCGGTCGTACCGCTGGTGAGCATGACCATCCCGCCCGGCCGGGGTGGTCTGGGCACGGGATCGGTGGCATGTCCGGCCGCCAAGGCGTCGATGGTCGGGGTGGCCGGGTCGATCTCGTCCCCATCGTCGACCCAGGTCAGCACGCGCGACATCGCGGCGGGGAGCGCGTCGGTCAACGGCGTGAACTCGCTGTCGTGCAGTACCGCGCGCACCCGCTCGCGGGCGGCGACGGCGGCCAGTTGCGGCGCGGCGAAACCGGTGTTCATCAGCACCGCGCGCACCCCGAGTTTCCCCGCGGCCAGCAGGGTCAGCACCATGCCGCGATGATCGCGGGCCAGTACCGCCACGACATCCCCCGGCCCCCAACCGTTTTCGGCGAGCCCGCGAGCGAGGGCATTGGAGCGCCGGTCGAGTTCGCCGAAGGTCAACTCACCTCGTTCGTCGACGATGGCCGCCGCGTCCGGGGTGACCCGGGCGCCCTGCATGACGACCCCGGCGAAGGGGCCGTAGCGGGTGACATTGCGCGCGGTGCCGAGGGCGTGGCCGGGCCGCAGCGGATCGAACAGTCCGCGGCGCCGCATCACGTCGACACCCCGTGCCAGATCGGCCAATGCGCGGAGCGTGCCTGCCATGTCTCGACAGTCGGCGAATTCCCGCGCGAAGGCATTAGCAAATACTTGCCACGCCGGAGACATTGCCCCGGAATCGCTTTCGATAGAGCGTTGTAGGCGGGCTCTCGGCCCGCAGCCATCCGAATTCGAGGACCAGATATTGCGCGCCTTCATTATCGGTCTCGGCCATGCCGGGCGGAATCTGCATCTGCGCGCGCTGCGCGGTATTCCCGAGCTGTGCGGCGGGGTCGAACCGCTGGGTTACGACCCGCTCCCCCGGCCGGTGGCGGGCGTGCGCCCGGTGCGCTCGCCGCGCGAGGCGCTGCGCCACACCGATCCTCGCGACACCGTGGTCCACCTGTGCACCCCGCCCGCCGTTCGTATCGAGCCGATGACCGAATTGGCGGCGCTCGGGTTCCGGACCTTCCTCGTGGAGAAGCCCCTGGCCCCGACCGGAAAGCAGGCCCGCGAACTCCTGGCACTGGCGCGGCGGCACGGACTGCGCGTGACGGTGGTGGCCCCGTGGCTGTCCAGTGCTGTGACACAACGCATTCGGGACATCGTCGCATCGGGTGAGCTGGGCGCCGTCCGCCGCATCGCCTTCCGGCAGACCAAACCGCGCCTCGCGCACACCGCCGCCTCGACCGCCCACGCAGACGCCTTCGAGGTCGAACCGCCGCACAGCGTCGGCGTCGCGCTCGCCCTCGCCGGGGACGCGGAGCCCGTCGCCGCGTGGCTGCGCGACACCCCGCCGGTCGAGGGCCGCGTCTTCCCGGGAATGGGCGGAGCCGGACTGACCCTCGCCCATCACGGGGGCGCGGTCACCGAGATCGTGTCCGATCTGACCGATCCGCTCCGCACCCGCCGGATCGAGGTGGACTTCGAGCGCGGCCGCGTGACCGGCCACTACTCGCCCAGCGCCGACGACCTCACCGGACGAGTGGAGGTCGGCGGCACCGTCGAAACGTTCCCCGACGACGCCCTGCGCACCCTGTTCACCCAGGTCTACACCCGCGCGGACCACACAGATCCCGCCGACCTCGAATCGCAGTGCCGCGTTGTCGAACTCCTCGAGGCCGCGCGTGCGCTGGCCCGTGCCGCCGTCGACGAGGGAGAGCATCGTGCCGCCCGCTGAGCAGAAATCAGCCGACAACGGAGGCAACGCCCCATCCGCTGAGCAGAACCCAGCCGACAAGGGAGGCAACGTGCCACGCGCCAAGCAGAACCCACCGGACATGCGCATCGCCGGAATCGGCGACGAGGCGCACGCCGAGCTGGGGCAGCAGATCGCCGCCGTGCGGAAACTGGGCTGGAACCGGCTCGAGCTGCGCAGTATCGGCGGGGTGCCGCTGGCCGATCTGCCCGGCGAGCGATTCGAGCGGTACGCCGAGCAGATCGCGGCAGCGGAAATCGAGGTGGTCTGTCTCGATTCGCGAATCGGCAACTGGGGCCGCCCGATCACCGATCCGCTCGCCACCGACCTCGATGAACTGCGCGTCCTGCTCGGGTACGCGCGCACCCTCGGCTGTCCCCGCATCCGAATCATGTCCTACCCCAATAACGGTCTCTCCGAACGGGATTGGCGCGCGGAGGTGATCCGCCGCCTGTCGGAGCTGGCCGCGGTGGCCGCCGACCACGGCGTGGTGCTGGTGCACGAGAACTGCGCGGGCTGGGCGGGCACCGATCCCCGCCGCGCGCTCGACCTGCTGCACAGCGTCGACTCCCCCGCCCTGCGCCTGCTGTTCGACGCGGGCAACGGCCCCGCGCACGGCTACACCGACGTCGACTATCTCGCAGCCGTGATCGATCTCGTCGAGCACGTGCACGTCAAGGACGCGATCGATACCGCCGAGGGGGTGCGGTACGTCCTGCCCGGCCACGGCCGCTGCCGGGTCGCCGACAGCGTGCGCATGCTGCTCGACCACGGCTATCGCGGGGTGTTCTCGATCGAACCGCATCTGACCCTGCGCCCGCACGAGACCATGACCGAGCTGACCGACATCACCGAATTCGTCGACTACGGAACATGTTTCGAGGAACTGCTCGCCGCCGTCGTGGCCGGGAGACCGTCGTGAACACCTCTGCCTTCGGCCCCGCGGATCGCGATCTGCTGCTGGATCTGCTGGCCCTGCCGACCGCCGGACCTCTCGAACATCCCGACGGCCCGCCGCCGCGCCTGTGGGAGGCGGGGCAGCGGATCGCCACGCACGCAGCGGGTTTCGGTTTCCACGTCGAACGGCACGCCCCTGCCGACCCGGCCTGGCTGCGACGGCCGGAAGTCCCCGAGATCGTGCGCCGGGCCGCCGCCGAACGCCCCGATTTCCTCGCCTGTCAGCCGAATCTGGTGCTGCGCTGGGGAATCGACGCCCCACTCGACCGCACACTCATGTTCAACGTGCACCTGGACACCGTCGCCGATGTGCCCGCCCCGCGCGTCGAGGGCACGCTCGTGCACGGACGCGGCGCGATCGACGCCAAGGGCCCGGCCGTCGCTCTGCTGGCCGGACTGCGGGCCGCGCTCGCCGATCTGGATCCCGAACGAGCCGGTATCCGCGTGCTGGTGCAACTGGTGGCCGGTGAGGAGGGCGGGGCCATGGGCGTTTTCGGCACCCGCCCGCTGGTCGCGGACGGTTACGTGGGCCGGATCAATGTGTTCTGCGAGCCGACGGGCGGTCGGCTGCTGCCGCGCAGCACCGCCGCCATGACCGCGCGCATCCGGGTCCGCGGCGAGGACGCCATCGACGATCACCCCGAGGCCGGGCACAATGCGACGGTCCTGCTCGGCTACCTGGCCCACCGCCTCGCCCTCACCGAGCCCGACTGGGCGGCCGGGGCTCGGGTGTGCGTCGCGGGGTTGCACACCGGGCACCTGCACAATCGCGTCTACGGGCGTGGCGATCTGCTGCTCAATATCGCCTACCGCGACCAGGACACCGCGCGGCGTGCCCGCTCGGGTCTCGAAAACCAGTGCGCCGCAGCAGTTTCCGAGTTCACCGCCCTGCACGCCTCCCGTCCCGCCCTGGCCCGCACCGCCGCCGACGCCGCCGAGCTGGTCGGCGTCGACTGGCTCAAAAGCGGTCTGCCGACGCTGGATTCGGCCGACCCGTGGGCCGCCGAACTGGTCGCCGGATCGACCCTCCCGTGGTGGCCGCCCGACGCGGACCCCTTCACCTGCGACGCCATCTGGCTGGGCGAGGTCCCCGGCACGTACACCGTGGTGTTCGGCCCCGGCGACCTCGACCGTAACCGCGCCCACGCCGACGGCGAATTCGCCGACCTCACCGACCTCGCGGCCTATTCGGCCGAAATCGCCGCGCTGGTGGGCCGTTTCGCGGACGCCCACGCGCCACACCCCGTACCCGCTGCCGAACGAATGGATGGGAACCGATGATCGAAGTCGAGACCGCCGACCGGCTGTCGGTCGACCACGACGAGTTGGTCGGCTTCGTGGCGAAGATCTTCGCCGGACGCGGGGTGCCCGCGGATCGGGCCGCGCTCGCCGCGCGCGCCCTGGTCTACGGCGACGCCGCCGGGCTCGGCTCGCACGGGCTGGCGAATCTGACCCGGCTGTATCTGCCGTTGTTCGACGATCGGCGGGTCGCGCCCGCCGCCGATCCGACGGTGGTGGCCGATCGGGGCGCGGCCGCGGTGGTGGACGCCCAACGCACACTGGGACTCTGGACCGCGTCGGCGATGCTGGACGACGCGGCCGAGCGGGCGGCGCGGCACGGGGTGGGAGTGTGCTTCGTGCGCAACGCCACCCACTTCGGCTGCGCCGGATTCCACACGCGTGCACAGGCTTTGCGCGGTCGCGTCGCGCTGCTGTCGTCGAATTGCGGGGCGCAGCGCATCGCCCGGCCGCCGGGGGGCCGGTACGCCATGCTGGGCACCAATCCGCTCAGCATCGCCGCGCCCGCGGGCGACGCCGATCCGTTCGTCCTGGATATGAGCACGACCGCGGTGCCGACCGGCAAGATCCGGGCCGCCGCCCGGCGCGGGGAGCCGATTCCGGAGGGCTGGCTGGTCGACGCGGCGGGCGAGCCGACCACCGATCCGGCGGCGCTGGATCGCGGCGACGGGTTCCCGACCTGGCTGGGTGGGCGGCCGGAGACGGGCGCGTACAAGGGTTACGGGCTCGCCTTGCTGGTCGAGGTGCTGTCGGCGCTGGTGTCCGGGGCGGCGCTGGGGCCGGACGCGGCCGCGTTCACCGGCTCCGGCGGACCCACCGGCCGCGACGACGATATCGGCTATTTCGCCATGGTCATCGATCCGCGTGCGCTGCACGGGAATTCGTCCATGGCCCCCGCCGCGGCCGCCATGTTCGCGGCGCTGCGCGACTGCGCCCCGATCGATCCGGCTCACCCCGTCGGCTATCCGGGCACGCGGGAGGGCGAGCGGGTGCGGGCGGCCGAGCGCGACGGGATCGTCCTCGACGCCGCGCTGTGGACCGAGATCGTGGACGTCGCCCGCGCCGAGGGCGTGGACGCACCCGCGGGGGTGCTGCGATGAGCGGCCCGCTGCGCGTCGGCCTGGTGGGTCTCGGCGTGATCGCCCCCTACTATGTGGCCGCCTTCGATCAGGTCGCCGACGCGGAGCTGGTCGCGGTGTGCGATCTGCGGCCCGATCGCCTCGACGGCGTCCGGGCCGACCGCTACACCGACCATCGGACCATGCTGGCCGAGGCCGGGCTGGACGCGCTGATCGTCAACGTGCCCAACGACGTTCACGCGACGATCTGCGCGGACGCCCTCGCGGCGCGGGTGGCGGTGTGCGTGGAGAAGCCCCTCGCCACCGAGGTCGCGGCCGCCCGCGAGTTGTGTGCGGCGGCCCGCGCCGCCGGCACCACGCTGTTCACCGCCTTCCATCGTCGCTACAACGACAATGTGCTGGCCCTGCGGCGGGCGGGCCGCGCGCACGGGCCGGTGCGCGCGGTGCGCGTGCACTACGACGAGCTCATCGAGGACCACGTCGGCGACGACCGCTGGTATCTGGACATGGAACGCTGCGGCGGCGGCTGCGTCGCCGACAACGGCCCCAACGCGCTCGACGTCGTCCGCATGTTCCTGCCCGACCTCGCGGTGAAGGACGCGCGGATCGAGCGCGACGCGGCAGGGGTGGACCGCACTGCCGACATCACCCTCGCGGGCGACGACGGCGCCACCGCGCGCGTCCTGCTGGACTGGTCCTATCCCCACGGCGAACGCAAGACGGTGGACGTCGAATACGCCGACGGCACAATGCTCTCCGCGGATATGTTGGCCGGATTCACGGGATTCAAGAGTTCGCTGTGGCACGAATACGTCGGCATTCTCACCGATTTCACGCGCGCGATCGGCGCGGGCGGCGAATACGGCGACGACGGCCTGATCGCCCTCGAATTGGTGACCGACAGTTATGCCCGCGCCCGATGAAGGAATGACACGATGAACGTATTCGAAGACGGCGCCAAATACGCGGTGTCCGGCGCGCTGGTGAAGGTGTTGCGGCACCGCCGCGACGATCGGGGCATGTCGGTGTCGGAGTGGGCCAGCCGCTGCGTCACCCGCGGCGAGGTGCACGAACTGGTGACCACCGACCACACCGACGCGAGCACCGGCGCGCGGGTGGATCGGGTCGGTTTCCTCGGTTTCGCGGAGATCACCTCGGCCGGGGTCATCGATCGCGGCGACGAGGTGCGTGTGGACGGCATCGTGATCGGCTCGGTGCTCGGATTCGACTGCTGCCACTACCCCAACCACTACAACGTGCTCATCCACACCGACCAGCCGCTGACCGGCGTGGGCCTCGGCCTCGCTCCGGGTTCGTCGGTCACCTTCACCCAGCCGGAAGCGCCCTGATCGCGCCGGGTTCGCCGGTCACCTTCACCCGACGGGAAGCGCCCTGATCGCCCGCAGGTCGCGGTGCAGCAGATGCCAGACGGTGTGGTAGCTGTCGAGCAGCGGGGAGGCCACGTGATCGAGGTTCCCCGCCTCGACGACCGCCACCGCCCTCCGGAAGCGATCCGGATACCCGGACCACAGGACGCTGGCCGCGCCGATCCGATCGATGAGATCGGTTCGGGCACGGTGGAATTCGATGATCGCCGCCGCGCCCGCCGCGTCGCGGGTGCGCTGGAAGGCGGTGACCCGCTCCTTCAGCACCGGATCGGAGCGTTCGAAGTCGGCGAGCAGGTCGGCGACGACCGACGCGGCGGGCACGTCCACCGCGCCTGCGGTGAGTGCCGAATCGACCTGAAGCACAACACCTTCCGCGAGTCCGAACAATCGCCCCTGCGGCGTATCCACCGCTTTGAGCAATCCCCGGTCCACCAGTTCCTCGATCGCTTCCGCCGACTCCGGCACCCACGCCGCGATCCGCTTCGCGCTCAACCAACCGCCGACCCGAACCGCGTGCAGCACCCGCACATCCAGCGCGGCGATCTCGATCTCCGTCGTCATCGTTCCTCCTCGATACCCGCCGCGGCGAGCACCGCCCGCAGCCGCGTCAGCCGGTCGCCGTCGGCCGGGGCCGGGCCGAGCAGATCCTCCGGCCAGTCCACGGCCGGGCGAGATATGGCGGGAACCGTTCCCGCCCAAACCTTTCCGGTGGTGCCGCACACCGTCACCGTCGCCGATTCGCTCTGCCAGTCCGGGTCGGCGAAGCGCGCGCCGACGACCGCGGGGCGGCCGAGTTCGCGGGCGACCACGGCGGCGTGCGAGCCGAAACCGCCCTCGAGAGTGATGATCCCGGCCGATTGCGCCATGCCGAGGAAGTCCTCCGGTTCGGTGGTCGGCCGCAGCAGCACCGTCGGCTCACCGATCCGGTCCAGCACCTCGGCCACGGTCCGCACGACCGTTCCCGTCGCGACACCGCTCGCGGCCCCGATGCCGGTGGCCAGCAAGGTTCCGTGGCCGGGCGCGGCCTCGCGACGGGTCTGCGTGCCCAGCGCCTCGGGTGAGAGCCGCGCCAGCGCCGTCGTGCGATCGAGCAGCCCGGCCCGCCACGCCTCGATCGTGATGGTGGTGTGCACCGCGTCCGAGGCGGTGGCCGCGCGCAGCTGCACCAGCCACAACCGCCCCCGCTCGACGACGAACTCCACCTCGATCAACACCCGCTGCCAGGCGAACAGCTCATCGACCACGCGCGCCAATTCGGCGTAGGCGTCCGGACATTCGCGGGCCAGCCCCGCCAGACCGTCGGGTGTGGCCTGCCCGCCGACCAGCGCCGCGCCGGTGCTGGCGGTCAGGTACTCGCCGTGCAGGCCGCGTTCGCCGGTGAGCGGGTCGTGACTGAACACCACCCCGCTGCCCGATCGCGCCCCGAGTCCGAAGGCCATGGCCTGCACGACGACGGCCGGTGCCAGCTCCTCCGAAATGCCGTGCGCGCGACGGTATTCGCGGGCGCGATCGTTGTGCCAGGAGTCGCGGACCGCCGTGACGGCCGCGTGCACCCGGTCGACCGCCGTCGTCGGCACGGCCGACCCGAGGTGGGTGCGCAGGTCGCGCTCCCCGATCGCGAGCAGGTCGTGCGCGAGTTCCGCGCCGCCGAGCCGGTCGGCCAGCGCGGGCACCGCCGACTCGTCCACGCCCAGGCCGAGCAGGGTGTCCATCATCCCGGGCATACTCACCGGCGGACTCGACCGGACCGCGAACGCGACCGACTCGGGGTGCACGCCCATCCGCTCGGATGCCCGCGCCCGCAACCGGTCCAGCAGTCGAGCGACGGCCGAACGGTCGATTCCGGCCCGGACCGCCGGGCCGTCCACGACCTCGAACGGCGGCACCGGATAGCCGCGCTCCCGCAGCTCCCATAGATGAAAGCCTTTGTTGCCCAGACGTTCCCGCGAGATCTCCGGGGCGCTCATCCCAATGCCTCCCGCAGCGGCGACCGCGCGCCCACGTGACACACCCGCGCCGCCACCGCGCCGATCTCCAGCAGCCGCCACAGCTCGGCGCGTTTGGGTTTGCCGCTGGTCGTGCGCGGCACCGCGCGCGGCGCGATCACGGTCAGCGCCGCGCGGTCGGCGGGCAGACCCATGCGGGCGAGCACCCCGAGCGCGGCGTCGACCTTGTCCGGCGGCACCCGCTGCTGGAAGATCAGCAGCGCCGCGACGGCATTCGGTTCGCCGAGATCGCGCAGCACCGCGGTCACCTTGTCGTGATGCAGCCCGAGCCGCTCGGCGAGCGCCATCTCCACATCCTCGGCGGTGACGAAATTGCCGTTGATCTTCACCGAATTGCCCAGGCGCCCCAGCACATAGATCTGCCCGTCGAGCAGGAACCCCAGATCGCCCGTGGGGTGACGGGTGGGTTTGGCGGCCGCGTCCACGCCGAGATAGCCGCTGTAGATCGCGGGCGATTCGACCACCAGCTCACCGACCAGGCTGTCGGACAACGGTTTTCCGTCCTCCCCCGCGACCGTGACCCGCACGCCCGGCAACGGCTGCCCGCAGCCGACCACCCGCACCGCGTCGGCGTCGGCGTCGCCGGGCGGGTCCAGCGTCTCCCGGCCCACGATCGGCACCTCGACGCCCTCCCGCAGCCGCGTGCCGTCCACCAGCAGCGCGTGCGGCGATTCGCCGGGTCCGATGGTGGACACCGCCAGGGTGGTCTCGGCCATGCCGTATCCGGGTTTGAGGCAGTCCGCGCGCAGGCCGAGCGGGGCCAGCAGGTCGTACAGCGCGCGCAATGCCCCGATATTGATGCGGTCGGAGCCGACGATGACGGTGCGCCAGGTGCTGAAGTCCATGCCCGCCAGGCTGTTCGGGCTCACCACCCGCACGATCCGCTCCAGCGCGAAATTCGGTGAGGCCGAATGGTTCACGCCGTGGCGGCCGAACAGCTCCAGCCACAGCATCGGCCGCCGCACGAACTGTTCGGGCCGCATCAGCCACAGATCCTTGCAGTGACTCACCGGCGTCAGAAACGTTCCGATCAGGCCCATGTCGTGATGCATGGGCAGCCACGACCCGAACGAGTCCGGATCCTCGGCGGGCCGATCGTGGAACACCGTCTTGAACATCTCGATGTGCGCGACCACCGCCGCCGAGCTCAGCCGCACCGCCTTGGGCGCGCGCGTGGAACCGGAGGTGAACTGGATGATCGAAATATCCTCGCCCAGTGCGGGATCGATGAGGGTGTCGGAACTCTCCACCACCGGCTCGCTCGCATCGATCCGCAACGGCTCGGCCCCCGGCCGCTCCGGGAGCAGCGCGAGCGTTTCGGGCTCGGCGATCACCGCCCGCGGCTCCAGGACGCGCAACAGGGTCGCCGCGTAGTCGCCGTAGTCGGTGCTGCCGTGCAGGCCCGGCGGCGCGATGACCGTGGGTATCGCGCCGACGGCCAGCGTGCCGAAGAAGTACCGGACGAACGCGCGCCCGGTGGGCAGGATGATCGCCACCCGATCGCCCTTGCGAATGTCGCGCTCGCGCAACGTCTCCGCGACACCCAGCGACTCCCGCGCCAGGATCGGGTAGGCGGTACTGCGCCATTCCGCGCCCTGATAGAAGGTGAGCGCCGTATCGGGGACGGGTTCGACGACCCAGTCGACGATCGATTTCATCAATCCCCCTCGGCGCCCACGGCCTCGCGGCGCACGCGCTGGATCAGCGCCACCATATCCCCGACGGTTCGCACGCCGCCGATCTCGGGGTTGTCGATGAGTTCGATCCCGTAGTGGTCCTCGACCCGGGTCAGGGCCTCCATCAGCGACAGCGAATCCAGGTCGATGTCGTCGCGGATCGAATCGGTCATGCGCAGATCCGGCCGGGGACGGCCGACACCGAGCTGGTCCTCGATCACCGACAGCACGGCCACGTCGTCCTGCTCAATCAAGAATCGTCACCTCTCCCTTGTCCCCGTCCACGTGGACGCGTTGTCCGGATTTGATCTCCGCGGCCAGCGGATGCGAGACGACCGCGGGGATCCCCACCTCGCGGCAGATGATCGCGATGTGGGAGTACTGGCTGCCGCGCGCGGTGACCACCGCCGAGACGAACGGCAGCAGCGGCATGATGTTGGCGTCGGCGCTCTCGCACACCAGCACCGCGCCCGGCGCCTGCGGCAGTTCGTCGAGACCGATGGCGATCCCGTCGTACACGCCCGCCGACACCCCGCGCGGTCGGCGCACGGGCCGGAAGTGTTGCGGCGCACCGGGAGTGCGGTCCAGGTAGTCGGGCATATCGATGGCCAGCGCGTCCTCACAGGCGAGTCGGCGCGCCTCGAGTTCGTCGGGTCCGGGCAGGGTGCGGGCGCGCAGTTCGGCCATCGACAGGTACGGCCACTGGTCGGCGCGCAGCCCGCGCAGTTCCGCGAGCCGGGGCACGAAGCGGCGGTGTGCGTGCAGCAGCCGCATCGCCAGCGACTTGCTGTGCTCGCGCAACGCCATGACGTCGCCGAGGAACAGCACGGTCGCGTCGATACCGAGTCCGCGCCAGCGGCCCTGCATGCCGACCAGCGCCTCGCGGGGCGAGACCTCCACGGCGTCACCGCCGCCGCGGGTCACCTCGCCCATCGGCGGCAGCGTGTAGTCGCACCAGGGCGCCTGGGTGTCGGCGACTTCGTAGAACGGATGCCGCACGAAGTCGGCCGGGCCGCCCGCGATGGGCGCGAGGTCGGCGAGCGGACCCCACGGCAGCTCGGCGGGTTCGCGCAACCAGTTGAGCAGCGAATTGCCGTGCGCCGCAAGGCGATGCACGGTCGTGCGTTGCAGCACGTCGGCGGCGATGGAGCCGGAGGTGCCGATGATGTGCAGGTGCCAGGCCCGTTCCAGCAGGGTGTTGCCCACTTCGGCGAGTTCGCCCAGCCGCCAGGTGCTTTCGCCGCGCACCACGTCGTCCACGAGATTCTCGAAGTCGAACACCCGCTGCTCGAGTTCGATCACGCGGGGCCGCAACGTGATCAGCTCGCGCATCATCCGATACGTGGCGCGATTGCGGCTGACCCGGCCGGGTCCGCGCCCCAGCACGGTGCGCGGCGGTTCGATGCCCTCGAAGTAGGCGGCGGTCACGTCCTCGGGCGTGAGCAGGTCGACGTGTTCGGCGATATGGCAGTAGGCGCTGAGATTGTGGTACGGGCGGCAGTTGAAGTAGCCGGTGAACACGTAGTGGGATCCCGTGGCCCACACCGGATCCCGCAGGATGTCGGACACGAACGTGCGGGTGCCCAGTTCCATCGGGCGCCCCACCAGCGACCACGACATCGGCGAGAGCCGCTCGGGCGCGATCTCCCCGAAGTTGCCCGCGGAGTACACCCGCAGCACGGGATGCGCGGCGGTGTCGACGCGGCACCGGTCGGGTACGGCCGTGGCATCAGCTGAGGACACGATCGGCTCCCCTCTCCTCGGCCGGGGCCGCGTCGCGCAGCACCCGGCCCGTCGCGGCCAGATAGTCGGGGGTCGACGGCACCGGCCCGCAGGGCAGCGCGTCGAGGATGCCGGGCTCGAAATCGACCAGGGGCCGGGCGTATTCGACGACCTCGGGATCGACGCCGAAGCGGCGGGCCAGCCCGCGCTGCACCACCCGCGCCAAACCCCCGGTGTCCACGAGTTTCGGGGTCACGCCCCACGGGCGGCACAGCTCGGCGAGCACGCGGGCCATGGTCGGCAGCTCCGGATCGAAATAGGTGTAGGTCGCGGGCGGCGCGTCGTCGGTGAGCAGGCTCGTCACCACGGCCGCGGCGGCGGCGATGTCGGTGGCGTAGACCGGATACTCGCCGCGGCGCTCCAGCATGGCGGGCAGCCCGCTGAGGACGTGCGGCAGCACGGCCACCGGACCGCCGTGCCGGGGCACGAGCGGCGCGGGCGCCGCCCCGAGCAGCGTGCCCAGCCGCAGCACGGTCACCGGCAGCGCGCGTTCCCGCCGAATCGCTTGTTCCGCACGGTATTTCGCGTACTCGTACCAGTTGCGGAAGGTCTGTCCCCGCGCCAGGTCGCGATTGCCGAGTTCGCCGCTCGCCCGGCCCAGCGCGAGCACGCTCGACACGTGCACCACCCGCCGCAGCGCCGCGCACTCGCGCGCGAAGTCGAGCACATTGCGCGTCCCGGTGACGTGCACGGTGACCACCTCGGCCGGATCGGCGCCCATGCCCACCGAACCGAAGCAGGACACGATGCCCGCCACATCCGCTAGCCGCACCCGATCGTCGGGATCGAGTCCGAGGCCGGGCATCAGCACGTCGCCGCGCACGCCGACCCCGACCCGGGCGCGACCGGACCGGCTCAGTTCGATCACGTCGTGCCCGGCCGCGCCGAGCGCGCGCACGACCGCGTGCCCGAGATAGCCGGTGGCTCCGACGACGAGGACCCTCATGCGAACCTCCCCAGCGGCAGTCCGGCGAAATCGTCTGTGACCGGGGCGGAGTCGAGACCGAAGGCGATGTCGAGGATCTCGTCGACGCCCACCGCCGGGGTCCAGCCGCCGGTGAGCGCGCCCAGCCGGGTGCGTTCGAAGGCGCGGTCGATGGACACGTAGCGCAGCCCGTGCAGCCGGTTGCCCATCTCCCGGCTCCACCGCGCGTACTTCAGCACCACGTTCTCGCCCAGGCGCAGCACGCCCGGTGACGCGGTGACCAGACGCGGTGGGCGGTAACGCTTCTCGACGTCCTTGGATTCCAGCAGCGCCAGCAGGGCGGCGAGGGTCGGGGCTTGTTCGCCCGCGCACAGATGCACCAACGCCCCGCCGCGCCAGGCGCGGAAGTCGGTCGCGGCGGCCCGGGACAGCAGGCGCACCAACCCCTCGCCCACCACATCGCGCGGGAGGATGTCGACCCGCGCGCCCGGCCGTACCGGCAGCACCGGCAGCTGCCCGCGCGACAGCGGTGCGACCAGCTGATACAGCGAGCTGTACCGGGTGGTGGAGCGCGAGGCCGAACTGCCGATCACCCCGCCGATGCGGGCCACGAGCACCGGGTGATCGGTCTCGCTCGCCGCGCGCAGCAGGTGCCGTTCGGCGAACCATTTGCTCAGTTCGTAGGGGGTGCGGTCGGGGTGCGGGGCGTGCTGCTGTTCGGGAATCCGGCCGCCGAGGGTGCCCGCCACGTAGGCGGTGCTCGCGTAGACGTAGGGCACCGGATGCCCGACGCGTTCGGACAGCGCGCGGGCCACCTCGAACCCGGTGACCGCGCCGAGGTAGTTGATCCGGTCCATATCGGCCTGCGACGCGGTCCAGTCCACGATCCCGGCGAGATTCACCACCGCGCGAATGTCGTCCGGCGCGGCCAGCTCGTCGAGGTCCAGCCCCCACGCGGGCCGGGTGACGTCGCCGAGCAGTTGGGTGATGCGGGTCGTGCCCGGCGCGTATTCCCCGCCCAGGTTGCGGCGTTGCCGCCGCCGCACGAGCGCGCGCAGCTCGAAATCCGTTGCGGCGTCGCCGGTTCCGGTGAGAGCGGCCTCGGCGAAGCCTTGGCCGACCTGACCGCTCAGCCCGGCGACGAGGACGCCTCCGGCGGCCGTCATCGGCTGATCCTGATCAGGCGGTCGTACATCTCGGCGTCGCCGCGCAGGGTGTCGCTGACGATGGCCAGCATCATCTCGTCGGTGCCCGCGCCGATCCGGGAGACGCGAATGTCGTTCCAGTACTGGCCGAACGGGGTCTCGGCGGTCAGATAGCCGGGGCCGCCGAAGGTCTGCATGGCGTCGCTGATCACCCGCTCCCCCGCCCGCGCCGCGCACAGCTTCAAACCCGCTATCCGCGAAATCAATTCGCGGTCCAGCGGTCGGGACATCAACTGGCGGGCCACATCTCGCACCGCGCCGCGCAGCACCTCGATCTCCGCGCTCAGTTCGGCGAGACGGAAGGCGAGATACTGGTGGTCGCGCAGGCGGCAGCCGAACTGTTCGCGGCGTTCGGCGTGCTCGACCGCGAGCCCGATGGCGGCCGCGCAACCCCCGGCCACCTGCGCGGCGATGGCCAGCCGCTCGAAGGACAGGCCGTAGTTGAGGTTCAACACGCCCAGACCGCGGCGGCCGAGCAGCGCGTCGTGCCCGATCTCGACGTCCCGGAACTCCACGGCGACGGTGTCGAGCGCGTGGGTGCCGAGCTTGTCGTGTTCGCGCACCCGCACGGCCTTCGACAACTCGACCGCGAAGGTGGCGTGCCGGTCGGTGGGCGTGCCGTCGGCGGCGGCCAGGCGGCACAGCACGACCGCGAAATCGGCCACCGCGCCGAGGGATACGTACTTCTTGGCCCCGGTGATCACCCAGCCGTCCGGGGTGGGCCGGGCCAGCGTGGTCACGGCCGACAGATCGCTGCCGCCGGTGGGTTCGCTCGCCGCGATCGCGCCGACCAGGGTGCCGTCCAGTGCCGCCTCGCGCAGCCGGTGCAGGTATTCGCTGGTACCGGCGAAGCGGTGCAGCAGCGACAGCACGGTCTCGGTGTGCAGCGACACCCCGATGGCGATGCCCGCGGGCGCGCGGGTGCTCAGCGCGTCGCCCAGGGCCACACCGTATTCCACGTCGCCCGCCGGTCCGGCCTCGGTCCGCCAGCGTCGCCGCAGCACGCCCGCCGCGCCCAGATCGCGCAGCACCGAGCGCGGAAAGCGCCGTGCCGCAACGGCATCCGGTACCCGGGACATGGCGTCGTCCACCAGCGCCGCCAGCTCGCCGGGACGCGTGTCCTTCGTCTCGACCACTCCGGTCATCGTGTTCCCTTCCTCAGGTCCAGCGGCCGGTGCCGTACACGGCGTCGGTGCCCAGCACCGAGGCGCGCAGCTCGTGCCTGCGGACCTTCCACGTCGCGGTGCGGGGCAGGTCCTGCCACGGGACGATGATCGGATCGGCCAGCGGCGGCAGATCGGCCACCGCCGCGCACCAGCGCCGCTCGTCGAGCCGGTCACCGTCCACGCACAGCACCGGCACCGGCAGCTGTCCGGGCACGCCGAGCACGGTCACCTCGGTGGCCTCCGGAATCCGGTCCAGCAGCGTGCTCTCCAGCGCGAGCCCGCTGGTGCCGGGGATGATGTCGACCTCGCGATCGACCAGCCGCAGCCGCCACAGCCAGTCGCGGTAGCCGATATCGCCGGTGTTCCACCACTTTCCGCCGTCCTTGCGGTCGTGGCGTTCGCTCTCGCCGAGATAGTTCAGGCAGCGGGCCCGGCTCGACGCCATGAGCAGTCCCGGCCGCCCGAGGCCCCGGCGTTTCCCGGTCTCGGGATCGGTGACCCGCACCCGCGACACCGTCGGCACGGTCCAGCCGACATCGCTGGTGACGGGGTTGCCCAGGCGGCGCAACCGGCCCCGGGTGAAGATGGCGCTGGAGATCGGGCCGACCTCGCTCTGCCCCCACGACGCCACCCACAGCGGCAGTCGCCGCCGCGAGACCTCCAGGAACGAGCGCACCGTCGGCGGATGCACCATGTCGAAGGTGCTGATGTACAGGCGAACTCCCGCCAGGGCGTCGGCGTGGGTGCGGGTCAGACCGCGCCAGCGCTGGAAGATGTTGGGGCACGCCTCCATACACGTCGGCCGGTACCGGTCCAGCAGTTCGCCCACCCGGTCCGGTTCGTGGTCGGCGACCGCGACGAGGGTGTGCGGCGCGAATTTCGTCTGGGCGATGGCCCAGGTGATCGCGCGCCAGTGCGCGAACGAGATCGATGACAGCACAACGTCTTTGCGGCGGCTGACCACGAACGGAATGGGCATGAGTTCCAGGCGGCTCGCCGCGCCGAGCGTGCGCGGCGACTGCACCACGAGTTTGGGGACGCCGGTGGTTCCGGAGGTGTGGGTCATCAACAACGGCTCGTCGTCGCCGACGAACCGGACGGGCGCGGCGGCGGCATTGCGGACGTCGTTCAAAGGCGTTGCCATGCCCGGTATTTCGGCGCGTTCGACGTGCGCTCTCGCGCTCGGCAGCACGATCGCGCGGCGGTCGCCCAACACGTCGTCCCCGGCGTCGATCGCGCGGCGCAGAACGCTCGCCGACAGCACCACCAGCGCCGGATCGAGCCGCTCCAGCAGCGCGCGCACGGCGGGAAGGCTGTTGGCGGCGGCGATATTCGCCGGGACCGCGCCGATCCGGGTGGCCGCGGCGGCGAGCAGCACGAAGTCGAAGTGGTTGTCCTTGACGACGCCGATCCGGTCGCCCGGCCGCGCCCCGGCGGCGTACAGCGAGGCCGCGGTGTCGTCGACCAGCCGGGCCAGCGCCGCGGCGTCGTAGACCAGGCCGCCGTCCGGGGCGATGTCGAACGGCCGGTCCAGATGCAGGGTCGTCTGCTTCGCCTGCTCGGCGTGGTCGTGGAAGACCGTGCCGATATTGATCGGTCGTGCCATGGCGATTCACTCTCAGAGCAGTTCGACACGCGGGCGGCCGGGTAGCCGCCGCCGGGTGTCCAGGACGTAGGGCGCGTGGTCGGCGACGAGGTCGTAGTCCACGTAGTCGTGATCGGTGAGGATCACCACGGCGTCGCTCGCGGCCAGATCCTCGGCGGTCACCTCACCGCGGGCGAGGCCCGACAGCTCGGGCTTCTCCGCGATCAGCGCGTCGGCGTAGCGCACCTCGGCGCCGGCGGCGACCAGGCGGCGGCACACCTCGAGCGCGGGCGAGCACCGCACATCGGCGACATTGGGTTTGTAGGCGAGCCCGACCGCGAGAATCCTGGCCCCCGACAAGGCGATTCCCCGGGCATCCAGCCCGCGCTCGATCCGGCTCACGACATAGTCGGGCATCTCCGCGTTGATCCGGTCGGCCAGCTCCACCATCCGGAACGGCCGCCCGGTCTCCTCGGCCACCTTCCAGTACAGGTAGACCGGGTCGATCGGCAGGCAGTGCCCGCCGACCCCCGGGCCGGGCAGGAACTTCATGAACCCGAAGGGTTTGGTGCCCGCCACCTCGAGCGCCTGCCACACGTCGATGCCGAGCCGGTCCGCGTGCACGGCGAGCTCGTTCACCAGCGCGATGTTCACCTGCCGGAAGGTGTTCTCGAAGACCTTCGCCAGCTCCGCCACCCGCGGGGTGCCCGCCGCCACGATCTCGTTCAGGAAGCCGCCGTAGAAATCCCTTGTGCGCGCGAGGGATTCGGCGTCGACGCCGGACACCACCTTGGGCGTGGACTCGATCGTCCAGGTGACATTGCCCGGATCGATCCGCTCGGGGCTGAACCCGAGCGCGAAATCGGCGCCCGGCTCGAGCCCCGACTCCGCGCGCAGGATCGGGGCCACCACCTCCTCGGTGGTGCCCGGGTAGCTGGTGGATTCGAGAATCACCAGGCAGCCGGGCCGCAGCCGCCGACCCACCTCGGTCGCGGCGGCCTGCACATGCCCGAGGTCCGGGAGCCGGTCGGCGTTGAGCGGGGTCGGCACGGTGATGACCGCGATATCGAAGCCGGACAGTTCGTCGGGATTGTCGGTGGCCCGGTACCGGCCCGCGTGCAGCAGGCCCGTCAGGCGCGCCGAGGTGACGTCCGGGATGGGCGACAAGCCCCCGGCGAGAGTGCGCACGCGTTCGGGGTCGGAGTCGTAACCGATGACGCCGTAACCGTTTTCGGCCGCCGCGACGGCGAGCGGCAGACCCACGTGTCCCTGTCCGAGCACCACCACCTTGGCGGTCATGACACGAACTCGCAGACGCTGTCGGCGATGTACTCCACCTGGGCGTCGCTCAGGTGTGGCCAGATCGGGATGGCGAGATTGCGATCGGACACCGACCTGGCGCGCGGCCACGCGCCCTCTCCGGCCCAGGCCGCGAAGGCGGGCTGTTCGGGCAGCGGCACGGGATAGTAGACGTGCGTGCCGATCTCGCGTTCGGTCAGCCACGCCCGCAGGTCCTGGCGGCGGTCCACCAGCAGCGAGTACACGTAGTAGCAGCGGCCGTTGCGGCCCGGCGGCGGGGCGAGGATCCCCTTGTCGGACAGCTTGGCGAAGCGGTCGGTGTAGTAGTCGGCGATCCGCGCGCGGCGCTCGAGACGCTCCTCGAAGCCGTCCAGCCGGGCCAGCTGGAAGGCGGCGATGATCTCGTCGAACCGCTTGTTCTGCCCGATGACGTGGTGCAGGAAGCGGGTCTTGCCGTCCTGGCCGTGGTTGCGGTGCATCCGAACGGCGTTCGCCAGCGTCTCGTCCCCGGTGAGGACCATGCCGCCCTCGCCCGCGGTGCCCATCGCCTTCACCTGGAAGAACGAGTACACCCCCAGATCGCCCCAGCGTCCGGCCGGGACGTCGTCGAGAATCGCGCCCTGCGCGACCGCGGAGTCCTCGATGAGCGTGAGCCCGTGCCGCCGCGAGATCGCTTGCAGCCGTGGCATATCGGCCATGATCGAGAAGACGTGGGCGGCCATGATCGCCCGGGTGCGCGGGGTGATCGCGGCCTCGACGGCATCGGGGTCGAGGACCATCGTCCACGGATCGACATCCACGAAAACCGGTGTGGCACCGGCGTTCACGACGCAACTCGCCACCGGCTGACAGCAGAAGGCGGGCACGATCACCTCGTCGCCGGGGCCCAGACCCAGTGCGGCGATACACAATTCGAGGCCGCCGGTGCCGCTGGAGCAGGCCACCGCGTACCGCGCGCCCGTGCTCCGCGCGATCGCCGCCTCGAATTCGGCGGTGCGGTCGCCGAGAATGAATTTCTGCTGTTCGCCGGTCCCCAATTCGAACAACGCCTCCAGCAGCGTGCCGCGATCCGGTTCGAAGAGATCGGGTGGAAAGAAGGGAATCATCACCGGCCCCCTCGATAGAATTCGGAAATCGCCGAGCACACCGCGTCGATGTCCGGCTCGGTCAGATCGGGATAGAACGGCAGCGCGATGGCCCGGGACGCGGCCGCCATCGCGTTGGGGAAATTCTCCGGCCGATTCCGCTCCCCGGCGAAACAGGGTTGCAGCGGAAGTGGTCGGGGATAATAGATTTCGGTGCCGATTCCGCGCGCGGTCAGGTATTCGGCGAGTTCGTCGCGGCGTTCGACCTCGATCAGGTAGACGTAGTAGACCGGCGCGGTGGGCCGCACCACCCGCGGCGTGCGCGTCACCCCATCGATACCGGCCAGCCGCTGGTCGTAGGCCGCGGCCAGTTCCGCGCGGCGGGCGATGTCGGCGTCGAGCGTGGCGAGTTTCGCCAGCAGCACGGCGGCCTGGATGTCGTCCATCTTGCTGTTGGTGCCCGAGACGCCGGACAGGTTCGAGATGCCCGCGATGTGGTCGACGGTGCGGCCCATCCGCCCGTGATGCCGCAACACCTGCACGTCGGCGGCGATCGCGGCGTCATCGGTGATCACCATGCCCGCGTCGCCCAGCGCGCCGAGGGTCTTGGTGGGGAAGAACGACAGCACGCCGCCGCGGCCGTGCAGTCCGGCGTGAATCCCGTTCCAGCGCATGCCGATCGCCTCGGCGCTGTCCTCGAGCAGGTCGATGCCGTGCCGGTCCGCGAAGGCGGTCAGCGCGTCGAGGTCGGCGAGCTGGTGGAACAGGTGGACCGGCATGATCGCGCGGGTGCGCTCGGTGACGAGTCGGCTCGCCGCGTCGAGATCGATCGCGTAATCGCCGGTGTCGGTGATGTCGGCGAAGACGGGGGTGGCGTGCACCAGGGCGACCGCCGAGGCCGTCGCGAAGAACGTGTAGGCGGGCACGATCACCTCGTCGCCCGGCCCGATGCCCGCCGCGCGCAACAACAACACCAGCGCGTCGGTCCCGCTGTTCACCGCGACCGCGAATTCCGCCCCCGTGTATTCGGCGACGGCCCGCTCGAACTGCGCGACCTGCCTTCCGTGCGAATACTTTCCGCGATCGAAAACCGCGTCGACGTTCTTCTGGATTTCCGGCCAGGATTCACGGAACGAACGCGCCTGAGAAAAGAACGGTACCGGGTGCATCTCAACGTCCGATCCTGATCATGTGCCCTCCGCGAACTTTCGCCTGAGTTAGACGTTATGTCCGCGGGTTGTACGGGTGCACTAGCAAGAAACTGCCGTTGCTGGCGTGTGGCCCCGGTGACGTGGTTGTATCTATCCCATGAGGACGTCGGCCGCCCTGCTCCGAACCCCCACGCGCGCCGGTCGATTCAGGGCCGGGCGGGCGGTGGCGGGAATGCACATCGTCATCACCGGGGCCTCGTCCGGGGTCGGGCGGGCGGCGGCGCTGGAGCTCGCCGGGCAGGGGGCGCGGGTGTACCTGGTCGCGCGGCGCGGCGACGAGCTGGAGCTGGTGCGCAAGCAGATCGTCGAAAAGGGCGGGGAGGCAACGTGTTTCGCCGCCGACCTGTCGGTGCCGGACGAGGTCGACCGGGTGGTGGGGTGGCTGTCCGAGGTGCCGGTGGATGTGCTGGTGAACAATGCCGCGCGGTCGATCCGGCGGCCGGTGACCGAGTCGCTGGACCGGTTCCACGACTACGAGCGGACGATGGCGATCAACTACTTCGGGGCGGTGCGGCTGACCCTCGGCGTGCTGCCCGGTATGTTGGCGCGGGGCAGCGGGCATCTGGTCAATGTCGGGACGTGGGGGGTGGGCTTCGAGACCTCGCCGTACTTCTCGGCGTATCTGGGATCGAAGGCGGCGTTGGTGGCGTTCGGGCGCTGCCTCGACGCCGAATTGGGGCCGCGCGGGGTGACGACGACGGCGGTGAACTTCCCGGCCGTGCGGACGCCGATGCTCGCGCCGACCGCGCACTACGCGAAGCTGCCCGCGCTGACCCCGGAACAGGCCGCCGGGTGGATCGTGACGGCGGTGCGGAAGCGGCCTGTTCGGATGGAACCCTATGCGGTGCATGTGATTCGGGTGGTGTCGTTGTTCTCGCCGCGGGGGGCGGCGCGAATGTTGTTGCGGTTCGGGATGTGAGTTCAGCTCCCGTCTGATATCGCCAGGATCCGGGCAGCGGAATCGCTTTCGCTCAGTGCCACGCGCCTGAGCTCGGTGATCGCGGATTTGTAGCGGTCGACTTCCGCGGTGCGTTCCAGGTAGAGGTCGCCGGTGTACTGCTCGATGTGGACGATCGGGCGTTCGACGAAGCGGGTGTGGGGCAGGAGGGGGAATTCGAGCAAGGCGAAGGAGCCCACCAGAGCACCGAGGTGACCGCGGGTTTCGAAGGGCACGAGACGAATCGAAACGTTCGACCGCTGGCCGATCTCGATGAGGTGGCGACGTTGTTCGGCCATGACGGCCGGGCCACCCCATTCCTCCCTGACCGCGGCTTCGGACAGAAAGATTTCCACGGCGAACGCGGAATCCTCCAGTCGGCCCTGCCTTTTCGCGGACCGTTCGAGGCGCTCATCGATCTCGCGCGAAGGCAGGTTCGGGCAGGCGGTCCAGGCGACCGCGCGCTGGTAGTCGAGAGTCTGGACGATCTCGGGCAGCAGGATGACGTGCCATGCAGTCAGGCGCAGAGCGGCGTCGTCGAGGAACACGCGCGGATCGAAATCGTCTGCGGGACGGTCCATGTGGGCCCGCCACCAGCCGCCGCCGTTCCTGGACGAGGCGCGAGCTTCCCGGGCCATCGCGAGAATGGTTCGGCGCTGGTCGTCGGGGACGTTGTAGTGGTCACACAGGGCGTTCATGTAGAGGTCGTTGGTGGACGGGACGGACAGGCCGTCTTCGAGGCGGGCCATGGTTTGGGGGGAGATTCCGATGATTTTTGCGGCGCGGTTCTGGGAGAACTCGGCCGCCTTGCGGAGTTTCTCCAGCTGGCGGCCGAGGGCACGACGGGCGATGGTGGAACCTTCTGCGGGCATTTCTCATCCTCTCGAATTCGGATTTGATCGAATTACCACCGGACCGAACGGCAATGGTGTGCGAACCCCAACGCGGAAGACTGCCGAACGACGGCTGCCACGACAGTAAGCGGGAACCAACCGGAGGGAGGGACACCGAGGGTGCCCCTTTCCGCGATCTCCCCGAGCTATCGTCGGATCAAGGGCCGACACCGGAGGAATCCCCATGGAAACGCTGGGCACTCGCATCCGCCACGCACGCGGCAAGCTGATCACTCAAGCCGGACTGGCGGAGCTGACTGGAGTGAGTACGTCATTCATCAAGAAGGTGGAGGGCGGCACGAAGATGCCCTCGACGCCGGTGCTTCAGAAGATCGCCCGGGCCCTCGATGTCAGCATCGACGATCTTGTCGGTAACAGGCCCGCGTTTCCCACGGGGGACCTCGACGCGGGAATCATCGCCCTGCGCAGAGCCCTCACGCCCATCGATGATCTGACGAGTGACGCCGAGGCCGCTTCGCTGTCACTCGCGGAAGCACAACGCGAGGTGGACAAGGCTTGGGGCGCTTACTGGTTCGGGCGTTTCGAGAAGCTGACCGGCGACCTGCCCGCGGGCATCTCCACTTTGCGCGCCACCGCACGCCGAACGGAAAAGCCTCGCGCACATGAGCTTTACGCCGACATGCTCTATCTGGCGGCATGCACCCTCGTCCATCTCGGCCAGCCGGACCCGGCATGGATAGCCATACGCACGGCCCTGGAAGAGGCGAGGAAGGGCGACGATCCGCTGCTCGAGGCAACCGTACGAGGAAGCATCGGTTGGCAACTCCTGGTGCAGGGCCGGTACCGCGAATCGCAGGACGTCGTGCTGAAGGCCGCGGAAGATACCGAGCCTCGCGGCGACGTATCCGACCAGCATCTGTCAGTGCACGGCGGCCTGTTACTACAGGGCGCCGTCGCCGCCGGACGCGGCCAGCGAGTACGAGAGGCGCTGGCCCTCGCGGGAGAGGCGGAGCGCTGGGCGGAGCGCCTCGGTCGTGAAACCAAGTACTACGAAACCAATTTCGGCCCTTCCCAGATCGTCATGCAGACCGTCGATATCCATGTGTCGTCGGAGCAGTATGTAGAGGCGATGACCGCCGCCAAGAGAATGCCGAAAGGCGGCCTGGACATGACCACCATTTCCCAGGGACGTCATCTGATCGACAAGGCCGCCGCCGCAGCCAATCTCGGTCAACATGAAACCGCCCTCCACATGCTGCTGACCGCGGAACGTATCGGCGGCGAGGAATGGGTGAAGTACCAGACATTGCTACGCAACGTCCTCGGTGTCCTGCTGCACCACGACCGGCACAACAAACTGCGCGCCTTCGCCCAACGTGTGGGTGTTCTGGGTAGTTCGGCTCTGTGAGAACCCAACTCAGCATCACGATCGACTTCGCCGCCTGGTGCGGCATCAGCCGATGAGTCCGGAGGGACGATGAACGACCAAGGAGCACCCGTCCTGTACGCGATCGTGACGGGTTCGCCCGCCGCCGTCGATGTCGGCAAACTGGTCGATCTCGCGCAGGCCGACGGCTGGGACGTCTGCGTCGTCGCCTCGCCGGACGGTCGGCGCTTCATCGATGTCGCCGCACTGTCCACCAAGACCGGACACACGGTGCGCAGTCAGTACAAAGAGCCCGACGCACCGGACGTCCTTCCTCTAGCGGACGCCATGATCGTCGCGCCCATCACCTGCAATTCCCTGGCGAAATGGGCAGCCGGAATCTCTGACACGCTCCCGCTGGGCCTGTTGGTCGAAGCTGTCGGCAAACGCCAGCCCGTGGTCGCGATGCCTTTCTCCAACTGGGCGCAGATCAACTTCCCCGCGATCCAGGAGGCGATACGCAAGCTATCCGATTGGGGCGTAACGGTTTTGGTGGGTGACGAGGTCTACAAGCAGCACGAGCCGGGGACAGGGGCGAACTATATCCACCTCTTTCCGTGGGAGCGTGCGTGGCACGCGCTGCTCGCGCATCCGTGGCTCGCGCTCGATTCCTGATTCGGTGTCGTGGCGACCCGGATACCGTAGAGAGGGAGTTCTCCGGGCGGGAAGGAGGGGATCCCATGGAGCGCAAGACGTTTCTGCAAGTCCTCACTGGATCGGTCACGGTCCTGGCATTGGGTGGTGTCGAAACTCACGAGCGCTTGATCCGCGCCATCGACGACCCTTCACGCGTTGATGCCGCTCTCATAGAACACCTGGACCGCATCTGCGACTACTGCCGTCGCCAGGACGACATCCAGGGCGCACAGGCTGTGCTGGCCCTGACGCGGGCGCAGCTGAGCCTGGTGCACGCCATGGGGGCGGACTGCCCGACGCGGCTGCGACCCGAATTGCTCGCGGTCTTCGGCAAGTTCGCGGGTTTGGCGGGATGGCTGTCGCTGGACTCCCGCCAGCTGTACAACGCCTGGCGCTATTTCGAGATCGCGCACGCCGCGGCCGAGGAGGCTGGCGCTCCCGCGCTCGTCGGATTCACTTTGGCTCGCATGAGCCATGTCGCCAAGGCTCAGAACCGGATCGACCTCGCCACCACCTACGCCGCGGCGGCGGTCCGCGCTGCGCAGCGGGCCGAGCCGTTGGTGCGAACGTTCACCTACGACCAACTGGCCAGGGCGCACGCCAAGGCGGGAGACGAAACCGAGTGCGTCGCGGCGCTGGAACTCGCTCGAACCACCTACGACAGAGCGAAAAACGCTGACACACCGCCAAATTCATCATTGGCCTACTTTTACGACGATGGCTTTCTACCCCACACCGAGAGCCAGTGCTACCTGAACCTGAACCGCCCCGACGTAGCGGTGGAACGAGCCGAACAAGCGCTCGCCCTCCATGACCCGAACATGGTGCGCGACAACGCTTTCTCCGCTCTGTACCTTGCCACCACCTACGTCCGATCCGACCAACCCGAACCACCCGTGAATGCCTTGATGTCCGCCGCGAGCTCCGCCCGACAGAATCGCTCGGTACAACTCGCCGAACGCATTCAGACCGTTCGAGCGTCGATGGGGTGTTGGAATGGGTCGCCTCTCCTCACCGAGTTGGATGGTTACCTGCGGGAACAGCACACCACCTAGGCTCCCACCCCTCAAACAACGCCAGGAGCGTCGATACCCATGATGGAACTGAGCGGCGCCTCGGTCACCGGCGCCGACCTCGCCCCGCTGGCCCTGGTCAGCTACGGCCATTGTTCGGCGCGACCTACTACCGTGCCCTCGCCCAGCGGGCTGGATTCGATGACGCGCTGCTCGCCGAATCCGACGGCACGATCAACGAAATCGCGCAAGCAACATCGCTTTCATCACTCAGGACGGCGCTCTTGTCTGGCCGCAAGCCGAGGCTCTGATCGGCATCACCATGCAGCTCATCAAACAGGTCAGCAGCATAGACACGGTCATTAAACGCGTCACTCTCCCAACTCGACCGATTCGCCAGTGCCGTGGCGACCAACCCTGCGGTCGGCGTGCGACCCGTGACCGCGATCGATCACCTTCATTTGCCGGTCCATGAACTGATGCCGATCCTGCGGGAGAGTTATGAATCCATTCCGCCAGAGCACGTTTGATCCTCCGCTTGTGCTACTACACCAGCCGCTTGACTCTATGAACTGAAATCGGTATTAACAATCGGTCGATGAGAACACCTGTCGGCCAGTGGTTCGAGCCGATCAGACCTTCGGAAAGGGACATAGCGGAACGCACTGCCCCACTTCGGCTAATAAAGCTGGATGGCATTACCGAGCTGCGTCGTCGCCTCGTAGAGCGAGGCTAGGTCGTTCCGGGACTTGAGTGTGTCAGGGTGGTCGGAGCCGAGCACACGCTCCTGATTGCGGAGGGTCACCTCAAGTAGCTGGATGGCTTTGTCGATCTGTCCCGCCGACCCGCACACGCAGCCAAGGTTGTTGCGGGATTTGAGTGTGTCAGGGTGATCAGAGCCGAGCACACGCTCCCGATCGCGGAGGGTGCCCTCCAACAGCACGATGGCTTTGTCGAGCTGCCCCGCTGCCGCGCACGCGGTGGCGAGGTTGTTGCGGGATTTGAGTGTGTCAGGGTGATCAGAGCCGAGCACACGCTCCCGATCGCGGAGGGTGGTCTCGTGCAGCGGGATGGCTTTGCCAAGCTGCCCCGCCATTCGAAAGGCGGTGGCGAGGTTGTTGCGGGATTTGAGTGTGTCAGGGTGATCAGAGCCGAGGACACGCTCCCGATCGCGGAGGGTGGTCTCGTGCAGCGGGATGGCTTTGCCAAGCTGCCCCGCCATTCGAAAGGCGGTGGCGAGGTTGTTGCGGGATTTGAGTGTGTCA